>DDEH01000112.1 GCA_002336085.1 Flavobacteriales bacterium UBA1959 | reverse complement strand
CCATTCGTTCGTCAAGGAAACCCCATCATCTTCATGGATGAGAAAAGTGCAGAGCTCACGAAATATGCCGCCAATTCTTTTCTTGCAACGAAAATCACCTTCATGAACGAAGTCGCCAACTTTTGCGAGTTGGTGGGGGCAGACGTAGACAAGGTGCGCCGCGGCATGGGCACTGATACTCGAATCGGTTCACGCTTTCTCTTTCCAGGCATTGGTTATGGTGGAAGTTGTTTTCCAAAAGACGTACAAGCCTTGCACCGCAGCGGACAAGAATCTGGCTTTGACTTTGGCATTCTCACCAGTGTCATTCGAGCAAATGAAGAGCAAAAGACCATTTTATTCGACCCCATCCGGGACCATTTTGGAGGGGATCTGTCCGGCAAACGCATTGCCCTCTGGGGATTGGCATTTAAGCCCGAAACAGATGACATCCGTGAAGCCCCTGCCCTCTACATGATTGACCGATTGGTGGAGGCTGGTGCTGAAGTAATTGCATTCGATCCGGAAGCAACTCAAAATGTTAAAAATCGAATTGGTGAAAAAATCGAATACAGCCACAATCACATGGATGCACTCGATGGAGCAGACGCTTTGCTCATTTGCACGGAATGGCAAGTTTTTCGTAATCCAGACATGGTTGAAGTGAAAAAACGTTTGAACGCTCCTGTTATTTTTGATGGACGAAACCTCTACGATTTGGAGTCTATGCAATCGCTGAATTTTTACTACAAAAGCATTGGACGATCAACCGTCCACCCGATATGACCATGAAAAGGGTACTCATCACTGGAGCCGCCGGCTTTCTCGGCTCACACCTCTGCGAGCGCTTCATTAAGGAAGGATTTCGCGTGGAAGCGATGGACAATCTCATCACAGGTGATCTTAATAATCTCGCCCCCTTGATGGATCACCCAAGCTTTGCTTTTCATCACCACGATGTCACAGAACACATTGACATCGAAGGAGCTTTGGACCACATTCTGCACTTTGCATCGCCGGCATCGCCAATTGATTACCTGAAGATTCCCATTCAAACGCTGAAGGTTGGTTCCCTCGGTGTCCACAATTGCCTCGGTCTCGCCAAGCACAAAGGCGCCCGGATTACCATTGCGTCTACGAGTGAAATTTATGGTGATCCCGAGGTCCATCCCCAACACGAAGAGTACTTTGGCCATGTGAACACTATTGGACCCCGCGGAGTCTACGATGAAGCAAAGCGGTTTCAAGAGTCAATGACGATGGCCTATCACCGCTACCACGGTGTAGAAACGCGCATCGTGCGCATCTTCAATACATACGGTCCACGCATGCGCCTGAACGATGGGCGTGTACTGCCAGCCTTTATAGGTCAGGCGCTTCGTGGAGAGGATCTTACTGTCTTTGGAACAGGATCGCAAACACGCAGCTTTTGCTATGTGGATGATCTCGTGGAAGGAATCTATCGGCTGCATTTTTCCAATGAAACGCGTCCCGTGAATATTGGAAATCCCGATGAAATTACCATCAGCGACTTTGCCGAGGAAATCATTGCTCTTACCGGTACGGAGCAAAAAGTAGTGTACCGAGATCTCCCCGAAAACGATCCAATGCAACGCCAACCAGATATTGGACGAGCCCAGTCCGTTTTGGGGTGGGAACCAACTATAGATCGGGCAGAGGGACTGAAGCGCACCTATGCCTATTTCAAAACATTGACGACAGAGCAGTTGCACAAATCCGAACATCGGGAATTTTCGAAGTACAACAAAGACTGAACAAAACGCCATTCCCATGCACTACCAAGCACACGAAACAGCTGCCATAGACGACGGTTCAAGCATTGGCGAAGGATGCAAAATATGGCATTTTAGCCACATCATGCCACGAGCTATTTTGGGAGAAAACTGCAACATTGGGCAAAATGTTGTGGTCTCGCCGGGAGTGGTCTTGGGACGGAATGTCAAGGTGCAAAACAACGTCTCCATCTATGAAGGCGTTACCTGCAGCGACGATGTATTCTTGGGTCCCAGTTGCGTTTTCACCAACATAATCAACCCCCGTAGTGCTGTGGTTCGAAGAGGACAATACGCAAAGACACATGTGGGAAAAGGGGCAACGATCGGAGCCAATGCCACTATCGTTTGTGGCAATGATATAGGGGCATTTGCTTTCATCGGAGCAGGTGCCGTGGTGACCACGGCCGTTCCCGCGTACGCTCTTCTTGTTGGAAACCCAGCCCGTCAAATCGGTTGGATGTCCGAATTCGGACAGCGGCTACATTTTGACGAAAACGGACGGGCGAAATGTTCCGAATCGGATCAATACTATCAATTAAGCGTCTCGACCGCCGACACCACAGTGGTCAGTCGAATCAAATAAATTGCACGAAATGAATATGTATGAGCGCCTCATTAACAAGGATGCTACGATGAGCGTAGTGGGACTCGGCTATGTGGGACTGCCCATTGCCTTGGCTTTTGCGAAGCATGTCCGAGTGATTGGATTCGACATCAATGAAGAGCGTATTGAAATGATGCGCAAACATATTGATCCATCTGAAGAATTGGAGGCCAAAGATTTTGAAGGCTGTGATATTTCTTTTTCTGCTGATCCTGAGGAATTGAAAAAAGCACAATTTCATATTGTTGCCGTTCCCACCCCGATTAACCAGTCGAACCAGCCAGACCTCAAGCCCTTAATTGGTGCTTCGCGCACTGTAGGCAGTGCGCTAAAACCGGGGGATTATGTGGTGTATGAATCAACTGTATATCCCGGCTGCACCGAAGATGACTGCGTCCCTGTGCTCGAAGAAGTGAGTGGACTAACGTTCAATAAAGACTTCAAAGTAGGCTACAGCCCAGAACGAATCAATCCCGGAGACAAAGTGAATACTGTGGAAACCATCGTCAAGGTGGTGAGCGGTTCAGATGCAGAAAGTGCCGACTCCATCGCTCAAACGTACGATTTAGTGGTTAAGGCAGGAACACACAGGGCCTCGAGCATCAAAGTGGCCGAAGCCTCTAAGATCATTGAGAACACCCAGCGCGATGTCAACATAGCCCTCATCAACGAACTCAGCATCATCTTTGATCGCATCGGAATCAACACGTACGAAGTACTTGAGGCTGCTGGCACCAAATGGAATTTCCTTAAATTTTCACCGGGTCTTGTTGGCGGACACTGCATCGGTATTGACCCCTATTACCTCACGTGGAAGTCCGATAAATTGGGGTACCACGCCAGAGTCATCAATTCTGGCCGACATGTCAATGATGCCATGGGTGCGCACGTTGGCAAACAGGTCGTCAAGAAGATGTTGGAACAAAACAAGAATCCCCTGGATTCTCGCATCCTCGTTATGGGGCTCACATTCAAGGAAGATGTCGCGGACATTCGCAATACCAAAGTCGTCGATGTGATCCGTGAACTCAAGAGCTACAACATCGCTGTGGACGTGGTCGATCCGTTTGCGAATCCCAAACAAGTTGCTGAAGAATACGGCTTTGATTTGGCCGAAAAGCCTAAACTCGGAGCATATGACGCGGTTGTTTTAGCGGTGAGCCACGAACCGTACCGGACAATGAATGAATCTGATTTTGAAGCGCTTATGAAAGACAACAACGGAGTAATCGCCGATTTGAAAGGGCTACTCCGAGGCCAAATCCAACGCCTCGAATATTGGAGCTTGTAAATCGTTTTGTAAAAAAGCATACACCCTGAGCATGGCACGAACTTTTCAATCCATTTTGATCACCGGCGGAGCTGGATTTATTGGTTCTCATGTAATTCGAACCCTGCTCAAGAATCATCCAGCAGCCAAAATCACCAACCTAGACCTGCTCACCTATGCCGGCAATTTGGAGAACCTCCGTGATGTGGAAAATGAAGCCCATTATCAATTCGTAAAAGGCGATATCCAAGACGAAAATTTAATCGAATCGCTCTTTGATAAATACCGTTTTGATGCCGTGGTTCACCTCGCTGCAGAAAGCCATGTAGACCGCAGCATCACCAATCCGATGGCATTCTTAGAAACAAATATCATAGGCACCGCCACATTGCTTAATGCGGCAAAGAAGGCCTGGGAAGGCAATATGGATGACAAATGTTTCTATCACATTTCTACGGACGAAGTCTATGGGTCATTGGAGGAGGAGGGGCTCTTCACAGAGGACACCCCCTACGATCCTCGCAGTCCTTATAGTTCTTCCAAAGCATCAAGTGATCACTTGGTTCGCGCCTGGCACCACACCTATGGGTTGCCCATCGTCATTTCAAACTGCTCCAACAATTACGGCTCTTTTCAATTCCCAGAAAAGCTGATCCCGCTCATGATTCGTAACATTCGCGATCAACTACCGTTGCCTGTATACGGCGAGGGCATCAATGTGCGTGATTGGTTGTGGGTTGAAGATCACGCCACTGCAATCGATGTAATTCTGCACAAAGGATCTTTTGGCCGAACGTACAATATCGGAGGCTTGAATGAGTGGAGAAATATCGACTTGATCCACGCAATCATTCGACTTGTAGATGGAGCACTAGGAAGGCCTGAAGGCACATCCAAAAGCTTGATTGAGTTCGTCAAGGATCGAGCAGGACACGATATGCGCTATGCAATTGATGCTACACGCATTGAGACAGAGCTAGGTTGGAAACCATCCGTTACCTTCGAAAAAGGTCTGGAAGCAACAGTTGACTGGTACCTGAACAGTGGCGAATGGCTCGATTCCGTGACTTCAGGTCAATACCAAGAGTATTACAAAAATATGTATGGCAACCGGGGCAAAGAATGAGTTGGCTCAATCGTTTTCGCTCTAAATCCAAGCGCAATGATGTGCCTGATTTCAGTGGTTCTCCGCTCCGAATTGGCGAACATCTCATCACGGATGTGCATTCGCACATGGTGCCTGGCGTGGATGACGGTTCGGAATCCCTTGCGCAATCGATGGAAATGATTGAACGTCTCGTGGACATGGGTTACCGACAAGCTGTGATCACGCCGCACATCCATTCAGACATCTACCCCAATTCCATTCATACGCTAAAAAATCCCTTCAAAAAGCTGAAAGAAGCAGTTGCTGAACGCTGGCCAAGTTTCAAAGTCCATCTGGCTGCGGAATACTTCATGGATGATCATTTCGAACATTCCATTGGAACGAATGAATTGCTCTGGTTTCCCGGCTTGGATGAAAACGGACAGGAGGTCAAATGTGTTCTTTTTGAATTTGGATTCCACGAACCACCGATGAACCATGAGCACGTACTATTTGAATTACAAATGGCAGGGTATACTGGTGTTTTGGCACACGCCGAACGGTATCCCTATTGGCATAAAATGCCTCAGGAAATAGAATCTTTGGCCGAACGGGGTGTTTGGATCACGGTCAATGCCGCTTCGCTTGCAGGAGCCTATGGCCCAGAGATGTATCGTGTGGCAAAGCGGTTAATCGAAAACAACATCGCCCGAATGATCTGTTCTGACGCCCACGGAATGCGGCACATGGAGAGTTTAGATGCCATCAGCAAGTCGCCCGCAGTTCAACACTGGCTGCACAATGGAAAGCCTGCCAGTGCCAACCTTCCTGTCCTCAACTAAGCCCAAGGCAATCAATTTCCGACGGGGGCCAGCTTTACCTTGAGTCCGTCCAAATCATTGGACAGGTGAATCTGGCAACCTAAGCGGCTGTTGTCTTCTACAAAAAAAGCCTCATCCAGCATATCCTCCTCATCATCAGACTTCTCTGACAAATCATGGGCGCTTTCGACGTACATATGACAACTGGCGCACATCGCCATACCACCGCAGGTGCCTTCCACAGGCAATTCAGCCGCTCGGCACAATTCCATCATATTCATTCCCATATCCGTGGGCCCCTCTAGGTCATGCAATTGACCTTCTCGGTCCTGGACTTGGATCTGAATCGTATTTTCCATGGGATTGGTAAATCTATGGGGAATATCAAAAACCGTTCACCCCGTTGACTGTGGTGTACTTGAGAACTAGATTTTTATCGGGATAAATCCGCTTGAAAGCGCTTTGAACCATCAGCGTCGCCTCATGAAATCCACACAAAATTAATTTGAGCTTGCCCGGATACGTATTGATATCGCCAATCGCATAAATGCCAGGAACGTTTGTGCTATAGTCGGTGGTATCCACCTCAACTGCATTCTTGGTGATATTCAACTTCCAGTCAGCAATGGGTCCCAACTTAGGACTCAAGCCAAACAGAGGAACCCAGTGATCGGTCTCAAGCGTGTGCATTCCATCCTTCTTGGTCTTGATCACGACTGATTGCAAGTCAGATTCACCATGTACTTCGGCAACCTCCGCATTTGTCAAGAGTCGAATGCGGCCCGAAGCCGCCATATCCATAACTTTCTGTACGCTGTCCAAATGGCCTCGGAACTCGGTTCGGCGGTGAACGAGGGTCACCTCTTTCGCAACACCGTCGGCCAAGAAAATCGCCCAGTCCAAGGCTGAATCTCCTCCACCTGAAATGATGACTTTCTTGTCGCGGTAAAACTCCGGGTCCTTGATAATGTACTCAACGCCGTGATCCTCAAAATTTACAAGGCCCTCCACAGGTGGTTTCCGCGGCTCAAAACATCCCAACCCACCAGCAATTGCAATGATCGGTGCTCGGTGTTGGGTGCCGCGGTTGGTCGTTAAAATAAACTGACCTTCTTCGTCTTTCTCTATTTCCTCAGCGCGCTCACCCAAGGTGAATCCCGGGTCGAATGGAGCGGCTTGTTCCATGAGCTTATCCACCAAATCACCCGCCAAAATAGAGGGATATGCAGGAATATCATATATAGGCTTCTTCGGATAAATCTCACTGCATTGACCCCCCGCCTGCGGCAGAGCATCGATTAGGTGACAACGAAGCTTGAGCAAGCCCGCTTCAAAGACCGTAAATAAGCCACAAGGTCCAGCTCCAATGATAAGTATGTCAGTTTGGATCATGCTATGATCTAATTCTATTGATGAGAAGAAGTGCGTTTCAAGGCCGTAAAATTAATGAATCAACAGCGTTGAAGCCCCGGATGTTCGGCAAAAAAAACATCCTCTTCACCCCAGTTATTCTGACCAATTGATGGCCTCCACTTTCGTTACTTCGGGTGCGGCCTGACGAATCGCCTGTTCCACACCACCTTTCATCGTCATGTGAATCATTTGACAACTCGCACATGCACCATGCAATTCAACCTTTACCTCCAAATTATCCGTGACTTCTACAAGACTAATGTCTCCACCATCGGCTTCGAGATAAGGACGCAGTGCCTTCAATGCACCTTCTACCCGTGCGGTTATGTCTGTCGGCAATGCCATTAATCTGTTTTCTTTCCCAATTCTTGGAGCAAGTTAGCCAAGACCGCCCGGAAAGCAGCAGCCGCAGGTGAATCTCCTTGCAACATAGCAGGGCGCCCGGCATCTCCTGCTTCTCGAATGGATTGCAACAATGGCACTTCGCCCAAAAAAGGTGTGTCCAAAGACTCCGCAAGCCGTTTCGCTCCATCCCGCCCAAAAATATCATAGCGTTTGTCAGGCATGTCGGGCGGAACGAAATAAGCCATGTTCTCAATCAGACCTAAAACCTGGACATTTATGCTTTCAAGTCGGAACATGCCCACACCTTTACGCGCGTCTGCCAGCGCCACCTCCTGAGGTGTACTCACAATCACTGCCCCGCTAAGGGGAACATCCTTGACCAGCGAGAGGTGAATATCTCCGGTCCCCGGCGGCAAATCAACGATCATGAAATCCAATTCCCCCCAGTGAGTATCAGTGAACAATTGTCCCAAAGCTCGGCTCGCCATCGGTCCCCGCCAAACAATGGCTTGGTCTGGATCAGCGAAAAAGCCAATTGAGAGCACCTTGACACCGTATTGCTCGATCGGTTGAATAAACGTTCGACCTCCCATTTCAATGGGAACCGGCTTTGCATCGGTAACATCAAACATAGTGGGAACACTGGGGCCATAAATATCTGCATCGCACAATCCAACTTTGTAGCCCAATTGAGCAAGGCCGACTGCGAGATTGGCGGCAACCGTGCTTTTCCCTACACCACCTTTGCCTGAAGCCACGGCGATAATGTTTTCCACTCCCGGAAGAACCTTTCTGGTTTCCGGGGTTCGTTCAACGGCTTTCACAGGAGTGATTTGCACCTCTAAGGCACAGCCGTCACCAAATGCTCGTTCCAAAGCAAAGCGGACGGCTTCCTCCATGCGTTGCCTTGCGTGCATGGCAGGATTGCCCGTCTTCACCTCGACGTCTATTTTATTTTCAGCAATGGCATTGACCGTCACCCAACCCATTCCTACAACATCTTTTCCTATCTCGGGATCCATCACGCCTTTTAGCGCTTCGAAAACTGCCTGTTGAGTCCATTCCATTTTCATTCAATTTCGCATTCAACCATCGGGTTCCAGCGCACAGCTTCAAAGTTTAGCACGCGTTCTTTCTCTACTACCACGCCCTCAGACCGCAACAATTCCTCCATCGGCATGTTCTCCGAAAAATGCATACGCCCGGTCAGCAAACCTAACCGATTTACCACGCGATGGGCAGGGACTGTGGGAACTGCGTCAAATGAACCATTTAGGATCCACCCCACTCGCCGCGCAGCACCCTTCGCACCGATGCTTTCGGCTATTTCACCGTACGAGGAAACCCGACCCACTGGAATCAAGCGAGTAATGGCATAAACGTCGTTTCTGAATTGATTCGACTCTGGTTTGGGCGTAGTAGCCATCAAATTTGAATCTGCAAGTAGTGAATTTTTCGACCCTCTTCCAACCACATCTTCTCATAGAAGGTTTTTACTTCAAGCAATTCCCTCAGGTCAGCGGGCACTCGCTGCACCAATTCTCCATAAACATCGGCGCTGTCATAATTAATTTTGTACTTCGCTTCTTCGTAATTCTCCTTGGAAATCGCATACAATAGCGGGCTGTCGCTCTTCACATGGATGAGGCTGCCCGGTTTTAAAATGTTGCGGTATCGATTCTCAATAAAATGCGAAGATGTTATTCGCTTTGTGCCCTTTTCATCCTTGGGTTGGGGATCGCTGAAGGTCAACCAAATTTCGCTGACTTCATTCGGAGCGAAATACCGGTCAATGAATTCTATACGGGTGCGCAAGAATGCCACATTGCGGATGTCTTCATCATTGATCGTTTTGGCGCCGCGCCACACACGTTGGCCTTTGATGTCGACTCCGATATAATTGCACTCGGGGTTGTTCCGAGCCTGTGCAATCGTGTATTCACCTTTGCCGCAACCCAACTCAAGTATGATAGGATGATCATTTCCAAATACCTTTTGTGACCAATTCCCACTGAATTCGAAGTCATTGCCATCGATGGCATCTTGCAGCGTAGGTTCAAATACACGCTCGAAGGTGGCCAACTCCTTCCATTTTGCCGATTTTGCTTTGCCCATAGACTCGGCAAAATTACGGAACTTAGACAGGATGAAAGGCAATGAATTAAATAGACCTCACTTATTGTTCGCAATTCTCGATTGGGGGATGGGTCACGCCACCCGAAGTGCGCCTTTGATTGCCCATGCGTTGGATCAAAATTGGACTGTTCATATTGCTTCGCGGGGAACTGCCCTCGTCTTTCTACGTAGCCAATTTGACGGCACTGATGCTGTTTTTCACACCAAGCCAGGCCCCGAAATTCAGTACGCAAAACATGGCAATTTGATAAAGATTGCCGCACAAGTCCCTTCATTTCTCTTCAGCATCCGGCGGGAAAAAAAATGGACAGAGTTCCTAGCACTGCACCACAATATAACTCACATCGTCAGCGACAATTGTTACGGCGTGGCGCATCCCACTGTCCCAGCAGCACTCATTTCTCACCAGTTGCAGCTGCCGGTTCCTTTGTTGCTTCGGAAACTTGCAAAAACTTTTGTCGCCCGTCAGGCCAGAAGGTTCCAAGAAGTGTGGGTGCCCGATACCAAGGATTTCTCCATGTCCGGTCGACTCGCGGCCGACAATCCACTGGAACATCAAACAATGATTGGTGTCCTGAGCCGACTGCCTCTCGATGCACAACCCGGCCATTGGCAGCGTGTAGGCATGGTAAGTGGACCCGAGCCGCATCGCACGTTAATGGAACATGCGTTGCGCAAATGGATCTTAGAAGATTCAGAGCCAGGTCTCCTGATCGCAGGTCGTCCAGGAGGCCGTATAGAGCAAGTGGACAACTTGACGATTTGGCCCAATCCGACTCAAACCGAACTGTCATCTGCACTTCGCGGCGCCCAAGTCGTTGTTTGCCGATCGGGGTACTCTTCTCTCTTGGATTTGGCTGCATTGGGAAAACCTGCCATCCTCATCCCCACACCTGGACAGCCAGAACAGCTGCAACTCGCAGAGTTCTGGAAACAAAAATGGGGCATGGCCACCTGTTCCCAATTTGCGCTCGAGCGAGGCGAGTTGCCCGATGCAATGGGGCATATTCCTTCACATCCGCCCAACGTATTGGCACTTTCGGTCCTGGATGCATTTGTATCAGGGTCCAGCTGATTACTCCGGTATTTCTCTTCTACTAACTTTGTCTCACCTTCATGGAACAACCAAAAAACGACGAACACTTTATGCGCTTAGCTCTAGCTGAGGCGAAGTATGCATTCGAGCAGGATGAAGTGCCCATAGGTGCTGTTATTGTCGCCCGAAATCAAGTCATTGCCCGAGCGCATAATTTGTGCGAACGATTGAATGACTTCACTGCCCATGCTGAAATGCAGGCCTTTACAGCCGCCTCCGAATTTTTAGGAGGCAAACACCTTGACCAATGCACACTCTACGTAACCTTGGAGCCCTGTCCAATGTGTGCTGGAGCCTCTTACTGGACCCGTGTGGGCAGAATTGTGTTTGGAGCTTCTGACAAGAAAAGAGGCTTTCAAAAATGGGGGAATCAACCTTCAGATGCGCTCATTCACCCCAAAACGACCGTCGATCACGGGATTCTGGAAGATGAATGCAGCGCGCTGATTAAGTCATTTTTCGAAAGCAAACGAAAAAAACGAGTGTAAATCAAGCCAGAGGCGCTCGAGTGACGAGTCCTGTTTAACTTTGGGCAGCCTACTGTGCCATGATCAATATCAACAAAGACCTTATCCAAAAACTCTCTGACCGCATTGAAGCGGGGCAGGACTCGGAGTTGCGCGCATGGGCAAGGGACCTGCATGCCACAGATGTGGCTGAAATTCTTGGTCAAATGCGATCGGAACCTGCGAGCTATCTCTACCGTCTCCTCGATCCCGAAGTCAGAGCAGATGTACTGATTGAATTGGATGAAGACCAGCGTGCAGAATTGCTGTCAGCAATGACCGCCGAAGAAATTGCAGGTGGCGTTTTGGGGAAATTGGACTCTGACGATGCCACCGATGTAGTTGCAGAGCTCCCGCCAAATAAGGCCGAAGAGGTCATTGGACACCTCGAAGATGACGAGCGTGCTTCTGACATTCGAGACCTCCTCGCCTATCAAGAAGGCACGGCAGGAGCCATGATGGCAAAAGAGTTGGTGAAAGTTCAGGCCGATTGGACTGTCACTCGGACCATCCGTGAAATCAGACGGCAAGCAGAAGAAGTACATCAGGTTTACACGGTTTATGTAGTTGACGAAGAGGATCGACTAACTGGGCGGCTCAGCATGAAACATTTGCTCCTAGGTGCAGAAAGTACCCGGTCAAAGGTCAAGGAGTTGCAGAGGGAGGATGGTAACGTGACCATACAAGCTCATGAATCCTCAGAAAAAGCAACAATGCTGATGGAGCGTTACGACTTGGTCGCTCTTCCTGTCGTGGATGCCGAACAGCGTTTATTGGGACGCATAACAATTGATGATGCCGTGGATAGCATCATCGAAGATGCAGAGCGGGATTATCAATTGGCCAGTGGAATATCTGAAGATGTTGAGTCCAGTGACGACGTAATCACCTTGACCCGCGCTCGACTGCCGTGGTTACTCATCGGCCTAGTCGGCGGAATCGGAGGTGCATACGTCATTGGCTGGTTCGACATCAAGGAAAATGCAGAAATGGCACTGTTCATTCCTTTGATTGCTGCAATGGGTGGCAATGTAGGCGTACAATCCGCTGCAATTGTAGTGCAAGGATTAGCGTCAAACCACATCAGCACGAGCAATATAATCGACCGACTCTCAAAGGAGTTCGGAGTTGGCATCCTCAATGGGCTCATTTGCGGGCTCCTCATTTTAGGAATTACTCTCGCACTCAATTTTGGCACAGCACTCAGTATTACAGTGAGCATTGCCTTGCTCTGTGTGATCATTTTTGCCGCACTCTTCGGCACATTTGTGCCCTTGATGTTGCACCGGTATAAGATAGATCCAGCTTTGGCCACAGGGCCCTTTATCACAACTGTCAACGACATCATCGGATTGATGATTTATTTCGCTGTTGGCAGTCTGATCAGCAGCTTAATTCTCGGATGAGATGAGTAGGCGCGTGGTTTTCCTCGATACCGTTCATCCTGTGTTGTTCGATCGATTGAGCGCCGAAGGAATGGCGTGTTCATGGGAGACTGGCATTGACAGAGATTCAATCTTGAACGGAGCGTGCTCCGATGTGCACGGCATTGTGCTCCGGTCGCGCCTTACGATCGACCTCAAAATGCTTACAGCCATGCCCAATTTGAAGTGGATTGCGCGCAGCGGTGCAGGGCTCGAAAATATCGATACGGCCTCTGCAGACAATCGAGGGGTGCGGGTGATAAATTCTCCCGAAGGCAACGCAGCATCCGTTGGAGAACACGTCATTGGACAGTTGCTGATGTTGCTGCACAAACTTCACATCAGCAATCAGCATGTGCGCGAAGGAGGTTGGGATCGCGAAGGGCATCGGGGTTTGGAATTGGAAGCGCGCACTGTTGGCATCATTGGCTTTGGAAACATGGGCCGTTCCCTAGCCCAGCGGCTTTTGGGGTTTGGTTGTCGCGTGTTGGCTTATGACAAATACAAAAGCGGGTTTGATGGAGACTTCGGGGTGGAGGAAGTCGACTTTCTTCAACTTTGTGATGATGCCGATGTGGTTTCCTTGCACATACCATTGACATCTGAGACCAAAGGCATGATCGACGCGAAATGGATCGGTCAATTTTCCCAACCGTTTTATCTCCTCAATTCGGCGCGTGGAGGAATCGCCCACACCGATGCAATTGTTGAAGCCTTGGACACTGGCAGCTTACTTGGTGCGGCGTTGGACGTGTTAGAGTTCGAAATGACGAGCCTAGAGGGAATTTCCGAAAAACCACCTTGCTTCCATCAGCTCGCAGCCCATCCGAAGGCCTTGCTGTCGCCGCATGTTGCGGGATGGAGCGAAGAAAGTTATTTCAAGCTCAGCGACGTATTGGGAGATAAAATTCTAGATAAGGAATGAATCAGTTGCCTGACTGTGTCCTCTCACGACCTGATGCGGAGTAAAGCACCTTCAAAGCAGATGCTTTGCGCAACTCTTGCTTTACATCGGTGACGATTCCCATTTTTGTGTCTTTGTCGACTTTCAGAGACACCCACATCTTGCTTTGCTCTGATTCAGCGAGCGTCAAGCGCTCTGTGATTACCCAATCTTGGATCATTTCCGGCGATGCAAAGGCATCGTTCAACTGCATGATTGGCTCAGTTCCGTATCGACGGTCCATGGGGACTCCGATATTGACGTAACGGATCAAGTGCTTCTTCTCGATTTTATACAATTCCGACGCTTCTGGACGAATCAAACGAACCTTTTCCTCTTCCGTTCGAAGAACCGTAGCGACCATGAAGAAGAACAGCAGCATAAAAACGATATCAGGCAATGACGCCGTTGAAATCGTCGCCATACCACGCTTGTTTCCTTTTCTAAACTTTCCCATGTCAGTAGTACGTTGATCCTTCTCGGGGTTCAGCCTCGGAAATTCGCTGCGGATAAACAGAACGCACGGCGATGATCTTCTTCAACAATTCACCGTCTTCCGTGTTCCGATCATACAGGTCCTCCAACTCTTTGTAGGTGCGTCCAAACTTAGCGACAGCCAACTCGTCGCGCAATTCATTTACCGCAGACTGCAATTCGTTTTGAACCTGCAAATAAGTATCGTAGGTCGTCGCGTTATCATTCTGCATAGAAATCAATGCCGATGGAGGAAGCTCCTTGTAGTCGCCACCAAGCAACTCAATCGTCGCAAGCTTATCCTCCCAATTCTCCAAGATTTTGATGAAGTTCTTTTTGCGGTTGCCATTTTCTGCTGCAGCAACGAATGCCTGGTATTCCGCAATGCGCTGCTTGACATCAATCTTTTTCACCCAAATCCGCTCAGGAAAAGCGGCATTTGTCTTACCATTGGCTCCCGTGACCAATACCACTGCTCGCTCTCTGTCCACAATTTCACGTCCCACGGGATGTGACATGATGCCATCTCCCGTTGCAATGAGGAAGTCTTTCGCCTTATCCTTTAAATCCTCAATATCGAGGGGCTCCGCCTCGACGAGCAACTCGTCCAAGAAGTTCACCTTCACATTGAAAACATTTTGTTCTTTCGCCTGAGGCACATCAATATCAGGAGGAACAGGAGGAGGAAGCTGTCGCTTAATTCCTTCATCCGAATCAATTGTGGTCGTGACCAACCAAAAGATTAGGAGGAGGAAAGCGATATCCGCCATCGATCCTGCGTTGATTTCTGCTAATTCTCGACGTGCCATGCTGATTTATTTCAATGCGCTGCGCACTTCCGCAACAACGATTGTCAAAATGGATAAGCTGCCCAAGAGATAGACAAAATACAAACCACCACCCGCAAAAAGGCTCTCACCTGCGGTGACCTTGATTCCACTTGCTTCGTAAGCATTTAATACCGTGTCATCGGCGAATACGAAGAAACTTAGAAGTCCAATGAACACAAATCCGATGAAACCGACAATGGTTCCCATCACACTTTTTGGGTTATTGATCAACTTTAACACTAGGAATCCCAAGCCGAAGAGCACCGTGGCGGTCGCACACAGTATACCAACGAAATAAATGATGTAAAATAATCCATCGAGGAGCGAACCATAGCGCTCTTGGCCTTCGACAAATGTCTCATCCGTTCCACTTCTTGAAGTGATCATGTAGCTCAGCACAATGCCCGCAACAATCACTGCAATACGCAAAACGGAAAGGCCCAATCTTAATCCTTTATCACCCATGATTCAGCGGATTATTTGCCTTGAAGCTTTCGCTTGTACAACAAGTCAACAAGATCCATTGATGCCTCTTCCATGTCCAAGACAATGCTATCAATCTTCGATAAGATATAGTTGTAAAAGATCTGCAAAATGATCGCTACAATCAAACCGGATACTGTCGTGATCAAGGCAACTTTAATACCGCCCGCAACAATGGATGCATTGATGGTATTGGCTTCAGCAATCTTATCAAACGCTGAGATCATACCAATTACTGTACCCATGAATCCCAGCATGGGAGCCAAGGCGATGAAAAGGCTAATCCAACTCAATCCACGTTCAAGTTTTGACATCTCAACACTGCCGTAATCTTCAATGGCCTTGGCCACCTCTTCGTACGAGCCAGATGATCGGTCCAAGCCCTGGTAGAAGATTGTTGCCACCGGACCCGCTGTATTGCGGCACACCTCTTTGGCGGCTTCTTCACCTCCTTGTTCCAAGGCTCCTTCGATTCCCTCGACAAGTTTGCCGGTATTCGTCGTTGCCATATTTAAGTAAATGATCCGCTCGATACTCAGGGCCAATCCCAAAATCAAGCAAATCAGTACGAAGGCCATAAATGTTGCTCCACCTTCAATGAAGTAGCGCTTCACAGTTTGGTGAAAGCTCAACACTTCGCGGGTTTCTTCGGATGGGGCTTCATCAGCAATCGCAGCGACTGGTGCAGCCATGGAGTCAACAGCCATGGAATCGACAGCCACGGAATCCGCAGCCATGGCCGTGCTATCAACTGCTACATCTAATGCAGTAGTGTCGGTCATTTCCATCGCAGCGTCTTGCGCGAATGTTGCTATTGGAAAGTTGATGAGAATCAACCCTACAATTGCGAAGAGGGAAAACAACTTCTTCATATGAATCTTAATTCGTGTTATTTCAATCGTGTTGCATTACATCCACCCAAGGCTTCAGTAAGTGTGCAAATGTAATTCGCGGTTCTCCAACGAACAAAGAGAATTTCCGGTAGATTTATATCCCGTCAAGATTGTGTGTCTAATTTTTGTCTGGATTTAGAAAATAGGTTGCTATGAATTGTTCTCTTTATCAAGTCGACGCGTTTGCAAAGCATGTTTTTTCTGGCAACTCCGCTTGCGTCGTATTGCTCAGTCATTGGATCTCCGATTCCCTTTTGATGAACATAGCGAAAGAGAATGCTGTTGCGGAGACCGCTTTTTTGATTCGAGAAGAAGAAGAATATCATTTGCGGTGGTTCACACCCGACATTGAGATTGACTTGTGCGGTCATGCAACTTTGGCTGCAGGTCATGTCGTCCTCCAGCACCTCCAACCCGAGCGTAATGCGGTTCAATTTCGCACTGTTAGTGGGGCGTTAGAGGTCCAGCAGCATGGGAACATGTACCGAATGGATTTGCCCAATCGGCGACCAGAATCGGCAACGTTGCCTTCAGCTATCGCCGAGGCGTTGAGCATTCAGCCGATTGAGGTTTTTAAAGCACGGGACTACGTATTGGTCTACGCGGAAGAATCTGACGTGGCTAATTTGCTCATCAATCGAGCCTTATTTGACCGTATTAACCTTGATCCTGGCGGGGTTGCAGTGACCGCGCCAGGCACAAACTACGATTTCGTGTCTCGATTTTTCACGCCTCAGGCAACCATTTTGGAGGACCCTGTTACCGGATCGGCTCACTGCTCCCTGGCTCCATTCTGGAGCGAACGATTGAACAAGCAGTCGTTAGAAGCCAAGCAAATTTCAGAGCGCGGCGGTGAAATACGCTGCGAACTGGAGGAAGGCAGGGTTCTTTTGTTCGGCAATGCTGTCACCTATGCTGAAGGACACATTCAGATTTAATCGGTAGCTTCCTCACTACCTTCGCGCTGTGCACCTAATAGACACCCACACCCACTTGTATCAGCCCGCTTTTGATGGAGAGCGTGAAGCGGCCATGGAACGCTGCATCCAAGCAGATGTGCAAACGCTTCTATTGCCCAACATTGACGTGGCCTCCATTTCACGGGTCCATTCGATGATGGACCAATGGCCCGATCGCTGTTTTGGCATGATGGGCCTGCACCCTTGCCATGTCAAGCACAATGAATGGGAAGCGGAATTGCACACCATCGAAACAACGCTTCACAACACCAGCCGTAGATACATTGCTATCGGTGAAATTGGGTTCGACTTGCACTGGGACAAAACCACCCTAGGCATTCAACACGAGGCATTTCGCTCGCAAGTAGCATGGGCCAAATCACTCCATCTCCCCGTTGTAATTCACGTTCGGGAGGCGTTTGACGCGCTATTTGAAGCACTGGATGAATTGAACGACTCCAACCTTTCTGGTGTGGTGCATTGCTTTACGGGCAATATCGATCAAGCCAGCCGCATCCTCGATTACGGGAATTTTTACTTGGGAATTGGCGGAGTCTCCACCTACAAAAATGGCGGGCTCGATGCTGTACTTCCACATGTCCCGCATGGCCGAGTTGTGCTCGAAACAGACAGTCCGTATCTCTCTCCAGTCCCTCATCGAGGGAAAAGAAATGAATCAGCATACACTCGGATCGTTGCTCAACGCGTAGCTGATCTCTGGGAAATGTCCATTGAAGAAGTCGCTGACATCACCACCCGTAACGCCATCGAGTTGTTTCAACTTCCCGCGCAATAAATAGAAATTGAAACGGAAATGACATCCCAACAAACGACCGTAAGCCGCGTTTTGGTCATCTACACTGGCGGCACCATTGGAAGCGTACAGGACGCGTCAGGAGGTCTGGTACCGTTGGACTTCAATGAAATTCATCGCCACGTACCCGAGCTTGAACAACCCAACCGCGAAATTGAAATTATTTCATTTGATCCTCCCTTGGACTCATCCAATGTGGGAACTACAGAGTGGCTCGAATTGGCTCACGCCATCAAGCATCACTATGCTGAATTTGACGGTTTTGTCATCCTTCATGGAACAGACACGCTTGCTTACACGGCATCTGCGTTAAGCTTTATGCTGGAGGGGCTTCGTAAGCCCATCATCATTACCGGAAGTCAACTGCCCATCGGATTGCCAAGGACGGACGGCCGAGAAAACCTATTGGCTGCAGTGGACATTGCTACATCAACTCGTTTCAGTGAATCCATTGTGCAAGAAGTTGCCGTCTACTTCGGTTCCTCCCTGTTTCGCGGGAACCGCACACACAAGGCGAGTGCCGAGTCGATGCAGGCAATCATCAGTCCCAACCTGCCCGCCCTCGCTGAAGCCGGCGTGGACATCATCTACAACGAAAGCTTGATGTACCGGGATGAAGCGGAACGATTCAACGTCAACAATGCATTGGACAACCGAGTTGCTTGGCTCCCCCTATTTCCTGGCCAACCCTTGGAAGTCATTCAACGCGTTACCGAATGGCCCGAGCTGCGCGGCTTGGTGCTTTCAACCTTTGGATCTGGAAATGCCCCATCAAACCCTGCATTGAAAAAGATCTTATCCGAAACACACAATCGTGGAATTTCAATCGTCAACGTCACCCAATGCGGCCACGGCGCCGTGCACCCCGAGCGGTATGCTACCGCTCATCTATTGCGCGATTGCGGGGTAATCCCAGGAGGCGACATGACGACGGAAGCTGCTTTGACAAAACTCATGGCCTGCCTAGGACGCGGATTTACAGGTGAGGAGGCACATGCATTTATGTCCCGCAACATTCGCGGAGAATTGACACGTTTTAGCACATTGAGCTAAAAGCAATCGCTCACCTGCGATTTGGAATCACGTCTTGTTTTTTGGTACTTTTGCGTCCCTTCTGTGCGAAACCGCAGAAACCCTTGGAGAGGTGGCCGAGTGGCTTAAGGCGCACGCTTGGAAAGCGTGTTTACCTGAAAGGGTAACCCGGGTTCGAATCCCGGTCTCTCCACTGCTTGAGAAAGGCGCCCACAAACGGGCGCCTTTTCTTTTAACGGCTTACTTAGCTTTGCATCATGTCTTCACGGCCGACACGTATACTCGTCATTCGCTTTTCCTCCATTGGTGACATCCTGCTTACCGCTCCGGCTATTGTGAGTCTGAGAGCGGCGATTCATGGCCCGTGTGAGATCCATTTTTTAACCAAATCCAAGATGCGGGGAGTCGCAGAAGGGTTTGGCGCACTTATCGACTGCATCCACACCATTGATTCCTCAACTGCGGAGGTGACAGAAGAACTGAAGAGCCTGGGCATCGACTATATCATAGACCTGCATTCCAACGTGCGGTCCCGAGCGATCAAGCGGGCGCTAGGTTGCGTCGCCTTTACCTTGGACAAGCAAAATCTATCCAAATGGTTTTTGATCCGCGGGTGGCTAAAACTCCCCATTGCTCACATCGTTGAGCGATACATTGACTCATTTCAGGAAGCGTTTGGCGCGGCAATACCTAGTGCCTGGCCCGAAATGTTTGCAGCCGCAACACTTCCTGCGAATTTCGAAGCCCGAGACGGAAGCTGGGAAGTTATAGCGGTAGGTGCAGCACATGTCGGAAAGCAATTGCCAATCGAATTGATGCGTTCCCTTATCAGAAGGGCAACAGCCAATGGCCGACGCACAGTTTTAATCGGCGGGCAAACTGATACAGAAATTGGTGAAGCCCTGAATGAAGGCTCTAACAATGCAGTTGTCAATTTGGTAGGAAAAACATCCATCGCAGAATCCGCTGCTTTGCTCCGAGGGGCTGAGAGAACTTATGCAGGCGACACAGGCATGATGCACATGAGTGCGGCAGTGGGCACCCCTGTTACGTCCATTTGGGGATGCACACGCCCGTCTTTGGGAATGGCACCTTGGTCTCCCGCTTCAGGTTCTAGAGCGCTTTTGCCTTCGGGAAGGGATTCCCTTCGTCCTTGTTCCAAATTGGGCAATCGTTGCCGCTTTGGCGGAGAAAAGGACTGCATGCATCAGCATGTGGTCAATCAAACAGAGCTTTGAGTTCTGTCGCCTCAGCAGGCTTCATCTTTCCCGCAAGGACCAGGCGCAATTGCCGACGGCGCAGCGCTCCTGCAAAGCGCTCCTGTTCTTCCTCGTTTTCCGGCTGTACATCGGGCACCGCAATAGGAGCACCTAACTGGTCAACGGCCACAAATGTGTACATGGCTTCGTTGCACAAACTTTGTTCGCCAGTTGGATGGTTTTCGACGAACACGCGCATATAAACTTCCATGGAGCTACTGAACGTTCGAGTGACTTCGGCGTGGATGGTGACGATGTCCCCCAATTTGATCGGCTTCTTGAAAGAAACATTGTTCACTGCTGCAGTCACGCAGATGCGACGACTACAACGGTGGGCGCTGATGGCAGCTGTGATGTCCATCCAATTGAGCAAATTTCCCCCCATCAAATTTCCCAAGGTATTGGTATCATTGGGCATGACGATTCGGGCGCTGGAAGCATACGTTTCTCTCGGAGTGCGTTGGGTGACCATAGCGTTCTGTTTGATTGGAGCAAAGTTCCGACGCTTTTGTCGAAACGCCGCACGGCAGAGAGCAGAGAACTCAGAACAAAACAAAAAAGCCCCTCCAATAGTGGAAGGGCTTTCGTCGTGAACCGTAGTTCAAATAAAAATTAGGTTCAGCTTCCGACCATTAGTTTCGCAGTGATTGCTCCATTATTGGAAATAATTTGAACCTGGTAGAGACCGGCCTCAAACATATTCGCTGAAACTTCAAGCGTCATTGGAATGTCTGCAAATGCCTGCCCCTGGAACAAAGTGGTCACCAAGACACCGGCGTTATTGTATACATTGACCGTTATCAATTCATCGACCGAAGTCACGAACGATAGCAATGCCATCTCATTCACTGGGTTCGGGCTTAGGCCCAACAAGCGCAGTTTCGAATCTTCCGATCCAGCATCCGAATCGTCATCGCTGATTGCTCCGTCGCCATCGGCATCACTGCCCCAGCTGTTGTCGCTATCGTCATTGCCGTCGAGCGTCGGAACAATGGGCTCGCATGTAATGCCATTGACATCGATTGTATACGAGAATGTAGTGGTATTGCCACTGCAATCGGAGACGGCGTATTCGCGCTCGATGCTCCAAGGCAGACTGCAATCCAAATCACCAAATACGTCACCTGTTCCCATCACATCAGCGCCATTCAACGTACCGATGTAATAGAACCAACCACTGTAACCGTGATTTGCGTTTTTGTTATTTGCTCCTTGACCTACCTGGAATCCGAAGAATCCGTTGGAAGGCTGGTGGCTCAATGACAATTCCGAACCTTCGTAATCTCCCCAGCCTGAAGCCGTACTCGACGACTGCATGATGTGGTACATCCACTCGGTGTGATCTCCTAATCCACAATCGGACTTGAAGCTCTGAGGACCCGGCTGATCCACCCAATCTTGCCAATTCAAGCCTTCATCTAGATCAACCTCAAACGTCCAGCCTGCATTCGCATTATTCATTCCAACCACTTCCATGGTCAAATGAGTAGTGCCATCTGCATTGTTCGTTAGCATTCCACCCATGAGCGTATAGAATTCTTCTCCGGGGAAGTTAAACAGTCTAGCCGCGTGTGAAGTAAAGTTATCACAGGTCAATCCATCTGCCATGGTTCCCGGATCCAGTGGTAAACAATAGCTATTCACATCATCATTTGGCGCGTATTCGCCTGCAAAAGTTTCTGTCATGGTGATATCAACATCATCAGAACAATTGTCCATTCCTGTCAAAACTAATGCCTCTGGAATATTAACCGTTCCCCAGATATCTTCCGCACACACAGGAACGATACCGCCATTTTCAACACCTTCAGTATCTGTAATTTCCGGTGCCTCAGTATCATTCACCACAATAGTAAATGCATGGCTCGTAGCATTGCCACATTCATCAGCAGCTGTCAATGTGACCAAGTGCTCGTAATTGCCGCAATCGTCGTCACTAATCACTTCTCGAGACTCTGTAATGAAGGCCGATCCACATGCATCCACTGCCAGTGCGACGTATTCCATCTCATCACATTCACTTGACTGGTCTGCAGGAACCTGAGTAAATTCAGGCGCAGTCGTATCCGCAACAGCAAAGATTGCAATTGTGGTTGTCGCATTGCCGCAAGCGTCTGTGGCTGTGAAGGTCACCATCACAGAGCTTGTGGAACCGCAGTCCATATTCATATCAGTATAGTCGTTGCTCCAAGTAACTCCGCTGCATGCGTCAGTCGCTGCTGCACCACCATTCGAAGCAAGCCAGCCTTCTAGGTCGGATACGTTGCCTGCACCGTCGCATTCAACAGTCAGCGCCATCGCATCTTCA
>DDEH01000088.1 GCA_002336085.1 Flavobacteriales bacterium UBA1959 | reverse complement strand
ATGATGCACGTGATTGCAGGCTCTCCCGCATAGGTGCTGTAGGCTGCGCCATCCAAATCATGGCCAACATGAACTTCGGCCTTGGTGAAAATGCGTTGTAACCCCACAGAAATGATAGTGCAAAGTAATTCTGAGCTGCTCCCCGCACCATAGAAATATACTCGATCTACATCCGCTGCAATTTTCATAGCCTCCGGCGAATCGCTCATCTTCGATTCGACGAGATCTGAAGTATGGAAATAGGGGTTGAACCCCATGGTGTGGAATTCCATTATCGCACTTCCAGAAGCGTCAATCAGCATCCAATCACATTTGGTTGAACCGCTATCAGCTATTAAAATCTTCATTGGATATGATTTTTATAAAATAGACCTGCTATTTATTAATTACAGCCGCTCAACCAAATCTGCAACACGTGTTGCATAGCCAGCCTCGTTATCGTACCAACCAAATATTTTGACCGTATTGCCTATGGCCACAGTTAATCCGGAATCGAAAATACAGCTGTGTGGATTCCCAACGATGTCCACCGAGACAAGCGGGTCTGTAGAATACTCCATAACTCCCCTCATTGCGCCGTTTGCGGCGGACTTCATCGCCGCATTGACCTGCTCTACAGTGACATCTTGGCCCAATGTAGCTGTCAAATCCGTAATAGAGCCTGTTGGTGTGGGCACTCGAACCGCCAATCCATCAAGCTTTCCTGCAAGAGACGGCAAAACAAGTCCAACGGCCTTGGCTGCTCCTGTAGACGTCGGAATCATCGACAAAGCGGCGGCTCGTGCACGTCGCAAATCTTTGTGTGGTGAATCCTGCAATCGTTGGTCTGCTGTGTACGCATGAATCGTAGTAATTAATCCATGTTGCAATCCAAATGTATCATCTAGCACCTTGGCCATCGGGGCCAAACAATTCGTAGTGCAGGAGGCATTGGAGATAATCTGGTCATCTGCTGTGAGAATGTTGTCATTAACACCCAAAACGATTGTTTTCAAATCCCCTTTCGCAGGTGCAGAAATAACCACTTTTTTTGCACCCGCTTCCAAATGCTTTGAAGCCCCTTCTTTCGAAGCAAATGCGCCCGTAGATTCTACAACAACGTCGATGCCGTGGCTCGCCCATGGAAGATCCGACGGATTGCGCTCGGCACTAATGTGGACCACATTGCCATTGACCTTTAAGTTTCCTCCTTCCACTTCAACTGTGCCGTCGAAACGGCCGTGTATAGAATCAAATTTGAGCAAATGCGCCAAGGTCTCAACACTTGTGAGATCATTGATTGCAACCACATTTAAATCAGAGCGGAGCAACATGTTACGGAATGCCAAACGCCCGATTCGGCCAAACCCATTGATAGCAACTTTTTTCATTTTCTTAACTGTGATTCATAATTTAACGAATCCTTAAATGGACAATATTTTTGCAATGCGCACCTCGTCCTCAAGGGTCGCCGTTTTGTTTTTCAGTGCTTCATCAAAAGGGTAGAAAACCAACTGATCATTGATCACACCCGCCATTACATTTTTCTTGCCTGACAATAGTCCCTCAACTGCTGAAACGCCCAAGCGAGAAGCCAATACCCGATCTGCGCAACTCGGGTCACCGCCCCGTTGCAAGTGGCCAAGAACGGTCACACGCGTTTCATATGAATTGTCATACGCATGGACTTTCTTGGCTATTTCAAATGCACCTCCTTCCGGGTGCCCTTCAGCAACGATAACGATGCTTGAAGTTTTATTTGATGCTTGACCCAATTTTAAAATCTCAACCAGATTTTCAATCGAGATACCAGTCTCTTTGGTCATGACTGCTACCGCTCCCGTTGCGATTCCTGCGTTCAAGGCAATAAAACCACTGTCGCGGCCCATGACCTCAACAAAGAATAAACGATTATGACTATCGGCTGTATCCCGGATTTTATCCACAGCCTCCACAACGGTATTCGTAGCAGTATCAAAACCAATGGTATAATCACTGCCTGATAAATCATTGTCAATTGTTCCGGGAATCCCAATAACGGGGAAGCCGGTTTCCTTGCTAAATAACATAGCACCGGTAAACGTTCCATTTCCGCCAATCACGACGAGTGCGTCCACCTCATTTTCAACAAGATGCTGGTGCGCAGTCCTTCTCCCCTGTTCGTGACGAAACTCATCGCACCGCGCAGATTTCAAAATCGTACCTCCTCTGCCTAAAATCTTGGCTACAGAACGAACATGCAAGCGTTTAAAGTCTCCAGAAATAAGCCCTTGATAGCCCTGAAAAACTCCAACGGCCTCGCAATCGTGATAGACCGCTGTACGAACAACAGCCCGAATGGCTGCATTCATACCAGGAGCATCACCTCCTGATGTTAGTACTGCAATTTTCTTCATGATTGGCTGGTCCTATTATTCATATGATGTGGACAAATCGGAAGCGAATATAGGCATGAAAAAACAACGAAGACACACTAAGTGTATGAATTACACATATATGCGCATCATGAATATTGTACATTTGATCCCATGCCTGTTTCTCAATCGCTCCACCTCTCCGTTGACTGTGTCGTTTTTGGATATGATAACAACGGAATAAAAGTATTGCTGATTAACCAAAAAGGAATTCCGTCAGACAACACTCATCAACCGTTGACCCAATTGCCGGGCGATTTGATTCTTATGAACGAAGGCCTGCAGCAGGCTGCAGAGCGTGTTTTATTTGACCTAACCCAACTTCGTGGTGTTTATCTAAAACAGTTCCATGCTTTTGGTGACCCCAATCGAGTCAAGGACTTAAAGGACCGGGCGTGGTTGCAGTCCGTTCGTCATTTGCCCGATCAACGTGTTGTAACTATCGGCTACTACGGCCTTGTGAGTCTGCAGGACTTTCACCCCCGCCCCGCATCGTTTGCAAGAAGTGTGCAATGGGCAGACCTCGGTGAGATTGGTCAGCTTGCATACGACCACAATAACATTTTGGACCAGGCATTTGAAGCGTTGAGAGAACAAATGGAGAGCCATCATATAAGTTTTGAATTGCTTCCGAAAAAGTTCACTTTGACCCAATTGCAATCTTTGTATGAGGTGGTATTGGATAAAAAGTTTGACAAAAGAAACTTTAGGAAAAACGTAAAAAAAATGACGCATGTCATTCCATTGGATGAAAAGCAAACCGGCGTCACGCACAAGCCTGCACAGCTTTTTAGCTACAATCCTCACAAATAGGTCGGATGCAACAACTGCTCATTCAAAGTGGAGTCTTGGTCTCTTGCTTTTGCATAGTGACTTTTTCTTTCGCTCAATCCTTCTTTGCCCATCCGGACGAAGGAATTGCCTACCCATCAGAAGCATTGCCATCGATTTTTATTGAATGCGGGGAGGCGCTGGAGTGGATGCTTGATGAGCCCAATTGGTATTCAAATATTCAACACCCCGCTTCCTTTTCTTTTGTTTCTGGAAATGATAATGAGTCTGTAGAAAACGTAGGAATCCGACTGCGCGGAAACACTTCTCGCGCTGCAAACAAAAAATCGTTTAAGATTTCATTCAATGCTTTTGATGCAGATGGAGAGTGGCAGGGAGTGAAAAAGCTAAATTTAAATGGCGAACACAATGACCCAAGCACTCTTCGTGCGAGGCTTGTTTGGGAAAGTTTTCGCGATGCAGGTATACCCGTGTCAAGAAGCACCCATGTACAGCTTCACATTAACGGTACTTTTTACGGTATTTATTCAACCACTGAACACATTGATGGAAGCTGGCTCGATAAGCGCTTTCAATTTGGACATGGCAATTTATGGAAGTGCACGTATCCCGCAGACCTTTCTTACCTGGGGCCTGACCCCGAAGACTATAAGTTCACTCCCGAATGGTCTGATCAAAGGGTATATGAACTAAAAACCAATGAAGATCAGGACGATTACAGCGCTTTGTCTCGCTTCATTGTTGCTCTAAACGACGCATCGAATAATGATCTCGCCTGCGCACTCCAAGATGTTTTTGACGTGGACGCTTACTTAAAAGTTCTTGCAGGTGAGATTCTCGTCGGACATTGGGACAACTACGTGGGCAATAAGAACAATTACTACCTGTATCAAAGAAGTTTTGATGATCGAATCATGTATTTGCCCTATGACGTTGATAATTCATTCGGAATTCAATGGTTCGGCGAATGGACCAATCAAGACCCTTATAATTGGACAGAATCCAGCAACCGACCGCTTTATGACCGAATCATGGCCAACCAAGATTATCGGGATCGATTTTCCTGGTATTTAACCTGGTGGATGGAAAATTGGCAGACTACAGAATGGGTTCAAGCTAGGGGAGAGTGGATTCAGTCCCTGCTGTCTGAAGGCATTGAGCTTGATGCTTTTTATGGACTTGATTACGGTTTTGACACTTCAACATTTGAATCTTCCATTACAGAGGCTTGGGGAAATCACGTTGCACACAGCATTGCAGGATTCGTAGAATCCAGGAACTTTTGGGCGGATGTGCAACTTGAACCCTATGAAAACACCCCCTACACCACTCCTTTCGCTTGGGCCAAAGGACCAGCGCTTAACGATACGTTAGAAGTCATGGTTTGGGCGCATGAAGTTCAAACCCCCTCGGATTGGACCATGACCGCGCACGTTCAGTTTCCCGATGGGTCATCTTCAAGCTCTGTCCTGAGCATCAGCGACACCGAATTGCATGGCACTATGTGGCGTGTTAACATTCCCTTGGAAGGATATGCCTCTGCGCTGTGGCACGTGACGTCGGTAAATCCGTCTGGTGGTGAAATGCAGTCGCCGTGCACTCCAAAGAAAGTTTGGAATTCATTGGCGAGCAACGGGATTGTCATCAACGAAGTCATGCCAAAAAATGATGCCGTCATTGCCGATTTAGAAGGTGATTTCCAGGACTGGGTAGAAGTGTACAACTCCGGAATTTCTGCGACAAGCCTCAATACGCTGTACCTGACCAATCGTTGGGCTGAGCCCAATCGTTGGAAGCTACCGAATGTCACGCTGGACCCGGGTCAGCACATGCTGATTTGGTGCGATGACGAATCGGATGAAGGGCCTCTTCATGCGTCCTTTACCCTAGACGCTTCTGATGATGAATTATTCCTGATGCAAGAAGACGAAGACGCATGGAGACTCTTAGATTCGATCAGTTGGACAGGTGCCACGGCAAACGAATCCCATGGTAGAGTCAGCGATGGTGACGTAGAATGGATTTGGTTCGAACATTTGAGTTCCAACCCTCCCACCCCAAATGGAGCCAACGGAACCGCCACCTCTATTGCATTAGAAACGGTAAGCGATGCTGCAATTGAGTGGCGTTCGTTTCAAATCCCAAGTGCTCTAGTTTCTGGGCAAACAGTCATACTCCCATTTCGTTGCCGTTGGGAAATCATAGGGTCTGACGGAAAATATGCCTCAGAGGGACGAGGCACGACCGTAGTATTGGACAGGCTGAAATCAGGGCTATTTGTCCTGATTTACCATGACGAAGAAAACAAACTTGAAGGTACCCGCCCCTTCGTTTACACAAACCAATGAACCTATGAATACTTCTGGAAGAACTCTCAGCATTGGGCTTATTCTATGGATGTTTGTTCCGGGCCATATTGCTTCGCAAGTGGTTTGGACAGAACCCGCATTTCCTTCTGTGGATGATTTAGTAACCCTTTATTTTGATAGTTCACTTGGCAATGGTGAATTGGCAGGTGTCATTCCTGTCTACATACATACGGGCATCATCAGCAGTAGCAGTTCGGGGCCTTCAGATTGGCAAAATGTCCAAACAATGTGGGGCACTGCCGACCCCAATGCCGTGTTAAATCCTGAAGGTAACGGTGTGCACAGTTTTGATTTTAATGGACTTCCAATTTCAGAATATTACGGGTTAGCTGATGACGAGAGCATCGAAAGTTTGGCGATGGTGTTTCGCAATGCAACTGGAACTTTGGTCGGCAGAGCTGCGGATGACTCCGATATATTCTATGCGATCGGCAATGGAGGCTTTAGTGCCTCACTCATGACACCTGCTTTGGGTTACGCTGTGCTTGAAATCGGCGAAACCTTTGAGCTGCTTGGCCAGTCGAGTGAATTGTGCGATTTAACAATCTCCATCAATGGCTCAATCGTAGCCTCGGCCTCTGGCACTGAAATTAGTCACCCGTTTGTTTCAGCTGAAGGTGGACAATACGCCATTGAACTAATCGCTGATAATGGCACTTCCTCGGTCAGCGACGTGGTCAATATTACTGTACTGCCCGAATCACCAATCACAGGCTGGCCTTCAGGCAATGGACAAGACGGAATTGAATACCTGTCAGAATCATCTGCGCTTCTGCAACTGCATGCACCCGGCAAAGAATTTATATTCGCCGTCGGAGACTTTAGCGATTGGGAACTGAGCTATGATTTCCTGATGACTCAAACCCCGGATGGAAACAAACATTGGATTGAAATTAATGGATTGACTCCCGGCATAGAATATCGATTTCATTACCATGTTATGCCGGATAACATGCGTATTGCAGATCCTTATTCTGAAAAAATACTAGACCCTTGGAATGACGGATGGATTCCGGAGGAAACGTATCCCGATTTGATCGGCTTTCCGAATATGCTTACGGAAAACACCCCTGTTTCGGTTCTACGAACAGGCGCTCCAGCGTTTGACTGGTCCGATGAGGATTTCACTCGACCCAATCGCGAATCATTGATCATTTATGAATTGCTCGTTCGCGACTTTACCGATGCGGGAAATTTTCAAACCATTATAGATACCCTGGATTATTTGGATCGATTGGGCATCAATGCAATTGAGTTTATGCCTGTAAACGAATTCAATGGAAATGACAGCTGGGGATACAATCCAACGTTTTTCTTGGCCCTCGACAAGGCATATGGTTCAGATACAGTATTCAAAACGCTGATCAATGAATGCCACAACCGGGGCATAGCGGTTCTGCTTGACATCGTTCTGAATCATGCCGATTACCCCCACCCTTTTCTCAAGCTTTATTGGGATTCTGAAAACTTCCAACCTGCTGAAAACAACCCGTGGTTCAATTCCGTGGCTCCAAATCCAGAGGCTTGGTTTTTTGATTGGAACCATGATAGCCCCGCTACCAGAGAGCACATGAAGCGCATTCTTCAGTATTGGGTGGATGACTTCCACGTAGACGGATATCGCCTTGATTTCTCGAAAGGAATGACACAAACACCAGGCAACGGCAATGCCTATGACCAAAACCGGATCAACCTACTCAATGAGTATGCCGACCATGTTTGGCAGGACAATCCGGATCTCTACATGATCCTAGAACATTGGACAGAACTTTCAGAGCAACAGGCACTTGTGGACGATGGATTCATGGTATGGGCAAATGCCACATACGATTACAGCGAAGCCGCGATGGGATACCCATCTAACTTGAGTTGGGCCAGCTATCAAAACCAAGGAATGGATGTCCCCGGCATTATTTCTTATCCAGAAAGCCATGACGAAGAACGCATGATGTATAAATGTTTGGAGTTTGGCAACAATACCGATGATTATCAGGTCACTTCCCTAAACACGGCTTTGAAGCGGATAGAAGCCTTACAATGCTTCAATATTCTTCTTCCTGGACCAAAGATGCTCTGGCAATTTGAAGAATTGGGGTATGACTATTCCATCAATACGTGCAGTGATGGAGTCACAATCAGTGAAAATTGTCGAACAGAGGCAAAGCCGGTTCGATGGGATTACCGGGAAAGCTCAAATCGCTACAGAATTCATGAGGTCATATCCGGACTTTGTGCATTGAAACATACGTATCCCGAGACATTTAATACCACCAATTACGATTGGGATGTTGACGGTTATGGCAAACGGCTGCATCTAAACGGGGACATGAACGCTGTCGTCGTTGCCAATTTTAAAGTTGACGAAATCTCGATGATTCCTGGCTTTCAGCACACGGGTGTCTGGTGGGATTATTTCACAGGTGAGTCCATTGACGTATCCGACGTGAATGGATTTGCTACTTTCTCTCCAGGAGAATACCATGTTTATGTGGATCAATCAGTCGACTTCCCTGCTGCCACATCTGATTTGACATCCTTGGAAGGTGATATGAATGCATTCCTTTATCCAAATCCCACCGCAGGCACAAGTGTTTGGAATGTTCCAACTGCGGCAGCAACAGCCTATGACTTACACATATGCAACAACCTCGGGCAATCCGTTTTGCAGCACATCAAAGTCAGTCGCAACCGAAACTCGATTGACTTGGACTGGAGCAATGTGCCAGAGGGGATGTATAGTATGCGATTAATTCAAGGAACATCCACCTATTCGAATCGGGTTATAGTGGAGCGAAACCGTTGATAACTGCCCCCAATCTCGGGTTGTAAAGACATACTACATGAACTTACCTTACGCCTCGTAAATCCTTTACCCATGATTAGATTCAACCTTGTCATGTGTTTGTTTATGTTCCTTGCCACAGGACTTAACGCACAAAACCTAAGCGGAACAGTAATGGACAGCAAAGGAGTTCCGCTTCCGGGAGCTTCTGTTGTCGTAGACGGCTCCAACGGTCAGTTCACCACAGCCACTGGTAAATACAGCTTCATCTTGAGCCCTGGCAGCCATGAAATCTTCTTTTCCTACATCGGATATGTGGCTCAGACCAAAAATGTCCAGATAGGAAACTCAAATATTTCGTTGAACATAGCGCTTGCTGACGATGCCGTTTTAATCGAAGATGTGGTCGTAGTAGGGTACGGCGTTCAACGCAAGAAGGAGGTTACAGGTAGCATTGTACAAGTCGACGCGAAGCAAATTACAGGAATTCAAACTCCTTCATTTGAAGCTGCTCTTCAAGGACAAGCAGCTGGTGTGCAAGTGAGCCAATCGTCTGGTATTGCTGGAGCGCCATCATTGATTAGAGTGCGAGGTGTAGCATCAGTTTCAGCCGCTGGTGATCCTTTGTACGTTGTCGACGGGATTCCAATCACACAAGAATACTTTTTACGGGGAAATTCAGGGGCACTGAATAACAATCCTTTGGCAGCCATCAATCCCAACGACATCCAATCTGTCGAGATTCTTAAAGATGCCGCAGCCACGGGAATTTATGGATCTAGAGGAGCAAATGGAGTGATTTTAATTACCACCAAACGAGGTCAAAAAGGAACATCATTTGAATTTAGCACGCGAATGGGCGTTGGAACGCCAGCTACCCGCCCCAACATGATGGACACGGAAACTTACTTGGCGTTGCGTCAAGAAGCATGGGAAAACGACGGTGGGACGGGTTACGTTTGGTTGCCCAATATGACATCCTCTGCAGACGATGCGAATACGCGTCGTGAAGCATACGAACGTGCATTGCTTACCAACACAGATTGGGTGGACGAAACCATCGGAATCGGCCTAAAGAATGCAGTGAATTTTGGAGTCCGGCATGGTGCTGATCGCTATAGCTTTTATGCAGGAGTATCAAAGGATAACAACGAAAGTTACCTCCGAGGAAATTCCTACGATCGCACAAGCGCCCGAATAAACTTTGATTGGAAACCTACCCCAAAAACCAAAGTACTGCTGAGCACATCTTTGTCTCGTGGTGAGAACAGTCGGATCGATGCGGCTTGGTCAGGCGGACTTGGCGATGCCATGTCGAACGCACTTCCTTTTTATCCCGTCCAATATGCCCAAGATGAGATCGACGCCAACGGCAACGTAACGAACGAAGCCGGTGAATATTTCTTATGGTTTGACGAATGGGGAGGGACCAAAAACCCCGTCGCCGTGCGCGAACTAAAGAAGTGGAAAACTACTGAGGATCGGTCCATTAGCAATGCTCAATTGATCTATTCGCCCATTGAGAACCTCAACTTAAAAGTGAGCGGAGGATTCGATTATTTGCACCTGAAGGAGGATGTATTCAACCCTGGAGCTCTGTCCATAAATACCAATCTGGGAAGTGCGAGTCGCTATGCCAATTATGTACTGAATTGGAACTACAGCGCAACAGCTGACTACCGTCTGGAGCTAGATGATAAGCAAACCATTAGTTTTTTGCTTGGCAGCGAATTTCAACGCACCGACAATTATGGTTATGGGTTGTTTTACGGACAAGTGGACTCCCCCATATTCGAAAACGATTCCTTGACCCAAGACGCGGAAAGCGTGAATACAACGGTCAACCTGCCCTCTCAGCATAGCTTCCTCTCTTATTTTGGGCGCCTAAATTACACTTTGAACGACCGCTATTTCTTTCAGGCAACCGCGCGAGTTGACGGAAGTTCACGCTTCGGACGGGATAGCCGCTATGGCTTCTTTCCGTCTATATCTGCCGGATGGGTCGTATCGGATGAAGATTGGTTCCAGAGTCAGACGATTAGCTTTTTAAAGGTGCGTTCTAGCATGGGGTTGACCGGCAATGCAGCACTGCCTGATTATGCACGATTTGGCACTTATTCAGCAGCAGACAATGGAATAACCTATGCCGGAGATTCAATATTGTATCCTTTGCAACCAGAAAACCCTACGTTGCGCTGGGAAACGTCAAGAACAGTAGATGCAAGTGTAGAGATGGGATTGTGGTCAGACCGTGTTACCGTCGAACTCGCAGGCTACCACAAATACTCCACTGACGTCTTGATGAACGTGAGCACACCAGCGAGCACTGGATTCACCAACTTCTGGGACAATGTGGGCACCATACTGAATCGCGGAGTAGAGTTATCCATCAAATCCCGCAATACAGTTGGAGCCATTCAATGGACAACTGACTTGAATATCGCCCGCAATTACAATGAATTAGTCAACATTGGGGAATACACACCCGATGCCGTAAGCGGCGGCACCAACGATTCTCGCGTGATAGTAGGCCGCCCCGTCGGGTCCTTCTATCTTGTGGAGCACAGCCACGTAGACCCAGAAAGCGGACTGCCCGTTTACCTTGACCTAGACGGTGAGGAGACGTTTGATTACAACAATGACATCCGTAAATACGTTGGTGACGGCTTGCCTGAATTCATCGGGGGATTTAACAACACCGTGAACTACAGAAACTGGGACCTTGGCGCACTGGCTACCTTCAGCATTGGAGCCAAGATATTTGACTCGTCTGCCAAGCGACAGTTGGGCGTGGTTACAGGTTGGAACATGCGAACGGAAAAACTCGATCGCTGGCGTCAACCCGGCGACGTGGCCGCCTACCCTCGCCTTACACTGGATGAAACGACCTATAGTCTGCCTTCGGGCTTTCCTTGGTGGAATACGAGTCTCTTCATCTACGATGCTTCATACCTGCGTTTAAGAAACGTGACATTGGGATACAACATCCCTCTTGATGCAGCAAGCTCTCTTCAAAACTGCCGAGTGTCAATCAATGCGACCAATGTTTTCACTTTCACAAACTTCCCAGGTCTTGATCCAGAGGTGGTGCGTGACTTCGAGAATGCCCAGGACCGGAACATGAGTCCGAATGTGACTTACCTCACTCCTCCTCAAGAGCGGGCCTTTACGCTCTCGATTTCCACCAACTTTTAATCCGAAATCATGAAATTTAAAATAACTTTCATTGCAGGATTGATACTTAGTTTGGTTTCATGTGACCACCTTCTCGAATTCGAACCGGGTGAAGTCATTCTTGCTGAGGATGCCATTCAAACTTCTGAAGATTTACAACGCCTTCTCGTCAGCAACTACGATGTACTCGCCAATCTTTACGGTGGTCGCGTTCAAATAGTAAACGAACTGCGTGGGCCCAACTTTGGCTACCCGGATAATAGCCTTGACTTTACCGCAGTATACAACCGAGAGACAACCTTTTTTACCGGCATCAACAGCGGAGTGTATACCGACTTTTATTACGCAATTTACCGTTCGAATGTTGTGATCGACAATTTCAGAATTGTAGACGATTTGCCAGAAGATGAGAGGATTCGACTGGAAGCTGAGGCTCGTTTTATCCGAGCTTTGTGCCATTGGGGCGCAGTAAAGATTTACGCTCGGCCTTTTGGATATTCTCCGAGCAATGACCATCCGGGTGTTCCCCTTCGCATTGCTCCTACACAAGAGCCTTTGCCGCGGGCGAGCGTGGCAGCTGTTTATGAGCAAGTTCTTATCGACCTGGAGTTTGCTGCGGCCAACTTGCCTTTACAAAATGGTCCCTACGCCACCAAATTTGCTGCAGAAGCGTATCTATCTCAGGTGCATTTTCTTATGGGGAATTATAGCGAGGCATCACAACTTGCATCAAATGTCATCAACTCGGGTGTGTTTGCATTGGACGAGGACTTGGACCGTTATGAAACGGATATCATTAATCCTGAAACAATTTTCGGAATCATTAGCCAACCCAATGACTTTCGAAGCACTTGGTTTCGTGACAATTTACGTTCTGACAATACAGCAAATCCACAATTGGCTTTCAGTGAAGATTTTGCGTTTTTCATGAGTCTTTCGGGAGCTGCAGACGGACGTTCGGCATGGTACACAGCAGGACCCCGCGCATTCATTAATCGGTTCAATGAGAAGGAATACTTCAACGTGCCATTGGCTTATCTGACTCTAATGCATTTGATTCGTGCAGAGACCCTTGGAGAATTAAACGAAGACTTGGACATTGCGATTGCCGATATCAATGCCATTCGAGGACGTGCTTATGGCGACGGAAACAACGATCTCGCTTCTGATGCATCACCGGATGAAGTCATTTCAGCCGCAAGAGAAGAGTTCAGAAAGGAGACAGCATGCGAAGGTTTGTGGGTGGATCAACTCCTCCGGCGCGGGGCCATGGGTGAATCCATTATTATTCGCGGGGCCTCATGGGATTGCCCCGGCATGTCGTTACAGTTCTCAAACAGCGAGACGACCGTCCAAGGGTTTGAGTTAAACGATGAAGGCGGATGCCTCTAAATAACTAGACAATGACTACAGCAAACCAGCCAATTCAACGGCTCCACCTCTTACTCTTGGTCGCATTACTGACTGCGCTTGGTGGGTGCAAGCCCGAAACAGACGGGGCATTAGGCGATCCCTTTGACAAGGTTCAGGGAATGCTTGGAACTTGGGAACTGAGCAGTTTCATCCAACAAGATCTCAACAGTCCTGTCAAAGAGACGAGGGATTTAAGTTCGTTTTTTATCGATGGCATCTCCACTCCCATTCAACTAACATTCAATGAAGATAGAACCTACGCTGTAGCGCTTGAAATGGGAAAGAATTATTTCGGTGAAGGAGGCTTTTGGGGTTTTGATGACGACCTCTATCCAACTTTCCTCGAACTCTATACAGTGAACGACACCTTGTCCTACAACTTAGGGGGAATGGTACGTGAATTTGACGAAAACATGCGTATCGAGTACAGAAGAGAATGCGGTTCAGCAGCTACCAATGTTTACACTTTTGAATTCAATAGAATAAACGGATGAAGAAGACAATATCGAATGTGCTTTTTATTGGAGGCTTTCTCCTCTTTTGCTCAGCCTCAGCCTCGAGTCAGAAAGTTTATGTCCTTCCTTCACCCACCGATGCGAATTCAGAAATGACTTTGTTCATCGACATGAACCAGAGTGAAGATGGTATTCAGAACAATGGACTCTCTGGAATCCTAGACGCGCATCCGGATACCTCCGTATTCCTATGGACATGGGACCCCTCCAATCCTGCAGCAGGCAATGGAGATTGGGACAACTCGGCTGACCATCAAGAATTGACCAAGGTGGGCCCCAAGTTGTACTCCATGACCTTTGTACCGTCAGAGTATTACGGTGTGGACGGACCCCAACTTTTCTCGAGGGGCATTTCTTGCTTGGCAAAATTGAGTAATGGAATGGAAGCCGAAGGATTCCCATTCGAAGGAAAATCTGAGGATTTGCACGTCGATATCATTCCCAAACTGTGCGAAGCACGCATTTGCGTATTCCCCGAATTGCGAGAGCCCGACGACTATATTACCATTACATACGATAACAATCAAGAGAATCTTTATGAGGGGCTTCAGGCCATGGGCGAGGATGACTGTTATATTTACGTGCTTGGCAAAGTTGACGCCTTTACGAGCTTCGAATACGTTGATGAAAGCCAAGTGACACAGACTCCGCAGCTAAAGCTCTCGTCCATGGGAAACGGAAAATTCCGGAGCACTCTTATTCCCGAAGATTTATTTTCTCAGTTCTTAACGGGAGAAGAAAAACTCAGTGAGATTTGGTACTACATTGCTCGAGAAGGATTCAACTACCCTCCCGGGCCACCACCTTTTGAAATCATATCCCTTTTAGATTGCGAATGATCCTATTCAACTTGTCTTGCATTTTATGACGCACTCTCCAACATCAAAATGCCATGCAGTAGCATGGCATTTTTCTTTTTTATTGTTCAGTGTTCTTGTCATTTCCAGTTGTCATAATGTTGATTCCACTGAAAAAACATCAACGCAGCTCATTATCCCTGTGCAGCTAGAATCAGATAGCACACGAATTGCATTGGGCGACTTTCATGCCTGGATTGGACACGTGGATTCAGTTCTTTGGGAGAATGGAGAGCCTATTTCCATTCATCGGGACTTGGACGGGTTGAATGAGACAGTCGCCATAACAAAACAACCGCTTTATAGCGTTGGATATCTCCAACTTTGGTCCAGCGGCAAATCTATTGAAATCCCACTCCTCAAAACCACGAAAAAAAAAGTAACTGTTCGTCTCGAACGAACGGCCGAAATACAGGATGCGAGCATCATGGGAAGTTTCACCGCCTGGCAATCTTCTCCTATTCCGCTCAAACAGATTGGTAGCAGCCTTGCTGTGGAATTGAATCTAGAGAAAGGAAGTCATTTATACCAATTCGTATCTAATGGGCAAGAATTTCCTGATCCCAATAATGCGAGCCGCGTGGCAAATGGGTTTGGTGGATTCAACTCCATTCTTGAAGTCCGCGGCATAGACAAGCCTTTGGAGTTGACCACAGCCTTCCAAGATAGTATTCATTGCACGTCTGCACCCTCGTCACATTGCCTGGTCTTTTGGGACAACACACTTGTGGTATCCGGCAAAACCGATTCGTTAGGAGCCTTATCCTTTGCTATTCCTGCGGTAGCATCCGAACACGAGCGTTCCCACCTTCGCATTTGGGTTGCAAACGAGGCGGAATTGGGACAGCACGCATTGATTCCTTTGAAGCATGGCATTCCCATTCAAAATACGGACGAGCTTACACGGCAAGATCGACAGACCATGATTATGTATTTCTTAATGGTTGATCGATTCAAAAATGGAAACGTGCAAAACGATTGGAAATCTAACGATCCTGGTGTTCAGGCCAATGCGAATCACTACGGCGGCGACTTGAAAGGTGTACTTCAAGCCTTGCCTTATTTGGATTCTCTCGGCATCAATACTGTTTGGGTATCTCCAATCACTCCCAATCCTGATGACGCATGGGGTTTTTGGTCAGATCCCAGCACTGACATTACCAGTAAATTTAGTGGTTATCACGGCTATTGGCCAATTGCATCCACTGGAATCGATCGCAGATTTGGAACCATGAAGTTGTTCGATTCCTTGGTGAATGAAGTTCATGCTAAGGACATGAACATTCTAATCGATTACGTCGCAAACCATGTTCACCAGGATCATCCGGTCTATCTCGCGCATCCTGATTGGGTGACAAATCTCTATTTGCCCAATGGAGATTTGAACACGCAACTTTGGGACTCACAGCGACTAACCACTTGGTTTGATACCTTCATGCCTACCTTAGACCTGCAACGAAAGGAGGTGTATGAAACGATGACTGACAGTGCATTGTGGTGGGTGAAAAACACGCAAATTGATGGGTTCCGTCACGATGCAACAAAGCACATTCCCGAAGTTTTTTGGAGGCAACTAACTGCAAAGGTGCGAGCCCAAACAACCGGGTCGAATCGTTCGTTGTTTCAAATTGGCGAAACCTATGGAGCGCCTTCTTTGATTAAGAAATACGTAGCTAGCGGAATGCTAGACGCACAATTTGACTTCAATCTGTACGACGCCATGGTAGCGGTGTTTGCAGCTGATGAACCGGATTTGTCCGCTCTTATCGCGATTTCTGAGCAAAGCCTTCGCGCATACGGAGCACATCATTTAATGGGCAACATCACTGGAAATCAAGACCGCCCACGTTTTGCATCGTTGGCCGATGGCGGGCTCATTCCTGGAGAAGATACCAAATTGGCAGGTTGGACCCGTGAAATTGTGCATTCGGGTCAGCGCGGCTACACGCGCATGGGCTGGTTAATGGCATCCATCATGAGCCACGCTGGTATCCCCTGTATTTATTACGGTGATGAAATAGCCGATGTAGGCGGAAACGACCCAGACAATCGCAGGATGATGCGCTTCGATGATTGGAACAGGGATGAGCAAGCGTTATGGAACTGGACACACGAGTGGATTGAATTGCGCAAATCACGGATGAGTCTTATGTATGGCCAAAGTGCAATATTTATCCCCGAAAAAGCCGCCGGAGTGCTCGCCATTGAACGCACCTATCTAGGTGAAAAAACAGTGACCTACATTAACACGAGCAACCAACATAAAACGGTCTCTTTGCCCAAGCAATCATCCCTGTCGTTGTTGCTTGGCATGGCGGAGTTCGAGGGGTCTACTGTAACGCTCGAGCCAAATGCCTGTGCCGCCTTTGATGTAAATGCTTCTCTCTGATTTTGACTTAGTCGATTTGCTCATCCAGCACATAGCGCCAGCGAAACTGCCAATTGCCATCCCCAAAGTTGACGTACTTGTCCCAACGCAATTGTCCCGGAAGGCGCTCCAATCGCCATCTTTCAATGGCAGCAGCATTTCCTTCGGAAGTACCTCGAGTTAGTAAGGTAGAAAATCCAGAACTGGTATAAAACCATTCTGAAATCTGCGGTTGGTTCTCGGCAATCACTGTGATGTCTACCGTTGAGGATGTTCGATTCCAATTCCACATTTGGACAGCTTCACTAATTTGGCCACTCATATCTGTCGATAGTTGGAGCACAAATCCATCCTCTTTTCCATTGCGCAAACCATCGATTCTCACATCGTAGGTCAGCAACTCATCCGTGCCCAAAACGGCTTCCTCAAACCGGCCTACATAGCGCCCTTCTAATGCAAACATCCAATCTGGAGTTTCTTGCGCTTGGAGCGCAATGATTGGCGAAAACGTGAGCCATGCAATGGCGCAAACAGATCCAATAGTCGTTAACGAGAAAACGGAGGAGGCATTAATGAGCATAACGCAAATTACATCCGTAAATTGGGACCATGAAATGTATCCCGACCCTCTTTTTAGCACTCACAGTGTTTACGATAGGAACTTTCGCACAACCTACCTGGGAAGTTGGCAATACCACACTAACCGAATACAATTTGGTTACAGGTGTCCAATTGCCTTGGGAGATTCTGTGGGGGCCCGATGACCAAATTTGGATGACCTCACGAAAAGGAGAAGTCTTGCGTGTGGATCCTGAAACAGGAAACTACAACGTAATTCTTGAGAAAACCGTCATCAGCAACGGCAGTGGAGAACCTGGAATGCTCGGCATGGCCATGCATCCAGATTGGGACACCACTCCCAAAGTATACGTGGTCTACTGTACTGGAAGCGCATTTAACGGAGATGAACATTTGAGTGTGTTCGATTGGGATGGCACAGCATTGGTCAACGAAGAAATTTTACTTACGATTCAGGCGGGTGGCATACACAACGGAAGCCGTTTACTTGTTCTACCTGACAACACATTGTTAATGACCACGGGAGATATTGGTTCTTCGTCCTTGGCTCAATTGGAGGGCTCCCTGCAAGGCAAAACCTTGCGCTTGAACCTCGACGGAAGTGTACCTAGTGATAATCCCATCCCAGGGTCCTATGTGTACACGATCGGAAACAGAAACAGCCAAGGATTGGCATTGGGTGCCAACGGAATTGTTTACAGTTCTGAACATGGTCAAAATTCCAATGACGAGTTAAACATTGTTACCGCTGGAGGAAACTACGGCTGGCCTCAAGTTGAAGGGTTTTGCAACACGAATTCAGAACAAGCGTTTTGTGCTGAAAATGACGTGATAGAACCTTTAGAAGCCTGGACTCCATGCATAGCTGTAAATGGAATTGAATACTACAATCACGAAGCGATTCCAGAATGGCAGAACACTATTTTAATGTCAGTACTTGGTGGTTTGGGTGGTCAATATGAGCGCCTGAGCGTTATGCATCTATCCGATGACGGCCTGAGTGTGACGGGTGAGGATGAGTATTTCTCGAGCTTCAATCAGCGCGTGAGAGACATCGCCGTGAATCCTTACACAGGTTCCGTTTATGTTGCATTCAACGGAACTTCTTACCCCGGAAGCGGCCCCAATATTATCAAGGAATTTCGCAACGAAGCGTTCGCTTCATCGATTGAAAATGATTTGCAATTGGGCGCTGCCGTGAATGCATTTCCGAATCCAGCCAATGATGCAGTGCGCTTCGATTGGGGAATTCAATTGAATAACGCTACTTATGAGATTTATTCCTTTGGTGGAAAAGCAATCCAACAAGGGAGTTTCACAGGCACAAACTTGTCGCTTGAAATTTCCAACTGGGCCGTGGGTTCTTACTTCATTCGTGCCGATCACGATCAGGGTACGGTGACAACGACTTTCCAAGTCGCTCACTGACCATTTATCTTTTGTTTAACGGTGGCCCTTTCGACCACATTATTCTTCAATTGCACACCGCAATGAAAACCTTTCGTATTGTCCAATTTTCACTGATTGGCCTCGTGGCCAACGCCAATGTCCTCTGGTCCCAAGACCAATTCGATTCGCAAGACACACTCGCAGTAAATGTGGCGACCGTTCAAGCATACAGGATACCGACTCCATCCGACCGCGTGAGTGGAAATGTTCACTCACTGACCGTCGAAACCTTGCAAAACGGAAAATCACCCGACCTCGAAGACGCACTCAACTCTCTGCCTGGTGTTAGAATGGAGACTCGTGGGTTTGGCGGCTCGAGGAGGCTTCAGATCAGAAGCAGCGGTGTTCGGGCACCTTTTGCTGTGCGCAACGTGCACATGCTTATGGACGGATTCGTATTAACGAATGCCAGTGGTATTTCTCCACTGGACTTATGGAATCCTCAATGGATGAATCGCCTCGAAGTCCTCAAAGGGCCTGCAGGTGCAATTTACGGCAGCGGATATGGCGGTGTGTTGCTTGGAACATCACTTGGGCCGCTGCTGAATGAGGGGAATCCAACGCGCATTACGGGATTCTCAAGAATCGCAACCAGCGGAGCAAATCAAATGTCATTTAGTGGATTGTCGAGTGAGGTCGGATTTCAATGTCAGTCGCGCTTCGCATCAGACGAATGGACTGTTCGCGTTCTTTTGAATGAAACGCCTGGTGGACGGATCCATGAATCAAATGGACGGCAGCAATTTGAGTTGCATCGTCGCAAAATTGCTTCTTCTAATAAAATGACCCACCTCTGGGCCGGATGGATGGATGCATCGTGGGAATTACCCGGATCGCTCAATGCGAATGATGCGAATAACAATTCTGATTCATCGCCTGGTGATGCATACGATGCACATGTAGACCGCATGCGAACGTGGTTAGGCTGGAGCCAAGAAGGGCAAAAGGACAACAGGCAATCCGGTTTGTGGCTTTACGCACAACATTCAGAAAAAGAAAACCCGTTTGGCACGAGTCCGTTTTTCAATGGTTTCAAGGCGGAGGCAGAACAGTTTGCCTCACTCCGTTGGTGGCAAGCCCAAACCTATCAGTTGCCGCAAGGCTATAGAATGACGTGGGATCAAACAGCCATTGCACGAGGGGAACGCCTTGATCTCAAAGAGTCTGATCTCTCTCCAGCTTCGAATGCTTACCGCTATAGTATCACAAGCACGACAGCCAACGTTTGGGCTAGTTCGGGAATTCGCATAGAAAATGAAACTTGGCAGTTCGATGCACAAGCTGCATTCGAATGGATGCAACGCACTACCGATGGCGATGGTGCCGATGAATCGGATAATTACGTCGCCATCAACGAAAGTTACAGCCACATATCCCTTTTGCCCTATTTCAGTTTGTCCCGAAAAGCAATATCAAATGGCCGCATTTTCATTCAATACGGGAAGGCATCAAGCCATCCTACAACCTTTGAGCTAGTCGACCCCGACAATTATACAGCATTAAATTTGCTGCCTGAACGGGCCAACGCTATTGAGCTCGGGTGGAAAGGAAAAACATCCTTCAATGATTACCTCTTTTCCTATTCCCTGCAAGGGTATCACCAACTTGTTTCTGACGCCATTGCCTCGGTTTCTGGCCAAAACGATGGCATTTACATTGACAACGTACCCGGTTTACAAATGACTGGGCTAGAAGCCTTTTTGCAGGCTGATGTTCAGACGGGTAACGGCCAAATAACGGTTCAGGGACAAGGGAGCCTAAATCGACATTCATTTGAAAATGTTAGTGACGTCTTGCCCGGAACTCCGCTACACTCTGCAAGCATAAATGCGAGCTACCACGCAAAAAAGTGGTCTTTGGGGTGCATGCATTTTTGGAACGATCGCATGCCTTTGCACGACACGAAGGATGATTGGTCGAACGCACATCAGCGTCTTGATGCTTGGGTCGCGGTGAATTCAAAAGCAAGCAGTTGGCAGTTGGGTGTACGAAATGTACTGGATGCGAGCTACTCCAGTTGGTTTCAAACCAATGCATTTGGTGGTCGTTATTTCAACCCGGCTCCCAGAAGGATGGTATGGCTCTCTTGGAAGTGGAAGCTCAATTAATCACTACAATCTCTGTTCGGCGGTTGCGAGCCTTCCCATAGTCCGTCTCATTTGAGGCAATTGGCATGGTCGCTCCCATTCCTTTAAGCTCCATGCGCTTGCGATCCACTCCTTGTTCTGCTAAAAACAAAGCCACCGCTTCAGCGCGTGCTTCGCTCAATAACAAATTCTCGCTTGAGCTACCATCCGCGTCTGTGTGGCCAATAATTTCAATTCGGATTAGCGATTGCAGCATCGTCTTCGCCAACTGATCGAGCTCTGGCTGAAAACTTCCTATTAGATCCGCTGATGATTTATCGAAACGGACATCGCGCAGGGTCATTGTCGTACCTATTTCTAGGCGATCCAAGGCAATGGATACAAACTGATCTAAGTCTGTATTCTGCGCGAGTGTCAAACTAAAAAAAGCAAACTCAGGGTGTTCAATTTGGATGATCACTTCTTCATTCGTGCTAAATGGCAACGTGAACTGACCATCGGACGGATTGGAGCGCTGAGTGCTGATCAAAACTCCAGCGCTATCCAATACTTGAACCTTCGCTTCCACGACCTGCCCCGTCTTGGCATCTACAACCTCCCCTTTCCACAGCGCCACCTCATTCGCACTCACTTCTTGCGGAAGTTCAAAACGCCACAAGTCCAAATTCCCATGTTCACTTCGATCCGTAGCGAAAATTGCATGCCGACCATCAGGAAAAACTTGCAGACTGTTTTCGTCCCCGCTCGTGTTGATTGGATAACCCAAGTTTTCAGGCTCAGACCAAGTGCCATCTTCATTTTTCCGACTCACAAACAAATCCATCCCTCCCATTCCTGGATGACCATCCGAAGCAAAATAAAACGACCTCCCATCCGAATGGAGAAATGGATTCTCTTCCCTCCCTTCTGAATTAATGACATCCGGCAAGGGTGCAGGCGTAGTCCATTCTCCTGTGTCCTCACGCTCAGAAATGTAAATATCCTGCACCAATCCTCGTCCGTCTCGCGATTGGAAGGCGCGCACAAAAAACAAGAATCTTCCATCCGAACTCAAGGCAGGCTGACTCTCCCATGAACTCGAATTCATGGACTTCAAATTTTCGGCAGGCAAATAGGATGCAGCAATGACGTCGTAATTACTTTGAAAAATATCGCATGAGCCCTTGCCTGCGCGTCTTCCGTAAGAACCGTCCACGCCAGCGCAAGCTGCAAACATCAAAACGCGTCCGTCCCCACGGACAGAGGGAGCTCCTTCATTGCGTTCTGTATTGATTTCGTTCAAAGATCGAATGACCACCCACTCATCTCCTTGTTTTTCAGCCTCAAAGAAATCTTCCTGCCCAAATGATCGATTGTACACATTGAGTTCTCGCGTAAAAATCATGCGCGTACCATTGGAAAACAGCGTTGGATAGTATTCTCTCGAACTAGAATTAACGTCACCTAAAAGAGCAACCGGTGCAATATCTGAAGGATTCGACGACGACGACGACGCAAAAATTACAGAGGCCATGAGCAATGAATCTTTTAAGACGCCATTAGGAAGGAGGCTACCTTCCTCCAATAATTTCAATGATTTCTGGTACTGGCCACTTCGAAAATGCAACCGCATGAGCTGTTCCAGCCATATTCCCCTCTCATTCTCACGAATATTAAGTGCTCTACTCAGAGGGGCAATCCCCTTTTCCCAATCCCCGGCCTCTGAGAAGATCTGGGATTTGAGCATCAGCGCATCATAGAATTCTTGGTCGATTTGCAAGGCTTCCTCCAAATCGAGCAAGGCAGCATTGCGATCTTTGAGGTCATACGCCTCACGAGCGCTATTGTAGCGCTTGTTTGCTCGGTTACTTGAAGATTGAGCAAACGCATCAATTCCAAACGCAAGAAAAAAACCAAGAAATAGAATAGCTGAAAACAGCCTTTGCGCGGGTACTCTCATTCTTAACAATAAGTTTTAAAACGGAAGTCAAAACAAACAAGTTTACGACATTTGCCATCATGAAAATTGGTCTTTTATCAGACACACATAGCCACTGGGATAAGCGGCTTGATCATTACTTGAGCGATTGCGATGAAATCTGGCATGCGGGTGACATCGGATCTTTGCTTGTTACAGATGCCATCGAAGCGCTCAAGCCTCAAAAGATTCGCGTAGTATTTGGGAATATTGATGACCACCAAATTCGTGCCGAATTTAAAGAGGACCTGCACTGGACAATAGATGGGGTTCGCTTTTTTATGACGCACATCGGAGGAAGACCAGGTCGGTATGCAAAAGGCATTCGGTCCAAGCTAATCAAGCATAAACCAAATGTTTTCATTTGCGGCCACAGCCACCTACTCCTATTGAAACGCGACGAAAGTTGGGGTGGGCTGTACATTAATCCCGGAGCCTGTGGAATCTACGGTTTTCATCAAAAGCGAACACTCCTAACATTTGAGATTTTCAATGGTCAATTGCAAGATATGAAGGTGGTTGAATTAGGCGATCGCATCAAACGAGAAGATAATTAAGTATTTTTCACTATTATTGCAATGTCCTTTAAGGAAGCATTCTTGGAATGCACGATCAATTTGATTCGTTCTACTACACTTATTTTTTGATATCGACCGAGCTGACTAAAATTAAGCTCTCGACCTTGCCAAGGATATCCCTAAGCATTTACACTACTATTGACCTCATATTTGATGTACGACATCATTGAACTCAATGCGAAAAAAGTCCTTGAACTCAAGGAAATCGCAAAAAAACTCGGAATAAGCCGGGTTGAAAAACTGAAGAAACAAGACCTCGTTTATGGCATTTTGGATGAGCAAGCGCTCAGACCAGGTGAATCTTCGAAGGCACCTTCAAAGCCCGCATCATCAGGTGCGAAAAGGGCCAGCAAAGAAAGTTCTTCTAACGAAAAACCAAAGCGACCCGCCTCAAAAGCCACTAGTCGAACGAAGAAAGACACCTCTGAAGACAAAGAGAGCGTTCAGAAGCCGGCGGAAAAAAGCAAGCGCCAACCAGGCGATGCAATCAAAGAGAGGCGGGCTCAGAAAAACGCCAAGAAGGAAGAATCTTCTGAAGCGATCTCCGAAGAAAAAGAGGTCAACAGGGATTCTGAGAAATCTGGCGCTGAACAACCGCGTGATGACAAAAGCCGAAGCGGTAAGCGACGTGAAGAGAAACCAAGCGAGGAACGCGGTCAACGACGCAACAATGTCCGTCG
>DDEH01000001.1 GCA_002336085.1 Flavobacteriales bacterium UBA1959 | reverse complement strand
AAAATTAAGCCCATGGTCACTGCCAATGGCAGATTTGGCTCTCAGATTTACCACCAATTATTCACGACTTTTATCGAAAATGTGGATGGCGAAAAACCATCCTTTCGCATGTTGTATTTTGCACCCACATGCGCGCAATCATACAACGGGTATCCGAAGCCTCTGTCTCCATTTCAGACACAATTTGCGGACAAATCAGTCAAGGACTCATGGTCCTTATCGGAGTGGAAGAAGCAGACAACAATGACGATGTTAATTGGTTGTCAAATAAAATCGCAGGGATGCGTATTTTTTCGGATGAAGAAGGAAAGATGAATCGGTCCGTCTGCGACATCGACGGGGAAGTTATGATTGTCAGCCAATTCACCCTCCATGCGTCTACCAAAAAAGGCACCCGTCCAAGCTTTACCCATGCTGCAAAGCCTGAACACGCCATACCCATTTACAACGCATTTGTAGCCGCGATGGACGTTGCGATACAGAAGCCTATCGCCACAGGTAAATTCGGGTCAGACATGCAAGTCCAACTCACCAATGATGGTCCGGTAACCATCTGGATTGATACCAAAAACAAATCATGAAACCAGACACTAAGAGCTTGCAAGATCTTCAAGAAGATGTAGACCAGTGGATTACTACTGTTGGTGTTCGTTATTTCAACGAACTGACGAACCTTGCCATTCTTACCGAGGAAGTTGGCGAATTGGCGCGCATCATAGCCCGTCGATACGGCGAACAAAGCGAGAAGGAATCAGATCAGGGAGCTGACCTTGGTGATGAAATGGCAGATGTACTCTGGGTGCTAATAGCACTCGCAAATCAAACTGACGTGAACCTCACCGACGCTTTTCACAAAAATATGGCCAAGAAAAATGCCCGTGATTCAAATCGTCACATCAACAATCCAAAATTGAAATGAACGCCAGAATCTTTCCAACCCTTGGACTTGTAGCGCTTTCACTCTTATACCTAGAGAATCAGGCCAACGCCCAACTCAGCCGATCCAAATACACGCTCGATCCCACAACGAGCAGTGAGCGTCTCCATGTAAAATCGCAGGTGCGAAACGCTTCAGAAAACAGCTGGACTGGCGGACTGGCTTTGCGCAACGTAGGTCCTGCAGTCATGAGTGGCAGAGTGGCAGACGTGGCCCTCGCTTCCTCAGACGGAAGTGCATTCTACGTGGCTTACGCCTCAGGAGGACTCTGGTTCACAAACAACCACGGGACCAGCTTTGAACCTCTTTTTGATGATGCTTTGAGCATTACACTCGGAGCGGTGGCGTATCACAGCGAGTCCGAACGCATCTGGGTGGGTACCGGAGAGGTCAACTCTTCACGCAGTTCATATGCGGGCACAGGGGTTTACTCCAGCGATGACCACGGAAAGACTTGGAACCACCTCGGGCTGGAAAAAACCCAGCACATTGGACGCATTGTACTCGATCCCGAAAACCCGGCCGTGGCACATGTCGCTGCGCTCGGACCGCTGTATTCCGAAAACCAATCCGGAGGCATTTACCGCACCACAGACGGAGGAGTAAATTGGCAAAAAACCTTAGATGTAAAAGGCCAGCATGGGGCCGCTGGCGCCGTCGACCTCGTCATAGACTCAAACGACCCACAGCATCTATTCGCTGCAACCTGGGACCGCACCCGACGAGCATGGGATTTCAAGGGCAATGGCAACGGAAGCCGCATTTGGGAATCCAGTGATGGAGGGACCACATGGCGCGAAATATCCGCTTTGGAAGGCTTCCCTCAATCTGAATTCACCGGACGAATTGGTCTCACTTGGCATGCCGAATCAAAACAGCTGTTTGCCCTTGTGGACAATCAAACGCCAAAACCTTCAGATGAAGAAGATGGCAAAGGTTACAAAGCAGACATATTCCTCACGCTAGATGCCGCTAAATTTAGCCAAGTTGACACAGGAATGCTCAGCGCTTTTCTTGAAGAGAATAACTTCCCACAAGATTTGACCGCCGCTCAAGTTTTCGAACAAGTAAAAAGCGGAGACATATCACCCAGCGCCTTGCATGACTACCTCACCGACGGCAACAAAGCCTTGTTCGATGCAGAAATTGTCGGGGCCGAAGTCTACCAACTCGACTTATTGTCCAGCAAAAAGTGGAGACGGACACACGACCAACCGCTGGAAAACGTCTGCTATACCTACGGATATTACTTTGGATTGATTGAAGTCGATGCCACAAACCCCAATCACTTATATATCGCAGGAGTTCCCTTGCTGGAATCGACTGACGGAGGCAAAAAATGGCAATCGATTGGAGCCGCGAATGTCCATGTAGACCATCATTTCTTGTGGTCGAATCCCTCCGATCCGAATCACCTCATCAACGGCAATGATGGCGGCATCAATATTTCTTGGGACGGAGGCGATCATTGGATCAAATGCAACAGTCCTGCCGTTGGACAATTTTATGCCATAGAAGTGGACAACGCTGAACCCTATCACATATACGGTGGGCTTCAAGACAACGGCACCTGGGCGGGATCATCGCTCTACCGAGCCTCACCTGGATGGCAGCAAAATGGCCAGTACGGTTGGAGCATGATTGGCGGTGGAGACGGCATGCAAGTCGAAGTAGATCCGCGGGACCCCTCAGTCGTTTTTTCAGGCTCCCAATTTGGCTGGTACAGCCGGCAAGATCGCGAGAACGAAAACTACACCAGCATCCACCCGCAGCATCAATTAGGCGAGACGCCGCTCCGCTGGAATTGGCAAACCCCCATTTGGCTAAGCCGGCACCAGCCCGATATTTTATACATGGCCTCCAACCGGGTCCATCGGTCCTTTGATCAAGGACGTGAATGGGAGACCTTGAGCAACGACTTGACGCGTGGAGGCCTTCGAGGGAATGTTCCGTTTGGCACCATTACGAGCCTGCATGAAAGCCCGCTTCGTTTCGGACAATTGGCCATTGGAACCGATGATGGCCTCATTCAAATCAGCAGAGATGGAGGCTACACCTGGACGGATTTGAGCTCACCGGTGCCTCAAAGTCCCAAAAAGAATCAGACTTTATGGGTAAGTGAAGTTCTTTGGAGCCACCACGCAACGCAACGGCTTTATGTCACGCTGAACGGTTACCGCCTCGACCACTTTGAGTCCTATGTTTTTGTGACTGAGAATGACGGCAGAAGCTGGAATCGCATTGGCACTAGCAACGCAGCCGGTGGCATCCCCTCCGAACCCGTAAACGCAATCATAGAGTCAGAATCGCATCCTGATCTTCTGTTTGTTGGCACGGACGGCGGCGGTTATGCCAGCCTCGATGCAGGAAAAACCTGGGGCACACTTCACCCTCAAATGCCCAAGGTACCCGTTCACGATCTGGTGATCCAAGAGCGGGAAAATGAATTGGTCATCGGCACGCACGGAAGGAGCATTTGGGTGCTTGATATTGACCTGCTTCTCAATCAATGGCCCGCAGACGTGCGATGGGTTGATTCTGCTCCTAATCACTTTGTTCTGGACACATTGGCCGAAGTAACTTGGAGCGAAAAATGGGGCGAAAAAGGATGGTCTTGGAATGCGCCGACACCCGTAACCGCACAGTTGAGCTGTTTTTCACCGGAGGCGCTTTTGGGCAGTTGGCTTGCTGAAGACTCCACCGGTCAAAGGATCACCTTAAGCGATTCAGCTTCCGTACAAAAGGGCTGGCAACAGATTGATGTTCCCATTCGGATAGCGGGGACTGCAGACCACCTGGGAATTGGAGCGTACCAATTAATCTGGAAAGAAAAGGGAGCGGTAGAGGAACAATTCACAAAACTGACCATTCAAGCAGCGAAAAAAGAAGAAGAAGACGAGTGAACTCAGTGTTTGCGGCGAGCGGATTCAGGCAGAACACAAACAGGAATAGGCTGCATCTTGTGCTGATTGACCTGATTCAGCCGTTTGTAGATAGCCATCACCTCATGTTGACGGGAAGACCAAGCTTGAGAGTCAGCGCCCGCCTCCTGCATGGCCCACTCCAATTCGGGATAAGTCGCACCCAATTGATCTTCATCCGTGCGATCATCGCCCCATAACCCATCGGTTGGCGGTGCATTTTGGATGGATGCAATAACTCCAAGCTCCGATGCGAGGGCAAAAACTTCCGTCTTCACCAAATCGGCAATGGGACTCAAATCAACGCCCCCATCGCCATACTTGGTATAAAACCCAACCCCAAAATCCTCCACTTTATTTCCAGTTCCAACAACCAGCGCTCCTCTTTGAGCCGCAAGAGCATAGAGCGCTGTCATCCGAATTCGCGCGCGCGAATTCGCCAGAGCCAAGCCTTCTGATTGATCTCCATCATTCGGCAACGAAGCAGCCAATTGCTCATAAACATTCGTGAGATCAACCTTTCGTGCCGAAACATGTGCATGTTTCTCCGTCAATGACTGGATGTGATCTTGAGACCGACTTACCTGTTCAGAATGCTGATGAATGGGCATTTCCACCAACAAAGTTGGAGATCCGGTGCGGGCGCACAAAATGGATGTCACTGCGGAATCAATGCCGCCACTTACGCCAACAACCCATCCGTTTGTGCCGGCCTTGGCCTGGTAATCGATCAACCACTGCACGATACAGTCAATGGCCGCTGAAGGGATGATTGAGTTGGACATATGCAATTAAAACATCAGACCGAAACAAAGTTCAATTTGACCCGTTTTTCCCTGCATCTGGACCGGAACAGGCAATTCTTGGCCGGTTGTCGAATCATATTGTAAAATAAGCTGTTTGGCCTCCAGTAATTGCAATGCTTCAAAATCCTCGTATTGGCTTCGCAACCCCACATTGTAGCGAATCGCAAACACCAACGCGGTAGTTCCGGTCAACCGCCTCTCAGCCCCAAGGCCTATTATCATGCTTGGACGAAACAAGCGCGTGCGATCTGTCATGGAAACTTGCTCACTATCCGCACTCTCTAGTAAAGACGAGTTGAAGACAAGATCTGAAACGACTCCCGAAGAATCGAGGAATGCAAATGGTGTGACTTTTTGACTTGCTTCTGAGCGAACATTCAGCCCAAATCCCACCCCAAACTGACCAAAGTAAGTAGTGTAACCAATTTCCTTCGTTCGCATTTTAAATGTCAGTGGAACCTCTACATATTGTTGCTGCTGATGGAGCTGAATGGCCTGAATGGACGTTCCAGTTTCAGATTCGGCAAACGCCAAGTGCTGCGTAACACCTCCATTGTAGAAGATATTGACCCCCGTCCCAATTGCATAAGTTTCTGTGAACATGGCATCAAACACAAATCCATACCCAAAGTGAGCACTCGCCTCTGCTCCCGTGTGAGAAAGCTCTCTAGACTCCGCCATAGAGACGTTGGGAATCAGCTGCAATCCCAGGTGATACCCCTGACCGAAAGCCCCGCCTGGACTTGAAAGTAGGAGGATTAGACCGAATGGAACTAATAAGATCCTCAAGTAATTCCGAAAGCGAGTTGACTGTTCCATCTTTGCGATGTCTCAAAACTAATGGTTAACACCCCAATGATTTCAATCAATCGGCAGACAATTCCAACTGCGCAATGTTTACGAGTGCGCCGCATTTTCGGAAATGCAGCCATGGTGCTGGCTGCTTTTGTTTTTAGCAGCTGCGATGACCAACGGTGGGTTGTGCCCGATTCTGCCTTGCGACATACAGAGGTTGATCAACCTCTCGATGTGCGAAGCGTAATCGCCAATCTGCCAGACAGCTCTGACCAAGCATTGGCCATATGGAAGGATGCCACGGGCGATTTCGGGATTGTTTACACCGAGGATATTCTGCGGATTGGCCAAGCCAGTGCGCCCACAACAATCGACAAACTGAAAGCGTTTGCCCTCCATCCGGACGTGACCCCTATCGAAGCCGCTATCGATTCAACCTCTGGTTCTGATAAAGCTTTGGCAGAATACGAAACACACCTGTTGCAAGCTTTCGGACGATTCAGATACTTTATGCCCGAGGAATCCACACCTAAGATTACATGGATGAACAGCGGCTTTAACTTTGCTGTATACCCTACCCCGACTCACTTGGGGATTGGCCTGGAATGGTTTCTCGGTACCGATCACCCCATAGTACAGTCCCTCGCGCCTCATATGTTTCCCCAATATATGCGTGAGAAAATGCAACCGGCGCGCATTCCTGCGGCAGCCATGCGCGGTTGGCTTTTGGTGCATTTTAGCGAGCGATTTTATGACACAAGTCAATGCGCAAACGAACTGCTTTATTGGGGGAAAATACTATTCTTGCTCGAAAAGTGCATGCCCAATGAATCGCTGAGCAATCTCCTGGACTGGAGTCCAGAGGATCTCCTATGGGCGGTAGAAAACGAGCAGTCCATTTGGCTGGAATTGCAACCCCAAGGCATGTTATTTAACGCCAATCGGATGGAATTTGGCCGATGGTTTGACGAAGGTCCTTTTACACGGGTCGGCGGAATTCCGCAAGAAGGTCCGGATCGACTCGGCGCCTGGATGGGGCTGCGTATGGTCAGTGACTTTATGGATGATCACCCCGACTGGACTTTAAGCGATCTCATCAACACACGAGATCCACTTCCAATCATTAAAAGTTATAGACCCGCTTAACCGCAATTTGAGCCGAACTTTAACGACCAAATCCCATCAACCATGACCACCTCCAAGATTCAAATCGATATCACCACCGACGAAAACAAAGTACCCTCGAGCATTCAATGGTCTGCTGAGGACAGCGATGTGAGCAACAAGGCTGTCAAAGCCATGGCACTCGCCATGTGGGATGATAAAGATGGAAATGCTGTTCACATGGACCTATGGACCAAAGAGATGAGCGTGGAAGAAATGCGGCATTTCGTTTGTCAAACAATGATGACCATGGCGGGCACTCTCGAGAGGGCAACCAATGACAAAGCGCACGCAGATGCCGTCCGAAACTTCACGGAAGAGCTAGCAAAACGCCTGGGGGTGCTAACAGATTAAGGCGCTTCGAATAAAGCATTCGTTTGCTCGATGAAACGAAGTACTTCTTCACGGCCCTCTCCCTTTTCTGCACTCGTAACATACACCGGAGGCATGCGGTGCCATCGCTTGAGCATTTCAGCCTCGTATTTCGACATGAAAGACGCCCGTTCTGCTTGATTCAGCTTATCCACCTTGGTGAAGACCATGACAAATGGAAGCTGGTTGTCACCCATCCATTCCATGAATTCTAAATCCACTTTTTGAGGTGTGTGCCGGCTATCTAGTAGCATCATGACACACATTAGATTGGGACGACTTTTTAAAAACTGCTCACTGGTTCGTTGCCACTTTACGCGGCTAGATTTGCTCACTTTTGCATAACCAAATCCGGGCAGATCAACCAAGTACCAGCTCACAAGAACACCGTTCTTTTCACGGGCTTCATCGATGACAAAATGATTGATCAACTGCGTCTTGCCCGGGGTTGAAGAAATCTTCGCCAAGCTATTTCGGTTAGTGAGCATATTGATCAATGAAGACTTCCCAACATTGGAGCGGCCAATGAAGGCATATTCCGGTCGTTCGGGGGGCGGGCATTCTTGCGGATGCGCGCTGGACTTCATGAATTCGGCGTTCTTAACATCCATGGGATCTTTACTTTCCTATACCGCGCTGATCATACCAATCCGCGAGAATACGATTAAACACCTTCGGATGCTCCATCATAGGCGCATGTCCACATTTCTCAATCCAAAACAAGTCGCTATCCGGAAATCCCGCATGAAATTCTTTTGCCACTTCAGGCGGTGTGATGATGTCATCTTTCCCCCAAATCAAACAAACAGGCGTTTTCATTGCCGGAAGGTCTTCCGACATGTTGTGACGAATCGCACTTTTGGCAATAGACAGAATTCGAAGAATTTTCTCACGACTATTGACCGCTTCAAAGCACTCATCGACCAAGTCATCCGTCGCGTGCTTGGGATCGTAAAATGTTACCGCCACTTTGTCTCGAATAAAGGTCTTGTCTTCACGTCGCGGAAAACTTTTTCCAAACGCATTTTCATAGAGTCCACTGCTCGCAGTCAAACTCAGGGAAGCCACGCGCTCAAGGTTATTCTTTGTATAGATCAACCCGACGTGACCACCCAAGCTATTGCCAAGCAAGTGCACTCGATCCAGCTGCAATTCATCCACGAAGCCTTCGATATGGACCGCTAGGTTTTTCGCACTGGTCTTTCGGAGTGGAAGCTCATAAATAGGAAGCATCGGAATGATGATCCGAAATCTCGAGGCAAAATGATCAAAAACATCCTTGAAATTGCTCAATGCCCCAAAGAGACCATGAAGCACAATAAGTGGCTCTCCGGATCCGGCTTCGATGTACCGGTAGTCGCCTCGCTCAATGATGTCAGGTATGTTCATGTGTTTTCAAATGTTGAATGTAGTCTGCGACGCAAAGGAAAGGCAATTCCCTTTGAACCCGTGCCCAACAAACAGCTTCGTTTCACCTTGTCCTGTTCACAATTTATGTTGAAAACATGTTAATAGCGATATCTGGCAGCCAAAGCGGTTTTTTCCCGATGCTAGGCTAGGCCTCAGTTATAACGATTTGACCTTTCACAACTTTTCCACAAAGTGGGAGAAAGTGTCATAGAGTGGGAGAAAGTGGGAAATGTGAGGTAATTTTGAGAAGCGAAAAGAGACATGTTAAATCTACTCGGAGAATACAATTGTAAAATCGATGCCAAAGGGCGTTTGATGTTCCCTGCTCGGCTGCGGAAGCAATTGAACAGTGTCCTCCAGCATGGGCTCGTGGTGAATCGCGACATCTTCGAAAATTGTCTTGTGATTTATCCGCAACCGGAATGGGACAAAGTGAATCGCGAAATGTCTCGATTGAGTCGCTACAACAAAAAGCACCAACTGTTTCAACGAAAATTCATGAAAGGCGCCACCCATGTTGAACTCGACGGATCCGGTCGAATCAACATTCCCGCCCTTTTACTCGAGCATGCCGGCATCGAATTGCCCAATGACAACGAAATTATTGTGTCCGGTTTGGGTGAAAAAATCGAGGTGTGGAGCAAAACACGCTACGACCGGAATGTTCTGGACGACGTGGAAGATTTTGACTTCGGTTCGCTCGCCGAAGAAGTCCGCAAGGACATTGATCCTTCAAACGAAAATTGAGTCGTGGACGCCGCTGCCTATCACATCCCAGTTCTCGCACCAGCGAGCCTCAAAGGACTCGGGATTTATAATAAGCAGGACGGAGTTTTCGTCGACGCAACGTTTGGAGGCGGAGGACATACGCGCCAGATATTAGAGACGCTCGACGCAAATGGGCGCATATACGGAATGGACCAAGACGCCGATGCACGCGACAATATTCCTCCAGATGAACGCTTCGCATTGATTCCCGAGAACTTTCGTCACATGCGAAATTTCTTACGCCAAGAGGGTGTTCGCCACGTTGATGGGATTTTGGCTGACCTAGGAGTTTCATCCCATCAATTCGACACCGGTGAACGAGGGTTTTCAATCCGATATGACGGACCTCTAGACATGCGTATGAACCAGTCGCAACCCATTTCCGCAACCGAGGTGATTGGGACATACACGGTTCCTGAACTGACTCGCGTTTTTCGACAATATGGAGAGCTAAAACGGCCGGACAAGGCGGCATACGCTATTGAAGCTGCACGAAAGGAGGCGCCTATCGAGCGCACCCAGCAGCTTATCCAAGCCCTTAATAGGCAGGCCCCTCGCGGAAAGGAAAACCAATACTTCGCCCAAGTTTTTCAGGCACTGCGCATAGAAGTAAACGACGAGCTAGGCGCGCTCCAAGCGATGCTGCTGTCCTCTATCGAACTGCTTGAAGAAGGTGGGCGCTTGGCCATCATTTCTTACCACAGTCTCGAAGACCGAATGGTGAAGCATTTTATGCGCTCTGGAAACTTTGAAGACACCATTCATCGGGACTTCAAAGGAAAAGCTCTCTGCCCGTTCAACTTACTATCGCGAAAAGCCATCGTTGCCGACAACGACGAACAGGCCACGAATCCTCGGGCACGCAGCGCGCGATTGCGCATTGCCGAACGCACGGCCTTGAGTACCGAAGACATCCAAAAGGCCATCGCATGAAGAATCCCTTCCACGCCCTTCGGTCGCTGCTCAAAACATCCACGCAGCCCCCGAGAAAAACAGGGAATCGACGACTCAGCCCTTCTGAAATGGAAGCACAGCAGCAACAGCTTCTAGAACGAAAAAATCGGGAATTGGCCAGACTCAAGGCACAGAAAACCGTCAACCCAAACGCACCCCGAAACCGCCCAAAGCATCAAGCCTCTTCAAAAAAATCGCCATCAAAAGTTTCTTGGTGGCCCTTTAAAACCGTACGCCAAAGAGACCCTCAGAAACGTCAAAGGCGCCGGCAAAAAAACTCCATTGCCCTGCTCATTCGAGACTTGCTTAGTGGTGACTTCCTAACCCGAGAAGGCGTCACGCGGCACATTCCCTACCTCTTATTTATCAGCGTTCTTTTCATCGCTTACATCGCCATGGGATATCAGTTTGAACGGATGGAACGCGCGAAAATCCAAAACAAAAGGCAACTGCAAGAGCTGAGCGCAGAATACAAGACAATCAAGGCACAGTTCGAAACACAATTGCAGCAAAGCCGTGTAGAAGAAAACATTGCCAATATTGGCTTGAGTCAACCCGTTGAACCGCCCTATTTGCTAGAGCAAAAACAACGGACGCCATGAAGAATCAAAAAGAATTCACTGCACGTGCGTGGTTGATGTTTGGTCTTTTTGCAGCCCTTGGCATCAGCATCTTTGGTCGGATTCTCTGGATTCAAAGTGCTGAACACGAGCAGTGGAAAGAAGTGGGCGAGCGATTTGAATCCAGTGTGCGCGATATTAACCCGTCTCGCGGTCAGATCTACGCTATCAATGGAAATGTACTGGCCACCTCCGTTCCGATTTTTGAAGTGAGGTGGGACAGCAAAAGTGAGGCAATCAACTGGAATGTTTTCGATTCAGAATTAGACAGCCTGTGCCTTGGACTTAGTAAAATACTTGGCGACCGCAACCAGAGGGAATACAGAGAATTGCTACGCAATGGCAGAAACTTGGGCCGTCGAAACACCTTAATCGCACGACGCGCATCCTACATCCAACAAAAAGAAATCGCACAACTTCCGTTCGTTCGTCGCGGACGCTTTAAATCGGGATTCACCTTTACTCGGACAGAACAGCGCCAAAAACCCTTTGGGGACCTGGCTTCCCGCACCATTGGGATTGATAGAAATGAAAACCGCGTAGGTCTTGAGGCGAGCTGGAACAACGAATTGTCAGGCAACATTGGCAAACAAATACAACGACGCGTTGCAGGTGGGGAATGGATGCCTGTGTCAGACGACTTCATCATAGAACCCAAAGCAGGCTTGGACGTCATTTCTAGCATTGATATGCACCTGCAGGACGTAGCCTCAAGTGCTTTGAGGCAACAATTACAGGCACACGATGCCGCGTGGGGAACCGTGATTTTAATGGAAGTCAAAACCGGTATGATTCGGGCCATGGCTAACCTCACTCGCTCATCGAAGGAACCTCAAGAAGGTGAGTCTTCAGTCTATTTCGAGTCATTCAATCACGCAATTGGCAGAGCGGTTGAACCTGGCTCAACGTTTAAGCTCGCTAGCTTAATGACTGCAATGAGCGCGGGCAATGTTCAACCGGATGACCAAATAGACACGGGGAATGGAATCACATATTTCTACGGAAAGCGAATGTCAGATTCGAATGCCGATCGAGGAGGCAGCGGCATATTAAATACAACTGAAATATTCGAACTAAGCTCCAATGTTGGAACAGCCCTAACCATCAAAAACGCTTTTGGCGACGATGCTCAGATATTTCTCAACGGGTTGCAGGACATCGGAGTACATGCCCCAACAGGTCTGCGATTGGCAGGTGAATCCACGCCATTGGTTTACCAAAAAGTAGGTGAAGGGCGGTGGTCAGGTCTCTCACTCACTCAAATGTCAATTGGATATGAAGTCACTCAAACACCTTTGCAAACCTTGAATTTGTACAATGCCGTTGCCAACAATGGACAGTCCTTGCGCCCACAACTTGTAGAGCGCTTAGAAAGCAATGGACAAGTTGTCAAGACGTTCCAACCCGAGGTCCTCAACCAACGGATTTGCGCACCAAACGTATTAGCGGCCTGCCAAAACATGTTGGAAAGAGTGGCTGATCCTGAAGGGAAGGGGACAGCCCAATTCATTTTTGCCAAGAGCCCCTATCGAGTGGCTGGAAAAACGGGGACCGCTCGCATCGCAGGCCCCAATGGATATGACGGACGCTACCGCGCCTCGTTTGCCGGGTACTTCCCCGCTGAAAACCCGCGCTACTCCTGCATCGTTGTTATCGCTGATACTCGCAGCGGCGTCTATTACGGCTCCAGTATCGCTGGACCTGTGTTTCGCGAACTGGCCAATAAGGTCTATGCCACTGACCCGTCCTTTCACACCACCAGCACCGGACTATTGGCTGAAAACTGCAAATTACCGGGCTCCAAGGATGGAGCACAAACAGACCTCATCCGATTGTATGAAACCCTCGAAATGCCATACGAAGGCATTGGCAGTGGGGATTGGGTGACGGTAACAACGAGCGACAGTACTGCTGTTATCAGCACACGCAACATCGCAAGCAATCGCGTACCGGATGTGCGCGGGATGGGACTGCGCGATGCGCTTTACTTGCTCGAAAATGCCGGCCTTAAAGTAAAGACCCTCGGCATGGGAACGGTTCGCCGCCAAAGCCTTCCACCCGGAGCCGATTTGAAATCCAACATCGCAATAACCATCGAATTGTCCTGAAGCGCATGAAACTGTTGAAAGAAATCCTTTATGGAACCCGAATCAAAGAGATTCAGGGCAACACGCACGTCGCTATCGAAGACATCGCCTTTGACAGTCGAAAAGTTCGTGCCTTCAGCTTGTTTGTCGCCATTCCAGGGACCCAAGTTGATGGGTTCTTGTATATCAGCAAAGCCGTTGAAAATGGAGCCACAGCAGTGGTATGTCAGCGGATGCCCGAGCAACTCATTAAAGGAGTGAGTTACGTACTAGTGCATGACGCCGCAATGGCCTTGGGGCAAATTGCCGCACAATTCTATGACGAACCCAGCACCAAGATGAAGGTGGTAGCCGTGACAGGAACCAATGGAAAAACAACTACGGTAAGTCTATTGCATCGCCTATTCCGATCCATGGATCGGAAGGCCGGCATGCTCTCAACGGTTGAAAACCGAATCGTCGACGACGTTGTGCCCGCAACGCACACCACGCCAGATGCCCTTCAGATGCAACAAATGTTCCGAGAAATGGCCGACGCCGGCTGCAAATACGTGTTCATGGAAGCCAGCTCGCATAGCATTCATCAGCATCGGTTGGCAGGCACCAAGTTGGCAGGCGCAGTCTTCACCAACATCACCCACGAGCACCTAGATTACCACGGCGATTTCAACGGATACATCAAGGCCAAGAAAGGACTCTTTGACATCCTTGATTCAGACGCGTTTGCGCTTTACAACCAAGACGACTCGCATGGAGCGGACATGGTGCATGATTGCAAGGCAAAAGTTCGCGACTATGCCCTGACGTCGATGGCTGATTTCCGAGGTAAAATCGTTGAAAATCAACTGGGAGGATTGCACTTACACATCAACGGCCACGATCTCTACAGCCGACTAATTGGAGGGTTCAATGCCTACAACTTGCTTTCTGTCTTTGCCATCGCTACCGAGCTCGATATGGAACAACTCGATGTGTTAACTCACATGTCTCTGTTGAATCCACCACCCGGTCGATTCGAGCAAGTACAAGTGAGCAATGACATTACTGCCGTTGTGGATTATGCCCACACACCTGATGCACTGGACAACGTTTTGAAGACGATTGACTCCTTCCGTGCGGGCGAAACTCAAGTCATCACAGTCGTTGGTTGCGGTGGAAATCGGGATAAAACAAAGCGACCTATCATGGCAAAGGTCGCTGCGCAATGGAGCGATCGTGTGTTCTTGACGTCCGACAACCCCCGTAACGAAGATCCTGATGCCATCATCGACGACATGCGCAGCGGGCTCGATCCAATTGATGCGAAAAAGTGCATTGCTATTGCGAACCGACGTGAAGCCATTCGAATGGCAGCTCAGATCGCCCAAAGCGGAGACATCGTACTCGTAGCCGGAAAAGGACACGAAACCTACCAAGAAATCAAAGGCGTCCGCCATGATTTTGATGACCGCGACGAATTATTCAACGCATTCAAACCCGCCTGATGCTTTACCACCTCTTCACCGCCATCGACCAGACGTGGGATTTTCCCGGAGCCGGATTGTTCCAATACATCTCATTTCGAGCAGCATTGAGCTTGATCAGTTCACTCGTAATTGGAATTCTATTTGGAAAACGTATCATCCAATGGCTTCAGCTAAAGCAAGTGGGAGAAATCGTGCGCGACTTGGGCCTCGAAGGCCAATTGAATAAGCAAGGCACGCCAACAATGGGCGGGTTAATCATTCTCGCTTCAATCGTAATCCCTACGGTACTATTCGCAGACCTGACCAACATCTACACCCAAATGATGTTGCTGGTAACCGTCTGGCTGGGTGCTATAGGATTCATCGACGACTACATAAAAGTCTTCAAGAAGAACAAAGAAGGACTGGCGGGAAAATTCAAGATCATTGGTCAAGTTGGCGTAGGAATCATTGTTGGTTGCATCATGTGGTGGCATCCCGATGTGACCGTGAAAGATCCCGCCGATCGAATATTCACTGGCCAAGTAGTGACCATGACTGCCATTGACGGTACTGAATTTGAGGTCTTGGAACCCAATGCTGGGCTCCCCATCTGGGAAGCCAAAAAATCTTCAGAAACCACAGTGCCATTCACCAAAGACAACGCTTTTGATTACGAACGACTGATCAGTTGGATTGGACCTCAGGCAGAAGGATTTGGATGGGTTGTATTCATTCCGCTCGTAATCCTAATCGTCACGGCCGTCTCCAATGGCGCGAATCTGACCGATGGAATCGATGGCCTAGCCACGGGCACCAGCGCAATCGTTGGCCTCGGCCTAGCGGTATTGGCCTATGTAAGTTCAAACATCGTAGCGGCAGATTATCTGAACATTCACTACATCCCATTTTCGGAAGAACTCGTTGTTTTCATCGCCGCTTTTGTCGGCGGATGCATTGGCTTTTTATGGTACAATGCATTTCCCGCACAAGTCTTTATGGGAGATACGGGGAGCTTAGCACTCGGCGGCATCATTGCAGCATTTGCCATTGCCATTCGAAAAGAACTGCTGCTTCCTGTACTCTGTGGAATTTTCTTGATTGAAAATCTGTCCGTGGTCATGCAAGTAGGGTGGTTCAAATACACCCGCAAGAAAACCGGAACTGGTCAGCGCATTTTCCTCATGGCACCTCTGCATCACCATTATCAGAAACTGAACCTTCCTGAATCCAAAATAACAGCGCGGTTCTGGATCGTCGGCATTCTGCTCGCCGTTGTCACAATCGTTACCCTCAAAGTTCGGTAGTCAATATGTCTCAAGCAATCATTCCCATTCTTGGAGCAGGCGAAAGCGGCATTGGTGCCGCTCGACTCGCTCTGCGCCATGGCCTGCTGCCTTGGGTCAGTGATCGCGGTGTGATTGCGCCCGATCGGATCGATGAACTCAATGCATTGAACATCGATTTTGAGAGCGGCCAGCACAATGAGTCGCGCATCCTAGAGGCAGGAAAAGCCAATGGATTTGTCGTTAAAAGTCCGGGAATTCCAGAGCAAGAAACCCTGATTCAAACTTTGCGCGAAGCCGGTGTCGACGTCATCAGTGAAATCGAATTTGCCGCACGATTCGCACGTTCTAAAAACGAGCAGATTGTAGCGATTACTGGGGCGAATGGAAAAACCACCACAACGGCCTTGATTGCGGCAATCTTACACGATGCCGGATGCGAAGTCGCGTGTGTAGGCAACATTGGAACCAGCTGGGCCAGAGACCTTGCTGCACGGACGAAGCCGGCCAGTTTCCAAGTCGTGGAAGTCAGCAGCTTTCAACTCGATGGAACCCTCACATTTCGACCAAATATTGCCATCCTACTAAATATTTCTCCAGATCACCTGGACAGATACAACGACAGCATCGAAGATTACGCCGACTCAAAATGGCGAATCACACGGCAGCAAACGGAACAAGACGTACTCATTATCAACGCCGATGACGAACTGTCAATGGCGCGTTGGAAGCGCGGAAACAATGGTGGAACGCGGGCGCGCGTTGTCGCTATCAGCATCAAACATACGCCTGAAGCGCTGCGAGAAGCGCTGCAACAAAAAGGCCTATCCCCTTGGGGCTGGGCAGGTGTCTCATCAGACACTGGACCTCAAAAAGAAACATTCACAATCTACATACCCACCAAAAACCCATTTACCATGACCATCCAAGAATTGGCTCTACAGGGAAAACACAACCTGTACAACAGCATGGCTGCAAGCGTAGCATCGCGGGTTCTAGAGCTCCGCAGCGAAGGCATTCGCGAGAGCTTATCGCAATTTGACGCCATCGAGCACCGCATGGAATTCGTGCTCGAAACCAACAACATCAAATTCATCAATGACTCAAAAGCGACCAATGTCAATAGTGCTTGGTTTGCACTGGAAAGCATCCCAGGTCCCATCATTTGGATTGCGGGAGGTGTCGACAAAGGCAATGATTACACCTCATTGTTGCACCTCGTAACCAGCAAGGTCGACCACCTTATCTGCCTTGGAAAAAACAACAAAACACTCATTGACAACTTTGGCGATCGCGTAGAGAGCATCTGCGAAGTGAATTCGGCTCAAGAAGCCGTTCAAAAAGCATATGATTTAGGAATGCCCGGCTCCACCGTGCTTCTCTCTCCGGCTTGTGCCAGTTTCGATCTGTTCGGTTCCTACGAAGAGCGGGGCCGTGAATTCAAAGCAGCCGTCCGCAGCCTCTGAGCATGGCTAAAACCGCTGAACGTTCTGGAGCGAAGGAAGAAATGGGCTCTTTGAACCGGCGCATTGGCGCCTGGCTAGAAGGGGATAAGGTCATTTGGATGGTTACCTTAATCCTTAGCCTGTGCTCGCTATTAGCGGTGTACAGTGCCATCTCTTCGCTGGCGTATAAGACGGATGGAAGTTCGCTGCGGTTTTTATTCAAGCAAGGCACCATGCTCGCCCTCGGATGGGGGGTGATGCTTTTGGTGCACAAAGTGAATTTTCGCTATTTCTCCCGCTTCGCTCAAGTACTTATTTGGGTAGCAGCAGCACTGCTACTTCTAACCCTTTTATTTGGAGCTGACATCAATGAAGCCAAACGATGGCTTCGCATTCCGTTTATTGGACTGACACTTCAAACATCCGACTTTGCCAAGGTTGTGCTTGTCACCTATGTGGCGAGGGAACTGAACAACAGACGCACCCAATTGCACGACTTTAAAATGGGGGTATTGCCCATTTTATTTCCCATTGGAATCATTTGTCTCTTAATTCTGCCCGCCGATTTTTCCACAGCTGCGCTCCTCGGAATCGTCTGCATAGTCATGCTTTTTATTGGTGGTGTTCCGATGAGGCACATGCTAAAAATTGGCGGATTGGGCGTGGCCGGTCTTTTTATGCTCTATGGTCTTGGAAAAGCTGCCCCCGAACTGCTTCCCCGCTTTGGAACCTGGGCAGGACGAATTGAGCGATTTGCCGGACTGGGCAATGCAGAAGATGGCGACTCGTTGGAATACCAAATCGAATTGGCTCAGGTAGCGATCAATCGTGGAGGAATTCTCCCGCAAGGGCCCGGCTCCGGCACTTCACGAAATTTCCTTCCTCACCCCTATTCTGACATGATTTATGCCTTCATTATTGAAGAATGGGGAGCAATTATGGGAGGTCTGGGACTCGTTTTGCTCTATCTCATTCTGCTCTATCGAACGCTTCGAACCGCGACACGTTGCCCGAGACATTTTGGAGGATTGCTCGCCATGGGGCTTGGATTCCTGCTCGTTTTCCAAGCCATGATCAACATGGCTGTAGCCGTGCGGCTATTCCCAACCACGGGCCAACCTCTTCCATTGGTCTCCTACGGGGGTACATCAATGGTATTCACATGCTTGGCCATTGGTATGATCCTCGCTGTCTCTCGATCTGTCACGCATCCTGAAAAGTGGGAGAATGATCGGAGCGATGGCGAAACAAAACGCCCCACCAACCGAATTGTACGAACCGAAAGCACTGCCTAATGAGTCCCATCAATGAAGCAATCACATTGAAACGCGTTATCATTTCAGGCGGGGGAACCGGTGGACACATTCATCCTGCCTTGGCCATAGCTGACGAAATTAAACGCAGGCATCCAGATTGTGAAATCATGTTTGTTGGAGCCAAGGGAAGAATGGAAATGGAAAAGGTTCCGAATGCGGGCTACCCAATAGAAGGACTCTGGATCAGTGGAATTGATCGCAATTGGCGAAGCCTCCGAAATTTGACCTTCCCCTTCAAATTGATCAGCAGCCTTGTGAAAGCAGGATTCATCATTCGTAAGTTTCGTCCTCAACTAGCAATAGGCGTTGGTGGCTTCGCTAGCGGACCTCTGCTTTATCGGGCTGCCGTTCGCGGAATCCCAACAGCAATACAAGAACAAAACTCATTCCCAGGAATCACCAATCGTCTGCTTGCGAAAAAGGTGCAATTGATTTGTGCAGGATTCCCCGGTTTGGACCGCTGGTTCCCAGCTGATCGAATAATCGAGACCGGAAATCCGCTCCGACAAAGCGTAACACAAATTCAATCGATCACATCGTCCGATCGATCTGATGCACTTGCCCATTTTGGCTTTGATGAGAAGCGGCCCGTAGCCTTTATCATGGGGGGCAGTCTCGGAGCTGGCTCTATGAACGAAGCCGTCATGGCCATCGCCAACCGCGTTCATCAAAGTCAGAAAGCACTTCCATTCGACATCCTATGGCAGTGTGGCGACCGATTCTATGAAGGAATGGAAGCGGCATTAAATAAGCTCAATATACCCGAGAGCCAGCGCATTGCCTGCGTTGGCTTCATTGACCGCATGGATTACGCATACCGGGCGGCTGATGTCATTGCGAGTCGCGCGGGCGCAATGTCCATAGCAGAACTCGCATTGGTAGGAAAGCCGACGATGTTGGTACCATCACCCGTGGTTGCAGAAGATCATCAAACCAAAAACGCACGATCCTTGAGCGACCGCGGAGGAGCTATTTTAGTCCCTGACCACGAGGTAGTGAGTCGCTTGGAATCCGAATTATCAGGGCTTTTTCAAAATCCAGACAAGCAGCAAAAATTGACTGAATCGCTGAAAGGCGCCGCACGACCTTTGGCAGCCGCCGAAGTAGTCACAGCCATCGAAAATCTCCTCAAACCAATAAAATGAAGTGGGGTGAGCGAACGGTAGACCGACTCTTTTTTGTTGGAATCGGAGGCATCGGTATGAGCGGATTGGCGCGTTACGCCATTCAATTGGGACTCGAAGTGGCCGGATATGACAAAACCCCCACCGACCTCACAGCCGCACTGGAAAGAGAGGGTGCTTCCATAGGCTTTGAGCCAAACACCAAACATTTCGATAAGTGGTTTCAGCCGGACAAATCCGAGCGCACGGGCGTCGTTAAGACACCTGCAGTCCCCTCCAATCATCCACTGTTTTTCAAAATTGACCGCCTCGAATTGCCCGTTGTAAAGCGCAGTGAAATGTTGGGGATCATCGCTCAAAATTTCGAAACTTTCGCAGTGGCGGGGACGCATGGAAAAACGACAACCACTGCCATGCTCGCGCATTTGCTCTCAGAAACGGAAGGAGGATGCAATGCATTTTTGGGCGGCATTCTGATTTCGAGCGGTTCAAACGTTGTGCTAGATCCATTGAGCAAGCGATTGATCGTCGAGGCAGATGAGTTTGACCGCAGCTTTCTCCAACTCAATCCCATGCATGCCGTTATCACGAGCATGGATCCAGACCACTTAGACGTGTATGGCGATGCCAAAGGATTCCTAGCAGGTTTCGATGCCTTTTCAAAGCAAGTCACAGGAAATATCCTTTATGAGTCCAACATTGCTCAGGGCCACGCAGGCATGAGATACGGATGTGTCACTTCCCGAATCGAAGCCACCAAACTAGACTATGCAGCCTGCAACCCTCGAATCGAATCGGGGTGGATGGTCGCAGATATAAAAATGAGGGAGGAATGGTTTGATGCGGTCAAATTCCCGATGCCCGGCGTCCACAACTTGACAAATGCACTCGCAGCTCTGAGCCTTTCTGACCTCGCTGGTGCAGACCGGAAATCCAGTGTAAAACACATTGCCAAATTCAAGGGGATTCAACGAAGGTTTGCCTACCACATACGAGATGATAACGGAACGTACATTGATGACTATGCGCATCATCCTAACGAAATCAGCGCCGTGCTTGAAGCCATTCGTTTGCACCACGCGGGGAAATCCATCACAGTCATTTTTCAACCGCACTTGTTTTCAAGAACCCGCGATCATATGGAAGAATTCGCCTCCATTTTAAGCGAATTTGATCGGGTTTTATTGCTGCCGATTTACCCTGCTCGAGAATCTCCAATACCCGGTATCGATTCACAAAGCTTGTTTGAAAACATCCTCACCCCCCACAAGCATCTCGTGTCAATAGAACGGATATTCGATACGCTGAAGGAGCATCCTCCTGAAGTCCTTTTGACAATTGGTGCTGGTGACGTTGACCAATGCGTGCAGCCCCTGTCAGAATGGCTCAAGGAAGACCCTCTGAGGTTTAAACGAAACGAATAACACTTCCCTATGATCCGCAAAATCGCACTCATCACCACTTCCCTTTTGCTTTTCGCAGGGTTGCTGGCGCTGGTTGGATTTGCGCAGGTAGAAGAACAAAACGCTCAATACACTGGGCTGGATGTTGACGTCACCGAGGTTGACGGGATGTTTTTCGTGGATGCTGCCGGCATCAAAGATGCAATCTTCGCCAACGATAGCATTGCGGGGACCTTTTTTGCAGACCTTAACCTTGCCGAAGTCTCAGAGTGGGTTCGAGCCATCCCCGCTGTTGATCGGGTAGTCGTATATCCTGGACTTGACAAAATAATGCATGTGAGGGCGACACAGCGAAAGCCCATTGCCCGATTGCATTCATCGGCGGATATAGAGGATATCTACATTGATTCCAACGGTGAATCACTCGCCTTGTCGCCCTATTTCACCGCACGTGTTCCTGTGATTCACGCAACCAGCATCGAAGCCGCTCAACCCGCAATCTCATTCATCGAAACCATTCGCCATGATCAATTTTGGTGGGCTTTCTGCGACCAACTGACAGTGAAAGCGGACGGAAAACTCGAGGTGATTCCGCGCATCGGAAATGCCCGTATCGCATTTGACAGCAATGAAAATTTAGAACGCCAGCTCGATAAGCTTTTCACTTTCTACCACGAACAAATACGCCGTGGAAGCTTGAACGATTACAAGCGCATCGATTTGTCTTTTCACGAACAGGTTGTTGCACAACGCTATTATTAAGAACACGAAATCATCATCCATGGATTCCCAACAACAAAGTACCCAAAACGAAGAACTGGTCGTCGGGCTCGACATCGGAACAACAAAAATTGCCTGCTTCGTCGGCAAACGAAACGAACACGGTAAAATCGAAATACTCGGTTACGGGAAAAGCGAGTCAGTCGGTGTTTCGCGTGGAGTCGTCGCCAACATCGAACGCACTGTAGAGTCCATTCGTAAGGCCGTTGAGGAAGCCGAACGCACCTCCGGTTGTGAAATTGAGTTAGTAAATGTGGGCATTGCAGGGCAACACATCAAAAGTCAACAGACACGCGGCCAACGAACCCGGGATGACTTAGAGTCTGAAATCAGTCAAGGAGACATCGATGCCCTGATCCAAGACATGTATCGTCAGGTCATGCAGCCCGGAGAAGAAATTTTGCATGTATTGCCCCAAGAATATGCGGTGGACAACGAAGGTGGAATCAAGGAACCCGTTGGGATGAGCGGGATTCGTTTGGAAGCCAATTTCCACGTTATCATAGGTCAAATTGCAGCAATCAGAAACATCAACCGCTGCATAAAGAAAGCGGGACTCGTGGTGGATCAACTAATACTAGAACCGTTGGCCTCATCGGCATCCGTTCTAAGCGAAGAGGAGAAGGAAGCCGGCGTGGCCTTGGTTGACATTGGAGGTGGAACCACGGATATAGCGATATTCCAAGACGGAATCATTCGGCACACCGCCGTCATTCCATTCGGAGGAAACGTGCTCACAGAGGACATTCGACAAGGATGTCAAATCATGAAGAAGCAAGCGGAGCAGGTAAAGCAACGATTTGGTTCTGCCATTTCCACTGAAATGAAGGACAATGAGATTGTCTGTATTCCCGGTCTACAGGGACGCAATCCCCGAGAGATTAGCTTAAAGAATTTGGCCGCAATCATTGAGGCTCGAGTAACCGAAATCATTGAACATGTTCATTTTGAAATCCGAAATTCCGGATTTGAAGATCAATTGATTGGCGGCGTCGTGTTGACGGGTGGAGGAAGCCAACTTCGTCACATTACCCAGCTTTTTCAGTATGTGACAGGAATGGATTGCCGCGTGGGATTCCCCAGTGAGCACCTCGCGGAAGCTCCGAGCCAGGACGCAACAGGACCAAGCTTCTCTACTGGCGTTGGCCTCGTGATTCAAGGCTATGATCGTCTATCGCCTCGATCAGAATCTGCCACTAGAATGCGGGAACAAGTGAACGCTGGTTCCACCAAGGAAAGGCTAGTCGACCGCCTCAAAAGCTACTTCATCGAAGACGAAGAGGTCAATTAATTTTCACTTCCCAACACAATCGCAACACAATGAACGACTCATACGAAAACACCGCATCTGAAGTGAAACTTAATGCACCCATCAAGGTCATCGGCGTCGGTGGCGGCGGCTCTAATGCCGTAAACACCATGTACGATCGCGGCATCCAAGGCGTTGACTTCATCGTCTGCAATACAGATGCACAAGCATTAGAAGCCAGCCCCGTGCCCGTCAAGGTGCAATTGGGTATGACATTAACCCGTGGGCAAGGTGCCGGATCACTCCCAGAAGTAGGTCGCAACGCGGCCATTGAATCCTTGGACGAAGTAAAGGAGCTCATAGGTGCGGACACCAGCATGGTGTTTATCACCGCAGGTATGGGCGGTGGAACCGGAACCGGAGCCGCACCTGTAATTGCTCAAGCCGCAAGGGAAATGGATATCCTTACGGTGGGAATTGTCACTATACCTTTTCAATTTGAGGGAAAACGACGAACGGCGCAAGCACAAGAAGGACTAGAACAAATTCGTGAATCGGTAGACACCTTACTCATCATCCGCAATGATAAACTGCGTGAATTGTATGGCAATCTAACCATCCGTGACGCTTTCAACAATGCTGACGAAATACTATGCACTGCGGCCAAGGGCATTGCAGAGGTCATCACGCTCACTGGTGAAATTAACGTGGACATGAATGATGTCAATACTGTCATGAGAAACTCTGGCCGAGCCATCATGGGCTCCGGAACCGCTTCAGGCGAAGGTCGAGCGCGCACTGCTGTGATTGAAGCTCTCGAATCGCCACTATTGAATGACTGCGATATCACCGGAGCGCATTTTGTACTGCTCAACATAACGTTTGGCAACGAGGAAGTTCTAATGGATGAAATCATGGAAATCACTGATTTCATCCAAGGTGCCGCGGGACAATCTGCAGAGGTCATCTGGGGGTATGGTGTAGACAAATCTCTGACAGATGACTTGTGCGTTACAGTCATCGCAACAGGTTTTGAGGGAAAAGGACTTTGGAAGTCATCCGAGACTGAGAAGACTACTCGATTCGTTCTAGGAGTTGAGAAAGAAATTACAGCGCCAGTCAAACCTACAGAACTCCCTACTGAATTGAATGAAATGCATTTCAACTCAACAGAAAGCACAGAAGAAGCTCCCTTCTTAAAAGACGAGGCTTCGATAGAAGAGCATGCCCCTGAAGGCTTCTCTGCTTTGTTCGAAAACGAAGCAGATTCCAAAGATGTAGAAGAGGATGCCATGAAGGTCTATAACTTGGATAGCGATCCACTCCCGGCAACTTCGGATGAGCCAAATCTTGGCGGTATTCGCTTCCACGAAGCGCAACAAGAAGATGCGAATTCACCAGCTACTTCAAAGCCACTCTCACAAACTACGGATGCTACGCCATCGGCCAATCGGATACCAATACAACCAGTAACACGGCAGAACGATTCAGGTGACATGGGCCGAGACCAGCGAATCCAGCAGTTCACCCGAAAACTCAAAACACCTGGAGGACTAGCCAATTTAGAGGCCGAACCTGCATACAAAAGACGACAAGTCATCTTGGATGATTTGGACCATTCTTCCAAGTCACAAGTGAGCCGATTTAGTCTGAATGAACAAGTCGATGAGGAAGGCGAACGACACATCGAGCTTCGCAATGACAACCCTTTCTTACACGATAACGTCGATTGAAACTACCATGTCATTTTACAACACAATATCAGAGGGCATAAAAGATGCAATGCGCAGCCGAGACAAGGAACGCTTGAATGCGTTGCGCGACATCAAGAGTAAATTACTATTGGAAGCCACCAAGACTGGCGCTAACGCAGAAAACATAGACGATGTGACTGCATTTGCAATCTTGAACAAACTCTTCAAGCAACGGAATGAATCAGCAGAGATCTACCAAGAGCAATGCCGACCTGACCTAGAAGCGGAGGAGCGTTCACAAGCCGCTGTCATTGCAGAATTTCTACCCAAGCAACTAAGCGAAGATGAAATCTCCGCAAACGTGGCGAATATCATACAAGAATTAGGAGCAACCTCTATGGCCGACATGGGGAAAACAATGGGACGGGCATCAGCTGCCATGGCCGGAAAAGCAGATGGGAAGCTGATTGCCAAAGCTGTAAAATCCCAGCTACAGAAACAATAACCTTTGCTCTTATTAACCCACTACACACTTAGAATATAATGAAGACTCTTTTCGCAACAATCATCGCCGCTCTAATTTTCGTTAGCTGCGGAACCACACCTAAGGAATCGAACACAGAATCGGATCCGAAAACCGCAGAGGAAAAAAAATCATCAGAAGCAAACACATCGTTTGCTGATGGTCAATACCTAATAAATAGCAATCTCAGCACGTGCAACTGGGTCGGAACTGAGATTACGACAGAGACGCATACAGGCACTGTAAACATTTACAAAGGAAGCACAAGCGTTATGAATAATTCTGTATCCAGTGGGTTCATTGCCATGGACATGAGCAGCCTAGACGTCACAGACCTGACTGGAAGTTCGAAAGAGAGACTTCAGCGACATTTAAAATCTGAGGATTTCTTCGGGGTTGAAAAATTCCCTTTTGCAGAATTGAAATTGGAGTCCATCAAGTCAAAAGGGGGTTCCTCAACCGCCGGAGGCATACTAAACATTCGAGGAATATCGCATCCAATCGCTTTTCCTATCAGTGTATCCCAAGACGGAAACCAACTCACACTCGATGGTGACATGACTTTTGATCGCTCAAAATATGATGTGAAATTCCGTTCTGGTTCATTTCCTAAAATTTTCCCGAATCTAGGAGATAAGCTCATCAATGATGACATCACAATCAGCTTCCATATCGTTGCCGAAAGCTAATTCATACTGCAGCCATTGATTTTGAAACCGAAAGGCCTATCCTCCAGAAATGGAGATAGGCCTTTTTTTTTAACAGCGTACTACTCCGCTATATCTTACCTTCAATAAAATATGCGTTGGACCAACTACTTCATTCACCCTGGTGATAACCGCTACTATGTATTCTCCTTCGGCGAAGAAGAACACGCTGATGCTTTCCAGGCCCGCTTAAATAATGCATCGACTCCATTTGAACGGCATTTCGAGGACGAGGAGTGGCTGTTTGGAGTTCACCGCGATTACTTCAAAAAAGCGTTGAATTCGAACCACCTGGTTTACGCCCAATACCGCACAAAATTCATTCCCGTCCGTGGGCTGAGAAACGCTATGCTCCTCATCACGCTCGGGGCGCTCATACTGGCAATTATCGGCTTCTTTTCTACGCAAGCAAACGCTCAGCAAATCAAAAAAACAAAGACATGGAGTCTATCCGTTGGCGGCCTTTATGTCGTACCCTTGGAAGCCGTAGGATTGGAACCGGTTGCGGCTTCCAATGAAGGTTTGAACGTTCTGTGGAATCCGAGAGGAGGAAACGGATTCGGAGCTCGCATAAGGCGTGACTTTAACCCGCAATGGAGCGCTGAAATCGGCTTGGAAACCCTGCGATTGTTGGCAGATTGGGAACTGAGTTACATCCCCAACTGGGAAACCAATGAGACAGAGGAAGGTACGCTCAGCGACACCTTGACCCTGCGATCCAGCCGCTACCGAATGCCTTTGATGGCAACAGTACGTGTACCCATAAATACGAAGAACGAACTTTCCGCCTCTGCCGGAATCAGCGTTGATTTCTTACTGAGTGATGTATATACGGCAGACTACCAACAAAATGGAGTCATGTATAGCGACTATTCCGCCGAAGAAAACCGACAACAACGCTGGACAGCACCTTTGCGCGCGGATGTCGGCGTCAAAATTAAGGGAGCAACTTCTGAAGACCTTGCCTTCTACATAGGAGTGAGCTTTTGGCGCGAATGGAATTCCAACCGGTGGGGAGAAGCGAAATGGCAGCAAGAATTGGAGCTTTCAAAGGTGCGTATATTTTTACCGCAGTCGGCATTTGCCATCGACTGCCGTATTTATCTGCCCTGATACATACCTCCGTGGCCTAGGGTTCTGATGAATCTACCCAACGGGTAACATACTCTAACGGCTTACGATGACTCTTGGGCCATTCACCTTCCGGATACCCAACGTAAAAAAAACCTAGGACTTCCGTGTCCATATCGAAGCCCGCAAACTCCCGCACCTCCGGAAGATGAATCATGGATGGCGTGGACCAAAACCCCCCCAACCCATGGGCAGTGCAGGTCAGATACATGTTTTGCATCGCACAAGCCACAGCATAACGCTCGTCACGAATATCAATCCTTCCACTAGGATCCGGCTTCACCCCAACAATGACCATCGCTGTCACCCGTTCTCCTCGAGCTTCGAGCTTTTTAACCTTGGCATCTGATGCCGCTTGACCAGAAGCTTGGCGGTACCAATCTGCCAATTTGGGCCCAATTGCATGCATACCATCCCCTACATATGCCGCAAATCTCCATGGCTGCGTCATTCCGTGGGTAGGCGCCCAAGTCGCGTTAGTGAGCATCAATTCCACCACTTCCTTGTGCACCTTACGGGAAGAAAAGTGCTCAGGTGAGATGCTACGGCGGTCCCGCATCAAATCCGTTACTTCAGATAAATTATGTCTCATAACCGTGTCCTCTTTGCATCACAAATGTACTCGTGAAAACTCGAGTATCCTCGACGATTGAATCCTCCTAACTCCTCGAATATTCCTGTAAATTTCAGCCATGATAAGACCACTATCCTTCCTTCTTATTTTCATCCTTAGCACAGTCGCATCTCAGGCGCAATGGACCCGAGATAGTTTGCTCCTTCGAACCATTTATGATGAGGCACTTGCGCGAGGTGAAGCTTACGATAATCTGAGAACACTGACAAAAGGAATTGGCCATCGTCTAAGCGGATCTGAGAGCGCAGCTCAAGCCATGAAATGGGGACAATCCGTGATGGACTCATACGGGGCAGACCGAACTTGGATAATGCCCGTAATCGTGCCCAGCTGGACACGGGGTGACCTCGCAGAGGCATCTTTTGTTGGTTCTGACGGTGAGATCTATGCGCTACATATAACTGCTTTGGGAGGATCTGTGGGCACGAGGAATGATGGAGTCATCGAAGCTCCCGTATTGACGGTCAAACGATTGGATGAACTAAGCGTTGACTCTGATGTCGATGCCACTGGGAAGATCATTCTTTTTAATCGGGCTATGGATCCTGTGCTTATCAATACAGGAGCTGCCTATGGCGGAGCCATTGACCAACGAGGCAACGGTGCGAGTGTTGCTGCTGCGAAAGGAGCAGTAGCCGTACTAGTCCGTTCGTTAACACATGCCCTGGATACATTGCCGCACACAGGAGCATTGCGCTACAATGACGAAATGCCTCGCATTCCTGCTGCTGCCATTTCCACCGTCGATGCATCCTGGCTAGCCGCAACTGCACTGGCGGACCCTGATGCAGTCGTCAGGCTTCAAATGAACTGCAAGGCCTTTGAAGATGTGGAACAGGGCAACGTCATCGGCGAATGGACAGGAGCGGAAAAACCAAATGAAATAATCACAATTGGCGGACACTTGGACTCTTGGGATATCGGGGAAGGCGCTCACGATGACGGTGCCGGAGTCGTGCACACATTGGAGGCTCTGCGTATTCTGAAAGCCATTGGATATCAGCCCAAACGCACGATTCGCTTTGTGCTCTTCATCAATGAAGAAAACGGGAATCGCGGAGGCAAAGAATATGCACGACAAGCTGCCATTGAAAACGCAGAAACAGAAATTGTACATTTGGCGGCGATGGAATCGGATGCAGGGGGATTCGTTCCTAGGGGGTTTAGGATTGACGCGGACGATGCAGCCACCGAAGTTGTGCGAGGCTGGAGTGAGTTATTCGACGCTTACAACGTGCATCAATTCCGGCGTGGGGGCGCTGGAGTGGATATCTCTCCGCTCAAGTCACTAAAACCTCGTCCCACCCTACTGGGATTGAGTCCCGATGGACAGCGGTATTTTGATTTCCATCACAGCAGTCAAGATATTTTCGAAAACGTGCACAAAAGAGAGTTAGAATTAGGCGCAGCTACATTTGCCGCCGCACTAGTTTTGCTCGACCAGCACCTCCCTTCTCCCAAATAGCAATCGATTTTTTGTATTATTCGGGACAAAACCCAAACATCGAATAAAGTAAAATCAATAAATCAGAAACGGTGATCACGTTGTCGTAGTTCAAATCACCCACGCACGGATTGGGGATGCAGGTGGAGGTAACCTCATCCCAAACTGTTCCTGAGCCGCAAGCCTCGGAACCAAGCCAGCAGGAAAAACTGCAAGAGCCATCTTCGATGATCGCTTCTGGATCGTAATTACACGCCTCAGAATAGGTGCAGCCGTAACACTCCCCTTCACATGCCATCGATTCTGTCCAAATACTCATAGGTTCCGCATCTTGTATCAATAACCAGTGCGTATCGATGTCCAAGTCCTGGTAAACCTCTGGCAAACCAATCGGCCAATTCACCACTATTGAATCCACTGAATTCGCGCTCCCCAATCCAAAATGTTCCCAATGGCTATTTTGACCGAGGTAATTTTCACCAGCAAAAGTCATTCGACTCTGGGGTTGGCCATCGGTCCAAACTTCTATTGTGGCACCCACTGCATCCCGGTTGCTAATCGAACCTTCCAACCAAAATTTAATCCAATGGTTTTCGTTGGGCTCTGAACGCAGCATTTGCGCGTAATCTCCCACTCGATTAGAGACCAAGTCCGGGAATCCATCCCGGTTGTAGTCGCCCGTAGCCGTGCTAAATGACAGCACGCTCAAACTTTGAAAAAGGGGGTTTTGCGACTCTTCAAATACGCCGTCTTCATTGTAAAAAAGCTTGTCAGACTCATCATACGCATCCAAAATAGACGGATAATTCGTGTATTCACTGAATCCATTGGCCACATGCAAATCCTCATGGCCATTGTTGTCTGCATCCAACCAATTTCCTGCCCAACAAATGGCATCCACCTGCATGTTCTGCATGGGAACTTCTTGAGTATCCTCGTTGACCGCAGAAAATGAATAGTCGTTGTTCGCGAGCATCCAATTTTGGTCCGATGGAAATGCAGTGAGATAGACATCCATATCTAAGTCTCCATCATAGTCTGCAACACTTGTGGACATGCAATTGATGGCCATATCCAGCCCAACCTCTTCCCCTTTTTCAATGAACGGGACAACTGATCCTGAAGGTTGTTGCTCAAAATAGTGGTTGGAATAGATGACCCGATCTCTCACGACGTGCAAGTCTAACAATTGGTCGCCGTTGAAGTCCACCCACTGCCCTTGAAAGGATTGTATACCCGTCACGCCATAAATCCCCGACTCCTCGGTAACATCCAAAAAGGTGCCGTCGCCCTGGCTTACATAAAGCTCATTGAATGCAAACTCATCAAAGGAAGAGGTGTAATTCGCAACAAATAAATCGAGGTAACCATCTTTGTTGTAGTCGCCGAAACACGCTCCGTAACTCTTTCTGGCTCCTTGATTGATACCACAGGTCGCGCTGGAATCTATAAATACACCGTTTTCATTCATGTACATGCGGTTGGGAACCAAGCGGTAGGTAATGAATAGATCTTGATCGCCATCGTTATCAATGTCTGCCCACAAAATCATTTTCGCTTCGAAAGGATAGGCTGGCAAGCCTAAATCCACTTCCAAGAAACCACCTTCTCCGCCCGTTCCTTCATAAAAACGTAGGTCTCCAAGGTGATTAGCAAAACTCAAATCATCAATGCGATCACCATTGAAATCAGCAAAGCTCACACCTGCCCCCAAGAAACCACCCGTGTGATCAGTAGTTAGATTCATGAGGTTA
>DDEH01000086.1:37260-38436 GCA_002336085.1 Flavobacteriales bacterium UBA1959 | reverse complement strand
GCATAAGATGTTCAAAGACGTCCTAGATGAATTCGATGAAGGCGACGTTTTCGTTGCGAATGACACCCGCGTTTTTCCAGCTAAGCTCTACGGGAACAAAGAGAAAACAGGTGCAGTCATTGAAGTTTTCCTGTTGCGCGAATTGAACCGAGAGAGCATCCTTTGGGACGTACTCGTAGATCCGGCTCGGAAAATCAGAATCGGCAACAAGCTATATTTTGGAGAAAATGACGAACTCGTTGCTGAGGTCATTGACAATACTACTTCGCGCGGAAGAACGTTGCGCTTCTTGTTTGATGGATCCTACGAAGAATTCATGGCTGTCATCTTCCAATTGGGAGAGACGCCGTTGCCAAAGTACATCGACCGCCCCGTGGGTCCAGACGATCGCGAGCGATTCCAAACGATTTATGCCAAAAACTTGGGCGCTGTTGCTGTTCCTACTGCAGGACTTCACTTTTCAAAGCAATTGCTAAAGCGACTTGAAATCAAAGGCATTGACATGACGTACCTCACGCTTCACATTGGTTTGGGTACTTTCCGACCGGTGGAAGTGGAAGACTTGACAAAGCACAAGGTTGATTCGGAACAATTGATCATCCCTGAAAGCTGCGCCGATCGAGTAAACCGGGCCAAAGAAGAAGGAAAACGTATTGTTTCTATCGGAGCCACCGCAATGCGGGCCATGGAAACTTCTGTGAGCACGACACAAACACTGAAGCCTTATAACGGATGGACCAACAAGTTCATATTCCCGAAGTACGATTTCAAGATCTCTGACGCCCTGATCACTAATTTTCATACCCCACAAAGCACGTTGCTCATGCTGAGCTCTGCTTTTGGAAGCCATGATTTGGTGATGGAAGCATACAGCACAGCCATGAAGGAGAAATACCGCTTCTTCGCTTACGGTGACGCCTTGCTAATCAAGTAAGTTTCGGCCTACGACTGCAGATTAATTCAGTCGCTTGAAACAATTCTCGGGATTTGTGCGAACTTCGAAGCCAAACTTTGAGTTACGTTCATATGAAGAATATTATTAAGACCCCTTTTGCCTTTCTCGGTGCTGCGGCAATTTTAGCTGGAGCAGTTTTAACAAGTGCGGGCTTGTCTGGAGATGATCCCCAACCCGAATTGGCCATTGGTGCCAAAGCGCCTCTCGCAGACGCCGCCATG
>DDEH01000086.1:0-36851 GCA_002336085.1 Flavobacteriales bacterium UBA1959 | reverse complement strand
AGTTGCAACACATGTCCTTTCGTCGTAGGAAATGGCGAAAAAAGTGATGGTTGGGAAGGCCGTTATAACAGCACGAATCAAGCCGCAGAGCGAATGGGAATTGGCATGGTATTGGTAAATTCCAACGAAGCCAAGCGTGACAACTATGACAGCATGGAAGCGATGCAGAAGCATGCGAAAGATGAAGGGTACAAAATGCCGTACCTCCTTGATAAGGCGCACCGAGTTGCAGATGCATTCGGAGCACTCAAGACACCGCATGTTTATTTGTTCGACAACACGATGGCATTGGTCTACCGAGGATCCTTGGATGACAATGTGAGCGATGCCAGCGCTGTAGAGTCCAACTTCATCATGGACGCCATGACCTCCTTGAACAAAGGAAAAGCATGCGACGTAGCTGAAACAAAAGCTATCGGGTGCTCAATAAAACGCATGAAGTAAAGGTTAAAGTGGCAGGTTACCGTGCTTTTTGCGGGGAAGCGTGTCCACCTTGTTCTTGAGCATTTCAAATGCGCTAATCAGTTTGGCCCGGGTGTTACGCGGCAGGATTACCTCGTCGACGTAGCCTCGGGCCGCTGCGTTGTATGGATGCGCGAATAATTCCGCATACTCCTTTTCTTTCTCTTCCCAAACCGCTTGAGGATTATCTGCACTGGCGATTTCACGCTTGAATATGATTTCTGCAGCGCCTTTCGCTCCCATTACCGCAATCTCAGCTGTCGGCCAAGCGTAGACCATGTCTGCGCCAATGTGCTGGCTATTCATCACGTCATAGGCACCTCCATATGCCTTGCGTGTAATAACCGTGATTCGCGGGACGGTGGCTTCACTAAATGCATAGAGAAGTTTCGCGCCGTTTGTAATGATGCCATTCCATTCCTGATCCGTTCCAGGCAAGAATCCCGGAACATCTTCAAATACCAGCAGTGGAACATTAAAGGCATCGCAAGTGCGTACGAATCGCGCAGCTTTGGTGGACGCTTTAATGTCCAAAACACCGGCAAGAAAAGCGGGTTGATTGGCAACGATTCCAATGCTACGACCAGCCAGTCTCGCAAAACCACAAACCATATTTTCTGCATAATCCTTTTGCACTTCGGTGAATGAATTCGAGTCCACCACTTCCATAATAGCATCCCGAATATCATACGGCTGCAGAGCACTCTCTGGAATCAATGCATCGAGCGACGGTCGTTCCTCGTTCCCATGCTCATAGTTCAATGGCGTCGGTTCATCCTCACAATTTTGGGGCAAATAGCCCAAGACAGTCTTGATGTGCAAAATCACAGCGGCTTCATTGGGCGCAGTAAAATGAGTAACCCCTGATTTCATTGCATGCGTTCTTGCGCCGCCCAAATCTTCGCTTGTAACCTCTTCATGTGTTACAGTCTTCACCACATTTGGTCCCGTTACAAACATGTAACTGCTGCCCTCCGCCATGAAAATAAAATCCGTCAATGCTGGAGAGTAAACTGCACCTCCAGCGCACGGACCTAAAATAGCACTCAATTGAGGTATTACTCCGCTCGCTCGAACGTTTCGGTAGAAAATGTCGGCGTAACCACCCAGCGATGAAACACCCTCCTGGATTCTAGCACCACCGCTATCGTTTAACCCAATCAGAGGTGCACCATTTTGCATGGCCATGTCCATAATTCGACAAATCTTCGCTGCGTGCGCCTCTGCCAACGAACCACCAAGTACTGTGAAATCTTGAGAAAAAACATACACGAGCCGGCCATTCACGTGGCCATAACCCGTAACCACACCGTCTCCCAGAAACTGCTGTTTGTCCAAGCCGAAATTCGTGGAACGGTGCTTCACCAGCATCCCCATCTCCTCAAAGCTACCTGGATCCATCAATAAGTCTATCCGTTCACGTGCTGTCAATTTCCCTTTGGCATGTTGGGCGGCAATGCGCTTCTCTCCTCCCCCTTTTTGGGCTTGGTCGCGCAAATCGTTGAGGCGTTTTCTGTGTTGCTCCATGCAGCTAATTTAAGGCGCTTACGATAGGAGTCGATTCAATCGCGGCACAGAATCCCATTCCCAAAGCCGATGACAATTCCATTCAAAAAGTAGCCGATTCCGGAAGTACCTTTGCACGGAGGAGCTTCAGCTCAAAATTTCTAGTGAACTATGCATAGAACGCACACATGCGGCGACCTGCGCGCCGAACATGCAGGACAAGAAGTCATTCTTAGCGGATGGGTACAACGCACCCGAGACTTGGGTGGAATGACCTTTGTGGACTTGAGGGATAGGTATGGTCTTACACAGCTCGCCCTTAATATGGATACAGATGAAGGGCTGTGCTTGCAAGCCCGAAAACTGGGGCGGGAATTTGTGGTCAAAGTGACGGGCACGGTGACCATCCGTGAGTCCAAAAATTCCCACATGGCCACAGGCGATGTAGAGATCGTTGTTTCGGGGTTAGAAGTGCTCAACGCGAGTAAGACGCCGCCCTTTACAATTGAAGATGAAACCGATGGGGGCGACGATTTGCGCATGCAATTTCGGTACCTCGACCTGCGAAGGAACCCCGTTCAAGCGAATTTGATGCTCCGTCATCGGCTCAGCATGGAGACGCGGAAATACCTTGATAACATTGAGTTCATTGAAGTTGAAACGCCATATTTGATCAAATCGACCCCGGAAGGTGCACGCGATTTTGTCGTTCCTTCTCGCATGAACCCCGGGCAATTTTATGCCCTGCCTCAAAGTCCTCAGACATTCAAGCAGCTACTGATGGTCAGCGGTTACGATCGTTATTACCAAATTGTCAAGTGCTTTCGAGATGAAGACTTGCGCGCCGATCGCCAACCCGAATTCACGCAAATTGATTGCGAGATGGCTTTCGTAGAGCAAGAAGATATCCTGCAAACCTTCGAGAATATGGTCCGTCACCTCTTTCAAGTGGTACTGGATGTGAGCATTGAATCGTTCCCGCGCATGACGTATGACGAAGCGATGGAGCGGTATGGAAGCGACAAACCAGATGTGCGTTTCGGCATGGAGTTCGTCGATTTCAACCCCGTTGCACAAGGAAAAGGATTCGGCGTGTTTGACAACGCAGAGGCTGTTCTTGGAATTGTGGTTCCCGGAAGTGCTGATTACACGAGGAAACAACTGGATAAATTGACCGACTGGGTCAAACGTCCGCAAGTTGGAGCCAAAGGCCTAGTCTATTGCAAATGCAATGAAGACGGCACGTTCAAGTCATCCGTGGACAAATTCTTTGATGGCGAATCACTTGCCGAATGGAGCAGACATTCGGGCGCCTCAGCTGGTGACTTGATTCTCATGCTCTCAGGAGATCTCAATACTGTTCGAGGACAGCTCAGCGCGCTCCGATTGCACATGGGTTCAGCACTTGGGCTGAGGGACGCTAAGAACTTCAAACCACTTTGGGTCATTGATTTTCCTTTGCTGGAGTGGGACGAAAGTTCACAGCGTTTCCATGCAATGCATCACCCATTCACGTCGCCCAAACCGGAACATTTTAGCCTTATTGATAGCGATCCAGGAGCCGTTCGTGCAAATGCCTATGACATGGTTATCAATGGCGTTGAAATTGGAGGGGGATCCATACGGATCCATGACAAAGGTCTTCAAGCGCGTATGTTTGACTTGCTCGGGTTCACTCCAGAGGAAGCAGAAGCGCAATTTGGATTCTTAATGAACGCCTTCCAATACGGTGCGCCACCCCACGGTGGATTGGCCTTGGGCTTTGATCGGCTCTGCTCGCTCTTTGGCGGGAGTGACTCCATCCGAGATTTCATCGCCTTTCCGAAAAATAATTCTGGACGCGACGTTATGATTGACGCTCCTAGCGCTATTCACGATGAACAGTACACTGAACTTTTTCTACAGTCTACTGCTTCCGCAAAAGACGAAGAATAAACAATTAAACAACAGATAACATGTATCCCCCTGAATTAGTAGCCCCCATGAAAACCGACTTGACCGCAGTCGGAATGAGCGAATTGATCACAGCTGACGACGTTGATAACGCGTTGAAGCAAGCCGGTACAACCTTGCTCGTATTGAACAGCGTCTGTGGATGTGCGGCAGGATCCATGCGACCCGGCGTAAAACTCGCTCTCAAACATACCACGTTGCCCTCCCACAAGACCACGGCGTTTGCTGGCGTGGATAAGGACGCTGTCGATCGCGCTCGCAAATTCATGTTGCCTTACCCTCCGAGTTCACCGTGCATCGCCCTCTTCAAAGATGGCCGCCTTTTGCACATGATCGAGCGGCATCACATCGAAGGACGCACTGCGGAGATGATTTCGGACAACCTCAAGTTGGCCTTCGACGAATACTGCTAAGCCCTGAGATGAAAGCCCCTCGCTTTCAATTCTCCAAACACTATGATGCGTTAGCAGCCTTGCTGCTGACCTGGATTTGGACAGCTTTATTTTTCCCAAAAGTCGTTTTTCAACCGAACAGTCTGCTGCTCGCCTCGAGCCGTGATTCGGTAAAAAACATTTATACTTTGGCTTGGCAACTGGCCCATGGGAAAACTTTGACCTGGGAATTCGCCGGAATGGGTTGGCCATTTACTGAACACGTATTTTACACCGATGGCCATCCCCTATTGGGATGGATCTTGGGTGGGGTTTTTCCGGAGGCCATTCCCGCGGAATGGACCGTTGGAATCGTGCATCTCGCGATCATCGCTTCTTGGGGGCTTACTGCAGCAATCTTGGTGAAGATTCTGGCAGCTTACGAAGTCCGCGGAAAGTGGATCGTACTTTTTTGCAGTCTATTGCCCTTGTGCCATCCGCAATTGCTGCGCTGGACCGGGCACTATGCCATGGCCTATACCTATGCCATTCCCCTTGCATGGTACCTTCAAATAAAATGGATGGAAGGCAACCAATGGAAATGGGCATGGCTCCAGTGCGCTCACTTGCTCATTTTGCTCTTGACCCATGCGTATCTCGGCGCAATTTCGGCGGCTTTTGCAGGCTTAATTGCGGGTTTTCAGACCCTCTGCATGTGGAAATCCATTCCGCGCTTGCGCGTCCGAATGCTGCAAATCGCTGCGGGCACCATTTTGCCGCTCGTCTCATACATCGGTTTGCTCAAAGCCTCGGACAAACATCTGTTCCGGACAGATCAACCGTTTGGTTTTTGGGACAATATCTCCACATGGAACGCGGCGCTGCTTCCCAGTCATGGTGGATTGCAAATTGCGAGAAGAGAATTGGGGTGGGGCCTGAACGCTTGGGAAGGATGGGGGTTTTGGGGCAGCGGTACGTGGTTGGTGATTTTGGTTTTTCTCGTGGAACGTCTACGACGTACCCCATTTGCGCTTAAGGCAAACAATTGGACAATCGTTGCCGGAATCTTGTCCGCCATAACATTATATGCTGTAGGTATTGGCGAACCTTTTCTCACAGGCCACAAGCATTGGCTAGAAGAATGGCCCGTGTTTATGCAATTCCGGGCCATCGGACGGTTCGTTTGGCCCGCAGCATGGGCCATGCCTGTCATTGCAGCTTGTGCGTGTTTTCAACTCGCATCTGTGCGCCGCCTTGTTTGGCTTCCTTGGGCGTTTGTTGGATTGTTTGCGTTGGATGCCTTCTGGATGCATCAAGAATCCGAGCAAGAGATGCAAACACAGCCCAATTGCTTTGCCACCATCGAACAAGAAATTCAGACCGTAATGGATGCCGCAGAGCAAAACGGAGCGGTAGCAATTCATCCGGTCCCGTGGTTTCAAATGGGAAGCGAAAGCATCGGACGGGAAGGCAGTGTGCGAGCGCATAGGCAGACCTTGGCAGCATCGTTTCACAGCGGGTTGCCAACCACTGCGACGCATCTTACCCGGTCAAGCCTTCTAGATGCTCGTCTGCTCACAGAGTGGATGGCACATCCAGGGCTTACAAATGAGTTGATGAAGTGCTTCAACCCTGCTGATTATCACCAGGTAATTTTACTTTATGCTTGCGATGACCCATCCACTTGGTCGGAAGACGATCATCGCCTGTGGCAGCGTGCGTATCCAACGAATACCCCCCTCGTTCGAACGCTGACAGTTCAGGAATGGCTAGGTCAAAACAAGGCCTTGAGCACATGGGTTCAAGCACACGGAAGTGACGCCGACATCGCATCGAATGGCCTGAACGAAGAGGAAGCTCCCTTCGCCCTGGAAGGATCCGGCGCAAAACGAGGCGTTAGCAACGAGTACACCCATATTGAGACGCTCTTACCGGATTCTACATGGAAAGGAAAAACGATTGAAGCCAGTTGCTGGTTTTGGCATGACACGCCTCATGCGGGACGGGATGCGCTCCAATTCGAATGGGTCATGGAAGCCAAATGGTCCGATGGGTCAAAGGAATGGGTCCGTCAAACCCCTGTAGCTTCATCAGGAGACCATGCCGCCGGTTGGACACGTGCAAGCTTGCGCTATCAAATCCAAGAACTCCCAGCGGCATTGCATTGCTTCGCCGTAGGTTTTGGTGAGCGCGCTGATACCGTCTGGGCGGATGGCTTTCGCGCGCAATTTGTCCCCGAGAGGGAGTTGGTTTACAATTCCAGCCACTTCACCCAAGGTGCGCAACATGTGAACCCTTAAATTTGCGCACGTATGGCACGCATTCTCACAGGCATTCAAAGCACAGGCACCCCTCACTTGGGAAATTTATTAGGCGCTATTCGTCCAGCGATTGAATTGGCGCACAAAGATGACAACGAGTCATTTCTGTTCATTGCAGATCTGCACTCTTTGACCCAAATCAAAGGCGGTTCTGAACTGCGTGAAAACACCTACGCCGTAGCTGCGGCCTGGTTGGCATTTGGCCTCGACACGAACCGATCCGTATTTTACAGACAAAGCGATGTGGCTGAAGTCACTGAACTAGCGTGGTACCTAAATTGCTTCTATCCATACCAGCGACTAACCCTTGCGCATAGCTTCAAGGACAAATCAGATCGATTGGAAGATGTGAATAGCGGATTGTTCTCTTACCCGATGCTAATGGCGGCGGACATTCTCCTCTACGACGCGGACTACGTGCCCGTGGGGAAAGACCAACTGCAACACCTCGAAATGACCCGAGACGTCGCAAGCCGATTCAACCACAAAATGGGAGAGACTTTTATGGTGCCGAAAGAATTGATTCGTGCAGAAACGCAATTGATTCCTGGCGTAGATGGTGAGAAAATGTCCAAGTCAAAGGGCAATACTATCAATATTTTTGATGACCCAAGTGCCTTGAAAAAGCACATCAACAAAAACATAGTAACGGATGCTACTCCCCTCGATGAGCCCAAAGATGCAACTGGCTCTGTCGTCTGGCAATTGTACAAATTGGTTGCAAGCGAATCAGATGCTCAGGCAATGGCCGAAAAACTTCAATCTGGAGGCTACGGCTGGGGACACGCCAAGAAAGACTTACTCGCCGCATTGGTGGATGGATTCGCTCAAGAACGCGACGAGTTTCACCGCTTGATGAACGACAGAAGCATGTTGGACGCCGAGCTCGCCAAAGGTGCTGAACGCGCGCGGGCAGTGGCACAACCCGTTTTGCAGCGGGTGCGCTCCAAAATTGGCTTTTAAAAAATCCGAGATCAATCGAGAATTGGTGCGCCGTATTTGGTCTGGTATTTCCGGTACAATTGGCGTTGGCGATTGTCTAAGTCAATAGATCGGCCTTGGATAAAGGCCTCCGTCAAGTAATTCGTCCGCATATCGAGAGCATCGCCCTCTGAAATGAAAAGAGTGGCATCCTTTCCGGTTTCCAAACTCCCACAGAACGAATCCACTCCCAAAATCCGAGCAGCGCTCAATGTTACGCTCTGTACAGCTTGCTCGTACGTCAATCCATAAGCGTGTGCTGTACCCGCATAAAACGGCAAATTTCGAGTTCCCATGTGCTCCATATCTCCGGCATTTTGAAGGCAATACAAGACGCCTTCATCCTCCAGCAACTTCGGCAAGCGGTAGGGCATGTCCACATCATCCTCTGCAAATCTTGGCAGCGTATGCAAGCGCTTTAGCATCACCGGGACCTCATTATCCCTCAGCAAGTCTGCCACCAAAGGCGCATCATATCCACCTACAATTACGAGATGTTCAATGCCCATTTGGCGCTTAAAATGAACCGCTTCTGTAATCTGACGAACATCTTGAGCGTGAACAAAGAGCCGCAAGGAACCGTCAAAAATTCCACGCATCGCATCCATTCTCAAATCGCGGGGAGAGGTCGCAGGCGCGCGCTCATAGGCCTGGTAAGCCTTGGCTTCTTCAAAGAAGTGAAGGATCTCTTGGTATTGCTGGTCGTAGGTCTTGCGCTTGCGAATGTCAATGGTTCCATCCTGGCGGTGGCGGTGATGCGTGGAAGGCCAATTCAAATGAATGCCATCAACTGTTTTTAAGGCCGCATCTTCCCAATTCCAGCCGTCAAAGTGAACGATACAACTGGTGCCGCTGATTGTGCCGCCTCGGGGGGTGATCTGCCCCATGAGCACCCCATTTGTTCGAACCGTTGGAGTGACTTCACTGTCCGTGTTGAACGCAATAACCGACCGCACGTGAGGCTTGAAGGTGCCTACTTCGGCATCGTCGCGTGTGGCGCGAACCGCGCCAATTTCTTGCAAGCCCAACGTGGAGTTGGGCGCGATAAATCCCGGATAAATGTGCTGGCCTTTGACCTCTATGATTTCATCGTAGCGCGCACGGTCCACGGACCGAGCAAACCCCACGTAGTCAATCTTTCCATCTCGAAATCCAATGGCTGCATTCTCCAAAGCATCGCCTGTTCCTAAGTGCGCTGTACCACCTAGAAGCAACACCGATTCGGTTTGCTCAGGCGCAGGGGTGGGCTGACAAGTCCCTGCGGAAATAAATGCGAAAGGAGCAATGAGGGCAAAAAATAGTTTCCAATTCATCGGTTCTCGTCTGTCAAGGTTTCACAATGGTAATGGGTCCGTAGCTTTTCGGTTGGGGTTCTCGGAGGTCCCTCGGCACTGCCTCCAGAGGCCCCTCCAGCCTTCATGGCTTGCGTCAATCGAGCCCGTTCAGATCGCATCCAATCCCGCTTCTCTCCATCCGCATCCAAATCAAAATACCGCACGCCATCGACGTAGGTTTGCTCCGCACGGGCATATATGCTGAGTGGATGCTCATCCCAAACAACAACATCTGCATGTTTGCCCACGGCAATGGAACCCACGAGGTGGTCAATGCGCAGAAGCTTCGCGGGATTCAATGTCACGAACTTCAATGCTTCTATTTCCGAGACGCCACCGTACTTCACGGCTTTTGCGGCCTCTTGATTCAAGCGACGCGCCATTTCCGCATCATCGGAATTAAACGCGGTCACGATGCCCTGGCCATGCAAGACTGCGCCGTTGTATGGAATCGCATCTTTGACTTCGTATTTGTACGCCCACCAATCGCTAAAACTCGACCCCCCTGCTCCATGTTCGGCCATTTTGTCGGCCACTTTGTAGCCTTCCAAAATATGGGTAAATGTATTGATGGTGAAGCCCATGGAATCCGCAACATGCATGAGCATATTGATCTCGTCTTGGCGGTAGCTGTGGCAGGTCACAAAGCGATCGCTCCGCAGGATTTGCGCCAATGTTTCAAGCTCCAAGTCCCGGCGTGGAGCCGCTACAATCAGGTTTGATCGGCGGGCCCTTCGGCTCGCATTTCGCACCATTTTTTCGTACTCCTTCCATGCTTGTTCGTACTCTCGAGCACGGTAAAAATGATCGTAATAAACTTGTTCCACACCCATACGGGTTTGCGGAAAACGAGAGCGATAATCATTGCCCCAATTGCTCTGTTTAACGTTCTCACCCAGGGCAAACTTGATAAAAGATGGCGCCTCGTCAAAAAGCAGCTCTTCCGGTGAAGAGCCCCATCGGAATTTAATGATGGCGCTTTGGCCACCGATTGGGTTGGCCGAACCATGCAAGATTTGAGCGGTGGTGACGCCGCCAGCCAATTGCCGATAAATATTCACATCCTCGCTATTGACTGCGGTCTCAATGCTTACTTCAGCACTGCTGGCCTGTGTGCCTTCGTTGATGCCCCTGGTGGCAGCAATGTGGGTGTGCTCGTCAATGATTCCCGGGGTGATGTGCTTTCCACGGGCATCAATGGTTTCGTATTCTGGCGGATTCACTCCAAATACAGAACTGGGATCAAGGCCTATTCCAAAGGCCAAAATTTCACCGTTGTGCAGCACCAAATCCGCCGCCTCCAAAACACCTTCTTCCTCGCATGTCCAAATCGTAGCATTCTCAAACCAGACAGTCTGTGCCTTTGGACGTTCTTCGTTGCCATACGCTGTAAATGGCCAAATGACTTTTCCAACGACGGAATCCGGCTCCAACGCTATGGCCACTTCTTCCAAGGCACCCGATTCATCCGCCTCCTGGCGAATTGCGCTCCAATCAAACCATGTTCCGTCAGCACGTTGTCCCTTGCCCTCCCATATTCTGCTATCCATCCAGGCGTTCCCTGTTGCTCGCCACCAGCCATCAAAGCCCAAGGTGTCAAGCTGGAAACCCAGCGTCAAAGTGCGACCGTCTTGGTTGACTTTGACGTTAATCTTTGTGGAATCCAACATGAAATATCCGCGGGGAGCATCCGCCTCTCCTTCTACGGAAAGCGACAACACTTCGTCCTCCAGTGTCACGTCGTAATCTCCTCGGATATCCAAGGCATTGCGGTCCACATAAATATGTTGTTTGCCTTGAATCCAATGCTCCATCAACTGGGCATCTGCATGAAAAACAGGGCCATCCATCACCAATATATTCGCCTCCATGCCTGTGCGTAAAGCGCCTATCCGATCCTGCGCGCGCAACATTTTTGCGGGGATTTCTGTCAACGCAGCCAAAGCGACATTTTCGGGCAACCCATGACCAATGCATACTTGCACGGCTTTTCGCAATTCCGTCGGTTTTTGCAATCCATCCGATGTTATCGCAAATGAAATACCCGCTTGATGCACCCGCGCCGCATTTGACGGAGCCAATTCCCAATGCTTCAACTCGTCCAATCCAATCAATCGGCTCAAGTGGGGATCACTCACATCAAAGGGCTTGGGATGGTTCACCGATAGCACCAGCAATGCGCCCGTCGCTTTCACTTCTTCGAGTCGCTGGTAAACATTATTGCCGGCAACTATAACGAACGGCTCCGAACGATCCACTGCTGCGCTCACGTTTGCAGCTCGCAATGCATCTTCCCATCCACCCGCTTCAAAAAATGCAGGCAAATCACGTTGAGCGTTAAACGCCTCCAGCGATAAATTAGATTCCAACCTTTCATTCAATCGAGAAGCATCGGCATACCAGTCGGCATCAAAATGCGTCTGCTTCAACAAGGCTGTAGCCCCCATCAAAGAGCGCGGATAATCCTGAGACGACGTCCCTTTCCTGAAACTAAAGTGCGTTGAAACGTCGGGAATCAACAGTGCCTTTCGGGGATCTTCTGAGAGGGCCACCAAGGCTCCTGTTCCGCGTACGATTCCGTCTTGAACGTGGGTTAAAACAGCGCCAAACCCCGCCTTTTGGAGCGAAGTGCGGGATTTTCCTGATCCCGAAGGATCGAATTCCATCGCTGCACTTGTCTCTGGCCGTATCGCCTCGTTCCACCCAAAGGCACCTTTCTTGTCGCTCAAGTATTGGGGACCTCGGCTCCACTCCTCCCGCTGCGCCTTGGGCATTGCATACGACTGGTGAACATCCACAAATGAAGGATAAAGGTGCAGGCCTGTCATATCGTGGCGCACGGCAGGTTCTTTTATGGAGACAATTGCAGAAGGCCCTACCGCTTCAATGCGTCCCCGATAAATGACCACGGTAGCATCTTCCAAAGTCTCTGAAGCGCTGACATGCACAGTAGCATGCTCAAAAGCTATCCTAAGCAACTGCTTATTGACGGTTCCGTTCACAGGGAAGGTCTCTTGCGCCTTAACAGGATCAGTAAGGGCTAAGAAGACCATTGTAGCGATCAAAAGCCGCTTGGAAATTCGGGAATAATTTAAACCATTCATAGTTTCTGACATCTGTAGAACGTGCAATTTACGTGCTTAAGCCTACCTTTGTTGAATGCCGATACCAACAAACGTTTATGCAGAAATGACTCCCAATCCTGCTGTGATGAAATTCGTCGCAGATCGGCTGTTGATCGAAGGAGGTTATCAAGCGGAGTTTCGTTCAAAAACAGAAGCTTCATGGTGCTCGCCTCTCGCGGAAGAACTGTTCAACTTTCCTTTCGTACAAGCGGTCTTCATCAGTGGTTCGTTCGTTTCCGTTAGCAAGGATGAGTCGCTTGGTTGGGAGATGATTGTTCAGCAACTGCGGGAATATGTGCGGGAATGGTTGATGGAAAATGACGCGGCCGTGGACACGAATGCGTTTTTAGCGGTACAAGAAAAATTAGAGACGGCAAAGGAACCCGAAGGGGACGGAGCGATCGCAGAAGCGAATGCTTCCGTGAATTTTATTCCAGAAGAAGAGATGGTTCCGTCCGAATATGATGATGAAATCAAGCGGCTCTTGGATGAATTTGTCCGGCCTGCGGTAGAGCAAGATGGGGGAGCAATCGACTTCAAGGCATTCAAAGATGGCAAAGTATATGTCCACATGCGCGGCGCATGCAGTGGATGCCCCTCGAGCATGCAAACCTTAAAGGGAGGAATCGAGCAGTTGCTCACTTCGAAACTCGATGCCGTTGAAGAGGTGGTCGCGCTCGGCGTTTAACCAACCCTAGCTGGACAATTTATTGCTTTAACGCTTGAATTTCAGCGCGCAGCGAGTCAAGTGTGCCTTGAATTCTCTCCATTCCTGAGAAAGCCGGAGTTGGCCAATCAAAAGCCAAGTAACCCCTTGCTCGCCAAATCTCTACAACGTCTTCGGGACGCACCGAGAAGGGAGGATAATCTGGGTTGTCTGAAATCAGCCAAAAATCATTGTGTTGTGAGTCCAATCGGTTTTCAATACGCTTGAATACCACGCCATCGTTGCGCGTAATGATGATGTAAGGCCGCATTCCACCGGCACGGTGCCAATCCTCCTCATAGTTGCTCAAAATGTAACTGCCGCTTGGAATCGGCAGCATGCTCTCTCCCTTAATTTGAAACAAGCGATGGGTCAACTGTGAGGAGACCTCCGGCAAAGGCAAATCAAACGTGGGAAGCCCTTGAACATATGCAGGGTCGCCGTACCCCTCTAAATATCCCGCAGCTGCCTTTACAGGAACCACGGCCACCCGCTCCTCCTTATCGATTTCATTGACCGGCACGGTCAAAATGCGCAGCGACTTTCCGCGCTCTCGGTCCTCAGCCGAATCGGTGCCCTTGAGCAATGCATCAACAGAAACTCCAAAAAATTCCGAAATCGCCACTACGTTGATGAGGCGTGGTTCTGCCCGCCCCTCTTCATACGCTCCCAATGACGCTCGCTTCAAGCCCAATCGGTCTGCAAGTTCCTGTTGCGTGAGACCCTTTGCTTTTCGCAAGGTCTTGAGGCGTTGCGCAAAATGAGGCAGAGCAGTATTCGACATGGTGAATTTCTTTGCTAACAAAAGTAGCAATGCAATTGACAATCAAAAAACTCAGGAGAATGAAGTATCTTGTTATTTCCAAGTTTCATTGAAATGCCTTTAAAACCTCGCTCATTCGGAAGATGCGTTGGCGCAATTGTAGGGATGCTATTGTGGCTAATGCCGCTGAGTGCTCAACAATTTTATGGGCCCATCGCCAATCATCAGGCCAAAGAATGCCACAAGCACCGGGGATGTGACCAAGGCTTGGAAGGCATTGCTGTGGATGCATTCACCCACATTCCTCCACCGGCATTTTACTCCCCAGATGCCCCGCGTGATGCGAATATTATTGTGAATTACAACGGTTTTCCCGAGGAGGCAGTCGCAGCTTTCAATCACGCTGTTGATATTTGGTCCGTTCTACTCACCTCCAATGTGACCATTCGCATTGACGCCGCCTGGGAAGATCTAGAAAGTGGAGCCCTTGCTCAGGCAGGCCCCAATAATTTGCACCAGAATTTTACCAACGCTCCATTTTTAGACACTTTCTACCCTTCGGCATTGGCCAATGCCCTGATCGATGAAGATCTGAGTGAGCAATCGGACATTGCATGTTCGTTCAATAGCTCAGTCAATTGGTATTTGGGAACCGATGGTGAAACCCCAATGGGTCAGTACGATTTTGTCACTGCGGCCCTGCACGAAATCGGACACGGGCTGGGATTCATTGGAAGCGCGTATTTCATCAATGGCTTTGGGTTCATTGGTACCGCAAACACGCCATACGCCTATGATCAATTCACCGAAACGACAGATTCCATCGCTTTATTGAATCTCCCAAACGGTTCTCAAACACTTGGAAGCGTACTCACATCCGATGCCATTTACTGGAGTGGAGTGCAGGGAATGCAAGGAGTGGGAGGAAGCCGTCCGCGCTTGCACGCCCCGGCCAACTACCAACCGGGATCGAGTTATTCCCATCTCAATGAATCCACATACTCTGCGGGTTCCCCCAACAGCCTGATGACTCCTGGTCTCAACACTGCTGAATCCAATCACAACCCTGGTCCCGCCATGCTGGGCATGTTCGAAGACATGGGGTGGATCATTGGAGGCTGCCTGATCACCGAAGTCACCGTTGGAGAGCAATCTGTTTGTGACGATCAAAACGACACCTACTCTCAAGAGGTCATCTTGGCGTACCAAGCGCCGCCAAGCACGGGATTAATCAGCCTCAATGGAGGACTGTATTCCCTCACAGAAAGTCCCAAAACCATCTTGCTCAATGGGCTACCTTCCAATGGACTTTCAGTCGATCTCGAAATTTTCTTCACCGCTGAACCCGATTGTCAAGTCCTGATACCCGATGCGTTTTTCGCGCCCGCTGCATGCTATTGCGTGACCGATTTGAATGGGAATGGTATGGTTGAAGTTCAAGACATCTTGCTCTTGCTAGCAGACTTCGGCTGCACGGAAAATTGTGCGGCCGATGTGACGGGAGATGGTGCCAGCAACGTGCAGGACGTACTGGCCGCTTTAGCCACTTTTGGAGAGAGTTGTACTCCTTGAATGCCTTCAAAATCGGACCGCTGGAAAACTTTCTTTGAAATAACTCCCTCTTCATTGCGTTTTATTTTGGCTTTGCTCATTATTTTAGCAAAATCAAATGAAGGCGAAAACCCCAGCATATTCCCGATCCATTTTGCACATGGATCTCGACACTTTTTTTGTGTCAGTCGAACGGCTCATGGACCGTCGGCTTCATGGCATGCCCATTCTCATTGGCGGAACAGGGGATCGTGGAGTGGTCGCCGCATGCAGTTATGAGACCCGTGCTTTCGGGGTGCATTCGGGGATGCCCATGCGGCAAGCGCGACTTATGTGCCCTGAAGCACTGGTCATCCGAGGAAACTCCATGAATTACATGAAGCAATCGGAAGCGGTTACTGAAATTATCAAAGAAGCGGTTCCTGTATGCGAAAAATCCTCAATTGATGAATTCTATGCCGACCTCAGTGGTATGGACCGATTTTTTGGATGTTGGCAATTCGCACGCGAACTCCGCAACCGCGTTATCAACGAAACCGGATTGCCTATTTCATTCGGAATGAGCACCAGCAAAACGGTGAGCAAAGTGGCGACGGGCCAAGCCAAACCCTCTGGCGCTCTGCAAGTCCAGTACGGCACAGAGCAGCCTTTTCTCGCGCCTCTTTCCGTGCGTAAAATCCCCCAGGTTGGCACCCAGACATACAACACGCTCCGCAACCTCGGAGTCAAGCGCATCCAGACAGTTCAGGAGATGCCCATCGAATTGATGGAGCAGGTACTGGGACAAAAAGGGACCTCCATCTGGCGAAAAGCACACGGCATTGACCCCAGTCCTGTCATTGCGTTTAATGAGCGGAAATCCATCTCAACAGAGCGCACCTTTGCCAAGGACACAACGGATGTCGAAAAGTTGTGTGGCATCCTAATCGCCATGACCGAAAATCTGGCCTATCAGCTGCGTCGTGGACAAAAACTCACCGCATGCGTTGCGGTCAAAATCCGTTACGCAGACTTTGATACGCGATCTGTTCAGGCGCGAATGCCTTATACCTCATCCGATCATATTCTGATTCCCAAAGTCAAAGCCCTGTTTGAACAACTTTACAATCGCCGCGTTCAAGTGCGCTTGATCGGTGTCCGTTACAGCCACCTTGTCGAAGGAGGATGCCAAATGGATCTCTTCGATGATTTGGACGAACGTTTGGACCTCTACCGCGCGCTAGACCGTATTCGAAACCAATACGGCGACCGCAGCGTTGTGAACGCAGCAGGCCTTGAAGCCCGAACCATTGGGCGCCCCAATCCTTTCAATGGTGAGGCCCCTTTACTCCTTGCCAACCGTCGTCAATAAATTCCACTCGTCATGTGCGGCCGCTACGTTACCATATCCTCTGTTCAATCCATTGAAAAACGCTTTCAAGTGCAAGCCACACCTGATATCCCTGAACGCCTGCAACCCAATGCCAATGTTTCACATGGGGAATACGCACCCGTGATCACCAGCGATGCTCCTAAGGCATTGCAATTGCAACAATTTGGATTCACACCCCGGTGGGCGAAAAAGCAATTTTACATGATCAATGCACGATCAGAGGGAGATCACAACTCGGACAATGATCCTCGATACACCGGTGCCATGGGAATTCTACAAAAACCCATGTTTCGGCAATCCATTCGCGATCGCCGATGCCTCATCATTGCAGATGCCTTCATCGAAGGTCCTCGCCAAGAAAAGCTCACCAAGCCTTACCTGGTCTATGCTCGAGATGGAGCACGACCGTTTGCGCTCGCTGGGATTTGGGACGAATGGACCCATCCTTCCACGGGCGAAGTCACCCGGTCATTCGCCATCCTCACCACCGTTTCCAATCGCTTGATGGAACGCATTGGCCATCACCGCTCACCGATCGTGCTCCAAGAAGACGATGAGCAAACCTGGATCAACTCCTCCACGCCACTTCACGGCATCACATCATTGCTTAAGCCGTATCCCGGAAACTTACTAAACGCCTATCCCATCTCACCGGCAATCCGGGATCCCCGAGCCAACGGTTCAGATTTGCTTCAACCCATTGGACAGCGGGTACATCCCGAACACACCTACTCCATTCACCAAGAATTGAAGGTGTTTGGAATGGACAATTCCAAAGCATCCCGACACAATCCACACCAGTACCCTGGCAACCAAGGGACGCTGTTTTATTGACCACTCTGCACCATGCACTTGCACTGCCACTCTTGGTTCAGTCTACGCTACGGACTGATGCAGCCCCGTGAATTGCTTGCCGAAGCACAGAATGCAGGCATCACAACGCTTGCACTAACCGACATCAATAATACATCTGCACACTGGGATTTTGTGCGGCTTGCTCCAGAATACGGAATACGAGCCGTTGTGGGGATCGACTTCCGCAACAAAGGCGAAGACGACGGACTGCCGCTCTACATTGGCTTGGCTCACAACTCAAATGGTTACGCGCACTTGTGCGCCCACCTTAACAACCATCAAAATGTGCATCAGCCATTCTCTAGCGTGACGCCAACGCTTCCAGAAGTGAGCTTCATTTGCCCCTGGGAGCGATGGAAGGTTCGTTTGGAAAAAGGCGCCGAAGCGCATGAGGAGGGAAGCGAATGGATCGGCGTTCGGCCTTGGGAACAAGCTGAGCTGCGCTTGATGGCAGGTGATCCTGCAGTCAAAAGTCGCATTCCTTGGAAACGGCTTATCGCATTGCACACCTTTACATTTCGTCACAAAAGAGATTGGAACTGTCACCGGATCCTCCGAGCAGTGGATCGGAACAAACTACTGAGCCGACTTCCTAAAACAGCCACCGGACATCCCTACGATCGTATGCTAAGCTCGGCCAATTTTCACCAAGCCTTTGCTGAATTCCCAGAGTGGGTGGAGCGTTCCGAGGCCCTCATCCATAGGTGCTCTGCTCATCTACCTGTTCCCAAAATCGGCCGCCTTCACAACAATCAACACACCTACACGGAATCCGAAAAGAGCGATGAGCAATTGATCCGGGGGCTATGCGCAGAAGGTCTAGCCTACCGATATCCCGATCACGAAGAACATGTCCTCGAACGCATGGAAATGGAGTTGGGCGTCATTCAGCAGCAAGGTTTCCTGTCTTATTTTCTAATCAACTGGGATATCACCAGCTATGCCCGAAGTCAAGGCTACTTTTATATTGGACGCGGAAGCGGAGCCAATAGCCTAGTCGCCTACCTCCTTCGGATCACCGATGTTGACCCCATCGAATTGGATTTGTACTTCGAGCGGTTCATCAACCTTTACCGCGCCAATCCCCCTGATTTTGATATTGATTTCTCATGGACCGACCGGGATGATGTGACCGCCTACATATTCAAACGGTTCCCGCACGTAGCATTGGTGGGTGCTTACAGTACCTTCCAATACAGAGCAGTGGTTCGAGAACTCGGAAAGGTCTTTGGGCTTCCAAAGCACGACATTGACCGCCTTGCCGATGGCAAGACAAATCCTGGAAGAACCGATGAAATGGAGCGGTTCGTGGTTCGCTACGCTGGCTTCCTCCAAAACTTCCCCAATGCACTCACCATTCACGCCTGTGGCATTCTAATTGCCGATCGCCCTTTGCACCATTTCGGCGGAACCTTCATGCCCCCCAAAGGATTTCCCACAACGCAATACGATATGGTCGTTGCTGAAGACATTGGCCTGTACAAATTCGACATATTGAGCCAGCGTGGATTGGGCAAAATTCGAGATACCATTAACCTAATTGCGCAAGACCAGCCCGAAGTCGCCGCCAAAATAGACATCCATGACATGGGCAGTTTCAAGCGCGACACCAAAATCCAATCCATGCTCCGGCAAGCCTTGGCTGTAGGGTGCTTTTACGTGGAATCGCCAGCCATGCGTATGCTCATGCGCAAGCTCCAAGTGGACAACTACCTCGGACTCGTTGCTGCCAGCTCCGTCATTCGACCGGGAGTTGCCCGCAGCGGCATGATGAAAGCATACATTGAACGCCACCGTTCTCCCGAAAAACGCAGCGAAGCACATCCCGTTTTGATGGAACTGATGCCCGAGACATATGGCGTCATGGTCTATCAAGAAGACGTCATCAAGGTGGCGCACCATTTCGCCGGATTGGACCTTGGAGAAGCGGATGTTCTGAGGCGGGGCATGAGTGGAAAGTTCCGTTCCCGTAAAGCGTTTGACCTCGCCCGAGACAACTTCATTTCCAAAGCATTGCAACAAGGCAGAAAACGAACTTTGGTGGAAGAGGTCTGGAGACAAGTTGAGAGCTTTGCAGGGTATGCATTCGCCAAAGGACACTCCGCATCCTATGCCGTGGAAAGCTACCAAAGCCTGTTTCTAAAAGCCCATTGGCCCTTGCAGTATATGGCCGCATGCATCAATAATTTTGGCGGTTTTTACAGCACAGAATTTTATGTACATGAAGCACGGATGGTGGGGGGAAATATTGACGCTCCATGCTTGAATCGGGGTGGATGGGAAGCCTGTGTAGATGCAGCAAAAAAACGCATCTACCTCGGGTTTAATTTGGTGCGGGGCGCCCAAGCACAAACCGTCGCAAAAATCATAAAAGAACGGAACGAAAATGGGCCATACACATCACTCGAAGTGTGCATCGAACGCAACGGAATTGGATTGGAACAATGCTTGATATTGATCCGATGCGGGGGATTTCGATTCACAGGAAAAGACGCCAAACAACTCCAATGGGAGGCTCACTTCTTGCTGGGAAATACCCGAAAAGATCACGCTGAATCAACACTCTTTACCCCCGATGTTTCACGGTTCACTTTGCCAATATTTGAACACAACGAACTGGAAGACGCCTTCGATCAAATCGAACTATTCGGTTTTCCCTTGATCTCTCCCTTTAGATTGCTCACACAGGAAGCCACTCAGAAAGCCAATGCTGCAGTACGCAGCGAAGCTTTGGCTGATTGCATTGGAAAAATAGTTGATGTAGTCGGGTACCTGGTCACCGTAAAGGAAACACACACTGCTCGCCGAGAACGGATGGCTTTTGGTTGTTTTGTCGATACAGAAGGACAATGGATCGACACCGTTCATTTCCCTCCTTCATTGAAAAAATACGGCTACCGAGGAAAGGGAATTTACCGCATTCGAGGACCCGTGAAGGAAGAATTCGATTGCCTCCACGTAGAAGCGCTGTTCATGGAAAAGCTGGACTACATTCCGGACCCGCGCTATTCTGAAAATGGGATGCCTGTGAAAGAAGGACGTCCCAATAATTCAAGTGCTGTCACAAGGCAACGTTCTACCGTCGGCGCACGCAGCAGTGGTGGCATGCTCAAACGATCCATGCGGGCGGGCTAACCCAAAACAATCCGCTAACTGTGCTCTTTCGGGGACAATATGCCCCACCTAATTCCGGCATAAAGCATCCGGCCAAAAATTGGTCCGTATACCAAGCTCGCATCAAAATATTGATTGAAATCTGATTCGGACACCGGCTGCAAGTCATAGTCAGCTGCGACAATGGGACGGTCTTGTTTGTAGTTAAGCGCGTTCTCTACCCCGCCATAAATAGATAACTGGGGCGTAAACTGTCGCGTCAATTGAGCGTTCAACTGGAAAAAATTCGGAGCCATGTCAGGCCTTTGAAAATCCGCTGGGTTTTCAGTAGTGATTGGCAATCGCTGCGCACCAATCCATTGACCCGTTACATCTGCACGCCACTGGCCATCGCGATCATTGAGCTGTGAAGCATAGCTCAATTGGCAAAAGGCTCTGTGACGCGATACGAAAGGATCCAACGTTGGATTGCCCGACGTACGATCCGTATGAGCATTGACCCAGCGGTAGGCCATCCGCATGTCCCATCGACGATGCACATCCCAATTGAATTCGGCTTGGGCAGAATTGGCGAATGACTGACCGTCTAGTGCGGACAAATCGATGGATCCTGTCGAGCGATCAAAGTCCACAACCAATTTGTTCTGAAATTGTGTGCTATAGCCATCCAAGGTAAGAGTTGCCTCTCTGTAGTTCAGACGAAACTTGCTGGTGACATTCAACCCAAAATTCGTCGCCTCTTCAGGAACGGATTTCCCGTAGTAATTCAAGTTCCATTGACGCTGACTCGCCCAAGCTCCCAGCTGTTCCATGAATTGATTCGAGGTTCGATAGCCCTTTCCCGCAGCAACTTTTACAGATACGTTTTCCGTTGCACTCCAGCGCGCATGAAGGCGCGGACTTACAAATCGATCAAACAGATTGTGCTGATCGTACCGGATTCCCCCAATAATACTCCAGCGCTCGTTTGGATTCCAAGTATATTCCAAAAACACTCCCGGCACGTGCTCTTCGCGGCTTGGGGTCATCCGCAACGTATCGTTAACTGAAAGCGACTCGTCAAAAGCATTGTAGACATAAGTTGCTCCAATTGTAAACTTACGATTCGTATTTCCCAGAATATCCGAATACAACACGTTGCCTCTGAAAAACTGTTCTTTTCCCAAATAATAATTCTTGCCGAAACGCTGTTCGTGCTGATGGTTGTAATAACTCCATTGCGTGCCAATGGTCCGCCATTCTGCATCAGGAAAAACAAATCCTGTCTTCGCCGATAATTCGATCCTCTGAGTGGCCGTAATTGCCGCCCAAGGACTATTTATGCTGTCCATTTGACCAATCCATTCGCTCCAATCTTGTGAATTTTCAAATGCTCTCTTCATTCCTGCAACCGTTTCAGAGTTCACATATGTCAATGCATATTCCCCGCGAATTCCGCGATCTCCCTTGAATTTCCATTCGTTACGCCCCAAAAAATGACGTTGCATCGGCGCGTCTAAAAAGCCATCGGAATTTCGATCGTTTACTTGTTGATTGTGCCCGCCATGAATAAGAAGTGCGGTGCTCCAGCGGCGGCTTACGTCATGCCTACTGATGTAGTCGAATTCTTTTTGACCCATCGCATTGGCATACAACGCTGCATGATACGGTTCAGCCGTTTCTGAGTTTTTTAGCGCCACATTAATTTGGCCCGTAATGCTTTCATATCCCTGTGTGACTGTACCTGACCCTTTGCTAATGTGAATTTCATGAATCCACTCCCCCGGAATGAAGAGTAAGCCTCGCACCACACCCAATCCGCGGGGGCCGGGCAAATTGTCCACTTGAAGCTGACTGTATTTACCATCCAATCCGAGCATTCGAATTTGACGGGTTCCGGTTACTGCATCTGTGAAAGAGGCATCAACAGAAGCATTCGTTTCAAAGGCTGCAGACAGATTGCAGCAAGCCGCTTTTGCTAACTCTTTTTGATTCAATGATTGCACATCAAATGGGGACAACAGGGTGAATTGCGTCGCCGCTTTTCGCTCCACAACCTCAGCTGCTCCTAAATCAATGCCTGCCATCAGAGGAATATCTACGTAGAGAGAGCCATCGTAAACCCAAGCAACAGAATTATACCCCAACATACTCACCATCAAGGTATCGCCAATGCTACCGCTTTTTAATTTGAAAAAGCCAAAGCCATCGGTGACGGTAATGGACGAGGAATCGTGTGACCACCGGACATAAGCCCCAGGCAGACCAACGTACTCCTGCTTATCAGCCTCATGAAGCCTTGCGTTGACGTCGTAAGCGCCATCCTCAATCAACACCTTCCCCCTCAAGATCCCTCCATTTTGGGCAAAAACTGAGGCTGCTATCAGCGCAAAACACAGCAACAGTGTATATCGCATGGTTTAGTTGATTGAGGAAGACAACCGTTTATTTGCGATCATCATGACTATGCTTTTCTTCTCCAGAACAGCTCGCGCCATCCCTGTATTTGCAGCAGCTATGAATCATTGCATACACCTCATCGGTCGCTTTGACTCGATCCGTATCATGACCAGCATCAGCCACTCGCTGATGAATTTGTTGTTCCGAAATCTTTTTCGTTTTGTACGCGACTTTCAGCATTTTTGACTCAACATCCCAATCAGAAATGATGACGCCAGGCACATCCAATGCTTGCTCAATCCGGTCTTCACACATCCCACAAACGCCATCTACCTTGAAGGTGATTTCAGTTTTTTTCTGAGCAAAAGATGCAATTGCAGACAGTAGAAAACAAATGGTTAGAAGATTTTTCATTACTCAATATACTTAATAAATTCTCAGTCATAGATGCATCCTTAGCCAAAAGAAACCAATTAAGATTAGCTATCTACAGAAGACTTCAAAAAATCTCGATTCATCCGTGCAATATTCGTCAAATCGATTCCTTTTGGACATTCTACCGAACAGGCTCCTGTGTTTGTACAGTTGCCAAACCCCTCCTCGTCCATTTGCTCAACCATACGTTTAACGCGCAAAGCGCGTTCCGGCTGGCCTTGAGGCAATAGTGCGAATTGCGAAACCTTTGCCGATACGAAAAGCATCGCAGAAGCATTCTTGCAAGAAGCAACACACGCCCCGCATCCGATGCAAGTTGCAGCACTAAAAGCTTCATCAGCTTGAGGCTTAGGAACTGGAATCGCATTGGCATCCAATGTCTCGCCAGATGTATTCACAGAAACATATCCTCCCGATTGAATAATCCGATCAAAAGCACTTCGATTTACTGTCAAGTCTTTCACAACAGGAAATGCAGCTGCACGCCATGGTTCAATGGTAATATCATCGCCGTCCTTGAAAGAGCGCATATGCAATTGGCATGTTGTAACTCCTCGATTTGGACCATGTGCTTGGCCATTGATAAACATAGAGCACATTCCACAAATCCCCTCACGACAATCATGATCAAACGCGACTGGATCCCCACCTTCGCGAATGATTCGGTCATTCAGCATGTCCATCATTTCCAGGAATGACATATCTGGAGATACTCCCGAAACGGGATACTTCTCTATGTGACCTTTATCATCAGGCCCCTTTTGTCTCCAAATATTCAGTGTCAAATCCATGTCTCCATTATTTATAGCTTCGCTGCTTCACTTCGATGTTTTCAAAAGCCAAATCCTCCCTGTGAAGCCTTGATTCTTTGGGGTCTCCTGTAAACTCCCAAGCAGAGACAAAAGCAAATTCTTCATCATGGCGCAATGCCTCACCTTCTGGCGTCTGATGTTCTTCTCGAAAATGACCACCGCACGATTCTTCGCGGTCAAGGGCATCTATGCACATAAGCTCTCCAAGCTCTAAGAAGTCCGATACACGCATTGCTTTGTCAAGCTCTGGATTGAATTCGTCAATAGCCCCCGGAACGCGCACGTCCGCCCAAAATTCTTGACGCAGCACCCGAATTTCCTCAATTGCACTTTTTAGGTCTTCGGCATTCCGCGACATGCCACATTTGTTCCACATTATTCGGCCCAAGCGACGATGGAAGTCATCCACTGTTCGTGTGCCGTTATTATTCATCAATGCATCGATGCGCTCCTTCACTTCTTTCTCCGCTAACTCAAACTCGGGTGAATCCGGTGAAATCTCGCCAGTCCGAATATCATTGGAGAGATAATCCCCTATGGTATATGGTAACACAAAGTATCCATCGGCAAGCCCCTGCATTAACGCTGACGCGCCAAGGCGATTCGCCCCGTGATCAGAAAAATTAGCTTCGCCTGTCGCATATAGCCCGGGCACCGAAGTCATTAGGTTGTAATCCACCCACAAACCTCCCATGGTGTAATGCACTGCCGGGTAAATTTTCATCGGGGTTTCATACGGGTCATCTGCAGCTATTTGCTTGTACATATCAAACAGATTGCCATATTTCGCCTTCACAACTTGTTTCCCCAAGACTATAATCTCCGCCGCTGAAGGACTCTTTAAACCCCTGATACTAGCCTCTGTCTTGCCATATCTTTCGAAAGCACTTGCATAGTCCAAGAAAACCGCTTCACCCGTTTCATTAACTCCAAAGCCAGCATCACATCGCTCCTTTGCAGCCCGCGAAGCAACATCCCGAGGAACCAGATTGCCAAATGCAGGATAACGTCGCTCGAGATAATAATCTCTGTCGTCCTCTGCAATCTCACTAGCTTTTATCGATCCGTTTCGTATCCCTTCCGCATCGTCCTTTTTGGCTGGCACCCATATGCGCCCATCGTTTCGCAACGATTCCGACATCAATGTCAATTTCGACTGATGCTCTCCCGAGACAGGAATGCACGTTGGATGTATTTGAGTAAAAGATGGGTTCGCCATAAACGCCCCTTTCTTGTGCGCCTTCCAAGAAGCAGAAACGTTCGAGCCCATTGCATTCGTGCTCAAAAAGAAAACGTTTCCGTAGCCGCCTGAGGCCAATACCACAGCGTGCGCCGCATGTCGTTCTAATTCACCCGTAACAAGGTTTCGAGCGATAATTCCTCGGCATTTACCGTCCACCATTACCACGTCCATCATCTCATGACGGGTACACATCTCCACTTTGCCTTTCGAAATTTGTCTACTAAGAGCGGAATATGCCCCCAACAATAATTGCTGGCCTGTCTGGCCTTTGGCGTAAAAAGTTCGGGATACTTGAACTCCTCCGAAGCTTCTATTGTCCAATAAACCCCCATACTCCCTTGCAAAAGGAACCCCTTGTGCAACACATTGATCAATAATACTCGTAGAAACTTCGGCTAGTCGGTGAACGTTTGCTTCCCGACTTCGGTAGTCGCCTCCTTTGATGGTATCATAAAACAGACGGTAAACTGAATCGCCGTCGTTCTGGTAGTTTTTCGCAGCATTGATGCCTCCTTGAGCAGCAATTGAGTGCGCTCTTCGCGGAGAATCTTGGAAACAAAATGCTTTGACGTTGTAGCCCATTTCAGCCAATGATGCGGCAGCTGAACTGCCCGCCAATCCGGTTCCAACCATAATGACATCAATCAACCTCTTATTCGCTGGATTGACTAAATTAATCTTGCTCTTGTGTGACGTCCACTTGTCTTTTAATGGTCCTTCGGGAATCTTAGAGTCTATCATCTCGATGTTCATTCACAGCTGAGTAACGTATAAGAACACAGGAATTATCGCAAATAGCAAAGGCACACCGACGCCAAATAAGTAGCCTGTTTTTTCGATAGCAGGCGTATATTTTGGATGGCGAACGCCGAGTGATTGAAAACCACTTTGAAAGCCATGAACCAAATGAAAGGACAATGCCATTTGCGCCAAAACATATCCAGCAACTGCAATCAGAGCAAGAGGATTTTCAGGGGAGAAAAAGGCCAGAACTACGGTGTGCAAGTCTTTCAAGCCATCATGCATTGGCATGTCCCCAAAATGCATTTTATACCAAAAGGTTTGCATGTGACTCACTAGGAAAACGGCAATTATTGTCCCCAAAACGCCCATATTTCGACTTGCCCAACTCGAGTTCGCAGACCCTTTTTCCTTGACATAGCCAACCGGACGTGACTTCCGATTGCGCACAGTCAGTAATATCCCATCCACAATGTGAAACAAGACGCAAGCGTATGTTAGGTAACTCAACAACTTTACCAGGGGGAAAGTCGTCATAAACTCTGCATACTTGTTGAATGCCTCTTGGCCTTCCGTTCCAGTAATGAAGAGCTGAAGGTTACCCGCAAGATGCCCGATAAGGAAGGTGCACAAAAACAGACCGGTCAGAGCCATCATGTACTTCTTGGCCAGCGACGATTTCAAAAGTCCGTTGTTACTCATTGCATTTCGCTTCGTCACACAAAGTTAATGCTTGTTTGCCGACGCACCAACGGAAGGTGCCGGAAGAACCAATTCATGGGAATCAACCCCAAAATAAGGGGGCGAGGTTTTGCACTCTCGCCCCCACCACCTGCCGCCTACCCTTCCTGTTCAGTGCGCCGATCGAGCATCAGCATTTCACCCGCTACAACCTCAGTCACGTAACGCGTATGCCCTTCAGCATCTTCATAAGTCCGGTAAGCCAACCGGCCTTCAATGGCAATCTCAGCGCCCTTCTGCAAGTATTGACCCGCAATCTCCGCGAGTGCACCCCACGTGACAACGTCATGCCACTGGGTGCGTTCCACACGTTCACCATCACCATTTCGGAAGACCTCGTTGGTCGCCACTGGGAAAGTGCACTTTACTTTGCCTTCATCAAAGCTCATCAAATCGGGATCTTTCCCGAGTCGTCCAATCAACTGGACCTTGTTTCGTAATGCATTCATTTGTTTTTCTTTCTGGAACAAACTTGCGTTCAAGGCAAAGCATTAGTCGTATCTGAAACGGCTCCATTCAAGGATGAGCTGTTAGAATTCGTGTGTGTGTCGAATTTTCTTCTCCATCGCTCGACAGCCTATCTTTGACGCTGAAATTGTCCCATCATGTCAGCATCCGTTCGCGTTCGTTTCGCCCCAAGTCCCACAGGTCCATTGCACATGGGCGGTGTGCGAACTGCCCTCTTCAATTACCTTTTTGCAAAAAAGCACAACGGCACATTTATTCTGCGCGTTGAAGACACGGACCAAACGCGTTTTGTAAAAGGCGCAGAAGCTTACATCGGTGAATCTCTCGCTTGGTGCGGCATTCAGCCCGATGAAGGCACCGAAGCAGGTGGGGCGCATGGACCTTACCGACAGTCTGAACGTAGTGAGCTGTACATGAATGAGTTGAATCACTTATTGAGCAAAGGAAACGCGTACAAAGCTTTTGATTCGTCCGAAGAAATTTCGTCAATGAGGGGCCAGGCTGAGGCTGAAGGCAAGGTGTGGCAATATGATGTGAATACACGCATGAATATGCGCAACTCCCTCTCATTGGGTGCGGATGAAATTGCTCAACTCGAGGCGGATGGACATCCGTATACGGTGCGGTTTAAGATGCCTGAGGAATCCCGAGACGTGTGCGTCACAGACGAAATCCGCGGCGAAATCCTTGTTTCATCTGGCGTTTTGGATGACAAGGTTCTGATGAAGGCTGACGGGCTTCCCACCTATCACCTGGCCAACGTCGTTGATGACCACCACATGGAAATAAGTCATGTAATCCGCGGTGAAGAGTGGCTACCAAGTGCGCCGCTTCACGTTCTTTTGTACGAAGCATTCGGATGGGATTCTCCCGCATTCGCTCACCTGCCTTTGATTTTGAAGCCCACAGGCAACGGAAAATTGAGCAAACGAGATGGAGACAAAGGTGGTTTTCCCATTTTTCCGCTTGCGTGGACCGATCCGAAAACGGATCAAATCGCTGTCGGTTATAAAGAAAACGGATACCTCCCAGAAGCATTCCTCAACATGCTCCTACTCCTCGGTTGGAGCAGTGGTGACGAACGTGAATTGTACAGTTTGGAGGAAGCTATTGCGGCGTTCTCCTTGCAAAACGTCACCAAGTCAGGGGCGCGGTTCAATCCGGATAAAGCAGTATGGTTCAATGAACAGTACCTCCGTTCAGGCGATTCAAAGCGATGGATTGAACCATTGAAACAATTAAATCCTCAAACCATGGACGACTGGTCGCATGCCAAATGTGAGCAGATTTTGGACATGATGCTGGAGCGCGTTCAATTCCTTCATGAAATTGGAGGGCACACCTACCTATTCGCCGCGCCAGATGCCTTTGACGAAAACTTAATTCGCAAGAAGTGGAAGCCAGAAACAGCCGGATACCTGAATGATTTGAGCCGTGTTCTTGCCGGAACGGAACCCTTTGATTCGACGAATATCGAATCGGAATTCAAACAGTTCTTGGAGTCTCGAGAGCTCGGATTTGGTGCTGTGCTGTTGCCATTTCGCATCGCGCTCACCGGAACCGGAGGGGGTCCCTCTATGTTTGATTTCGCTCAATTTCTCGGCAAAGAAGTCACCTTGGCACGTCTCGCGGCTGCCGTGGCGAAATTAGGCTGAGGCGTTTGCAAATAGACGTCCGACAGATGACTCAATCGATGCGCATCTCCGGCACGTAGTCAGGCACGATCAATGTTCCTGCAGTAGCCTCTACGATGGACTCTACGGTTACACCTGGGGCGCGTTCTACAAGGTGAAACGCTCCGTCCTTGATGTCCAAAACCGCGAGGTTTGTGACCACGCGTTTTACGCATCCCACGCCTGTCAGTGGCAAGCTGCAGGTTGAAAGCAATTTGGACGCGCCTGCTCGGTTGGCATGCATCATGGCCACAATGATATTTTCGGCACTGGCAACAAGATCCATGGCCCCGCCCATGCCTTTCACCATCTTGCCCGGAATCTTCCAGTTGGCGATGTCGCCGTTTTGCGCCACTTCCATGGCCCCCAAAACGGTAAGCTGTACATGTTGCCCTCGAATCATCGCGAACGATGTTGCGCTATCAAAATACACCGCTCCTGGCCTCGCTGTTATAGTCTGCTTTCCAGCGTTGATCAAGTCCGCGTCTTCATCTCCCTCCATCGGAAAAGGGCCCATGCCCAAAATGCCGTTTTCCGATTGAAACTCCACTTCCATTCCTTCGGGAATAAAATTCGCCACAAGTGTAGGAATCCCAATTCCTAGGTTGACATACCAACCCTCTCGAACTTCCTGAGCGATGCGCTTTGCAATTCCGTTTTTGTCCAACATGATGCTTCGATTGTTGCTGATTAGCGGGTTTGAACCGTTCGCTGCTCAATGCGCTTGTCATAATGAGCTCCTTGGAATATGCGTTGCACGAAAATTCCTGGCGTGTGAATTTCATTGGGGCTGAGGGTACCAAGAGGAACCAACTCTTCCACCTCCGCGACTGTAATCGTACCTGCCATCGCCATCATAGGGTTGAAATTTCGAGCCGTTGCCTTGAACACCAAGTTGCCCGCTGCGTCACCTTTCCAGGCCTTTACAAAGGCAAAATCAGCAGTAAGCGCCGACTCCAAAATATGCGGCTTTCCATTGAAATCTCGGACCTCTTTCCCTTCGGCCACTTCCGTTCCAAACCCCGCTGGGGTGTAAAATGCAGGAATGCCAGCCCCGCCAGCGCGGCAGCGCTCGGCAAGCGAACCCTGAGGAATAAGGTCTACCTCCAATTCTCCACTTAACATTTGTCTTTCAAACTCATCATTCTCTCCTACATAAGATGAAATCATTTTTCGAATCTGACGCTTTTGCAGCAAAAGGCCAAGGCCAAAGTCATCGACTCCAGCATTGTTGGATATGCACGTCAAGTCATCGACTCCTCGCTTCACCAGTTCCGCTATGCTGCATTCCGGAATCCCACACAAGCCAAACCCTCCAAGCATGAGCGTCATTCCGCTCTTCACACCGTCGCATGCAGCTTCGGGTCCATTTACACTTTTTGTTATTGCCATGGTCTATTGTCTTTTCAGCTTTCCCAATGTCCTTTATCGACCTGCGTTTCTATTGAAACAACTCATCATCGTCATTGCCAATTCCAAAAGTAGTTTCGTTTAATTCGAACCACTGTTTGCAGTCCAATGAATCCAGCCCAATGCCCTCGGGAAACTCAAAATCCGCCTGGCTGAGTTCCAACGACGGATCGGCATAAGCAGCATTCATATAAAACCCATAAATCGGCAATGCCGTATTAGCGCCTTGACCATACGTAATGGTGCTAAATCGAACAGAAGGGTCTTGCGCTCCCACCCACACACCGGTCACTAATTCGGGCGTCATCCCCATAAACCATCCATCGGAATGGCCTTGAGTGGTGCCCGTTTTTCCGGCCATGGGCACTTTGATATTGTCGTACTCTCTCCGTTCAACATCCATGCGCAATCGAATCCCCGTTCCTTTCTTTTCGCCCGTTTTGGGGTTGTAAGCTCCGTCTACAACGCCTTTCATCATGTCCACAATCGTTGCAGCTGTGCGTCGGTCCAATCCCTGGCGCATGACAGGTTCAGGGGACCAAATGACATTGCCATACTTGTCTTCGATGCGCAAAATCGTGGACGGTTTCACATACACTCCTCCGTTGACCAGCGCTGCATTGGCCACGGTAATTTCCTTCAATGTTAGTTGAGACGAACCCAGTGCAATTGAAGGAACAGCTGGTATGTCACTTTCGATGCCCAAAGCATGGGCCAGTTGAATGATTCGTTCGGGGCCAAACTCCTTCATCAACTTTGCTGATATCGTATTCATAGAATTGGCCAAGGCGTATTCCAGGGTTACGACCTCACCGTATTCAAAATCAGAGTTGTCAGGGCACCAATCTGGTTGGTCACCTGGCATTTCCACGCAGATCCGTTGATTGGGGAGCTCCGTGCAGCGATTCATGCCATGACGGAGGGCTGTGGCGTATACAAAGGGCTTGAAAATTGACCCGACTTGGCGCTTGGACTGGGAGACATTGTCATATTTGAAATGACGGTAATCCACCCCTCCTACCCATGCCTTCACATGGCCTGTTTGTGGTTCTACGGACATCAGACCCGCATGCAACAAACTTTTGTAATACAGTATTGAATCACGAGGCGACATCAAAGTGTCCCGATCACCTCCATGGGTGAAGACCCTCATCTTGGTCGGTGCTTTGAATGCAACTGCAATCTCCTTTTTGCCCGGTCGGTGCCACCGGTGGCTGCACCCTCCTTTGACCTCATCGCAATGCCATGCATTGCCCGTTTCCGATTCAGTCTTTTCAATATAGAATCCGGGACGTTCACATTCAGGGCAGAATTTTCCAGCGTACACACGGTAACGTTCGCTTTGCTTCACCGCACTATTGATGATGCCGTCACGAACATCTCGCTCAATCTCCTCGAAAAATGGCCAAATCGACTTGCTTCTTGAGCGCAAATCACGGTCAAGTGAACCCTGCAGTTCACCCCCCAAATGCCTGCTTACAGCCACTTCTGCTGCCTTTTGTAGACGGCTATCAATGGTGGTAAAGACCTGGATCCCGTCACGGTACAAATCATATTGCGAGCCATCCGCCTTAGCAATGGTCCAATCCCCAGATTGGCTCTTGTTATTGAACAGTTTCTTTAAGTCACTCCTGAGGTTCTCTCTAAAATAAGGTGCCAAACCTTCATCATGGCTCACTTTTTGAAACCGCAAGCCCAGTGGCAACTGCGCCAATGAGTCCTTTTCGTTGGCCGATATCTCGTCGTATCTCGCTAGTTGGCCAAAGACAACGTTGCGCCGGGCCTGCACCAGCTCTTCCCTGCGCAGCGGATTGAACAGTGAACTATTCTTGAGCATGCCCACCAACATGGCCGACTCGTGCCGCTCAAGTTCATTCACCTCTTTATCAAAATAAATATTCGCAGCAGACTTGATCCCAACAGCCTGATTCAAGAAATCGTAGCGATTCAGATAAAGCGCAATAATTTCTTCTTTGGTGTAATGCCGCTCCAACCGGGAGGCGATGATCCATTCCTTGGGCTTTTGAAGCAACGCCCTTTCGAGCCACGAAGTGCCGTCATATTGCTCCGTAAACAGTTGTTTTGCCAACTGCTGTGTCAATGTGCTTCCTCCCCCGCGCGAACCCAAATATGCAATGGCGCGAACAAGGCTAATAAAATCAATTCCGCTGTGGCTGTAAAACCGAACATCCTCCGTACTAATTAGAGCGTTCACGAGATTGACTGGCAACTCATTAAACCGAGCATCCGATCGGTTTTCAGAATAATAACGACCAATCAGTTTGCCATCTGCAGAAAAAACACGGGTCGCCAACTCTGTTTTGGGGTTGGCTAAGGTTTCTGTATTTGGCAAGTCGCCAAAAGAAGCGACCAAGACAAGGCTCGCTAAGCCCAACAATGGGGACAGTCCGAGCAACCAAAGCCACAGTTTTTGACGGCCATACTTTGGCTTTGCCTTGGCTTTGGCTTTCGGCCTGCGTTTCGTCGGTTGCGATTTGGGTTTCTTCGCCATTTGTAGTGCAAGAATAATGCACGAATTACGACCGAGGGGTCTTTGAGCTTGACATTCCGATTTATTCGCAATTGATTCCGCTCGATTCCGTGCATTTGCACCCTAAATTTGCGCACCAAATCTGTCCCATGGTCGCCCTTATCAAAGCCGCTCAACTTCTTCTCAGCCTCTCCATACTAGTAGTTTTACACGAACTCGGACATTACTGGGCCGCACGTGCATTCAAAACGCGTGTCGAGAAGTTTTACCTATTTATGAACCCGGGTTTCTCCCTATTTAAAAAGCAAATCGGCGAAACAGAGTGGGGAATCGGATGGTTGCCCCTGGGTGGATATGTCAAAATATCCGGCATGATCGATGAGTCCATGGACAAGGAGCAAATGAAGCAAGATCCACAACCGTGGGAGTTTCGGTCGAAGCCTGCTTGGCAGCGTTTGATCATCATGCTCGGTGGCATCATTGTCAACCTGATTCTCGGTTTTGCCATTTACAGCATGGTCTTGAATGTGTGGGGAGACAGCATGCTTCCCGCCGACCGAATCCCCTATGGTATAGAAGTCGATAATCGCCTGAAGCCCCTGGGATTTGAAGACGGAGACCAGGTGCTTTCCATCGATGGAAAAAAGCCAGAAAGCTTCAAGGAAATAAGACGAACCTTGTTTTTTGATCAAGTATCGGAAGTGCAAGTGCAGCGGGACGGAAGCGTGATTGAATTGACATTCGACCAAGACCTGGGGCAGCTATTTGTCGACAGCGCTATACGGCAGCCTTTCGGCCTGCGTGTGCCATGCCTTGTTGATCGTGTCTCTCCCGGGACGGGTGCTGATACCGGGGGATTGCAAGCCGGTGATCGATTCATCTCAATTGACGGAAATTCCACCCGTTTTTATGGCGAGGTAACTGATTACCTCCAATCGAATCCCGCGAAAACCGTTGCAATCGAGGTGCTGCGCATGAATGGGTCTACAGCGAAACTCACGTGCACAACGGATAGCGCTGGCGCACTCGGATTTTTCCAAGCGAACCCCAATGAGATGAGTGAGTTCCAAATGGTCGATCGCACCTACACTCTTGGTCAATCCCTCTCAAACGGATTCACCTTGGCATGGACAACGTTGGAGGAATACGTGCTATCCATGAGGTTCCTGTTTAGCAAATCTGGCGCATCCCAAGTGGGAAGCCTAGTGACATTTGGAAGCATCTTTGATGCGGGCTGGGACTGGGAAATTTTCTGGAGAAATACCGCGTTTTTCTCGCTGATTTTAGCATTCATGAATCTACTCCCCATTCCTGCGTTGGATGGAGGCCACGTAATGTTCCTTCTTTACGAAATGATTATGGGGCGCCCAGCCTCTGAAAAATTCATGGAATACGCCCAAACAATTGGAATTGTGCTGTTATTGGGATTGATGGCCCTGGCACTTGGGAACGACATATGGCGAGTCATTACCGGCCAATTTGGTTGAAGCGCCTTAACTTGGGCAATCACAATCATGAACGTTTCTGACATCAATGCCTATGGGCTGGTGATCGGTGGATCACTCGTTATCATCCTGAGCTACTTCGCAAATTTGTTGGCCAAGAAGACCAACATACCTAGCGTGTTGGTACTGATTGGCATGGGCATTTTAATCCGTCAAGGGCTGAATGCCATAGGGTTAACATCCATTCCCTTTGAATCCCTTGTTTTGGAGCTACTCGGCACCATTGGGTTGATTTTCATTGTTTTGGAAGCTGCCTTGGAACTGAATCTTTCAAAAGAAAAAATGCCGCTCATCCTAAAGAGTGCAACCGTCGGTTTGATTGCCCTGCTCGGCAGTTCTGCCGCCATCGCAGCATTTTTGCACTACGCCATGAATATGCCCATTTTTGAGGGCTGGGTGTACGGCATTCCACTTTCCATTATGAGCTCTGCAATCATCATTCCGAGCGTCTCTGGCCTGGACGATGGAGACCGGGAGTTCATGGTTTACGAGAGCACATTCTCGGACATTTTTGGCATCATGGCGTTTTACTTGCTTTTGGGCAACTCCGAGACCGCCTCTGCCAATACAGTCTTAATCAATATTGGAACGAACTTACTTGTAACGTTCATCCTGGCGGTAGTAGTGAGTTACTTGCTCGTCTATGTCCTACAAAAAATCACAAGTCAAGTGAAGCTTTTTCTGAGTATCGCTGTGCTCCTATTGATCTATTCCATCCAAAAACTGCTGCATCTTAGTCCCTTGGTTCTCATCCTTATTTTCGGACTGATGCTCAATAATCACCGCATCTTTTTTCCGCAATGGAATTTGGCCAAAAAGAAGTGGAATATCCTGCCTTCTCCGGCGGCCCTTTTAGATGACCATCGCATGCACGAATTGCATCGGGACTACCACTTACTGACCTTGGAAAGCGCATTTGTCATTAGAACGTTCTTTTTCGTCTTGTTTGGCATGACTGTTTCCCTCGCGGCACTAACTGATTTGCATGTGATCACAGAAGGGCTCATAATCTGCTGCATCCTCTTCGCTGTCCGATTCCTGAGCTTGATTATATTTCGAAGAAAAAGCATGTTTCCACTGCTTTACATCGCCCCACGCGGACTCATCACAATTCTTTTATTTTTCCAGATACAAGGTGCTTACAGCCAATTTGCTCAACCCCAGTTTGACCAGGGAATTTTGCTGGTCATCATCCTCGTTTCAAGCATCGTCATGACCATCGCTTTGGTGCAAAATGGCATTACTGTTCGCGGTGTCACATTGGTGCCTGAAATGATAACAACCGACAGCAGCACAGGCCCTGTTGAGCAGTCCGAGGCAGCCCCTCTAAAAAATAAGGCTTCCGATGAAGATGCCCTCGAATCTCCCGATGTTCCGGAGATAAATGACGAGGTATAAAGCCCTGCTAAATCGACCGTCGATCACATCTTACCCCAATCCTCTGGGAATGTACCAACCTCCTGGAATGCGTTGGACCATGCCCTTCAACTCCAGAATAAATAGTTTCCGCAGTGTACCCGTTGCGTCGGTACCACAAGCATAAGCGATGTCCGAAATTTGCGCGCCACCCTTTTGAACGATGTGCCTCCATATCGGAAGAAATTCCGCTTCCAATCCCGCTTCCATACTGGAAGAAACACTCGGCGTCAATGGCTTTCCTAAAAGAGAAAAAAGCTCGTCCACTGTGCTCCATCCCATGGAAGGAAATTCCTTGAGTAAGTGGCGATTCCCCGCCCAACGCTTCCCTTTTTCTCGGGCCTCATCGGGCCGATATACCCAGCAATCAACCCCTGATTCTATGGCCAATTGAGCCGAAATTAGAGCCCCTCCACGTTGTGGACTTTGAATCATTACCAACGCTTTTGACAAGCCAACAATCAAACGATTTCGGGCAGCAAAATGCCAAGGATGGACCACAGTTCCATGCGCATGCTCGGAAAACAATGTTCCCCCTCGTTTGATAATCTGTTCGGCCAGTGAGCAATGTTCCCGAGGGTAAATCCGGTGCAATGAACTCCCCAAGCAAGCGACCGTAACACCATCACCGTAGCACGCTCCCCTATGGGCCATCGCATCCACACCCTTGGCCAAGCCACTGACTACGCCCCAACGCTGCGATGCTGCGAATCGCCCCACTTCAAAACTCAATTCCGCCGCCCGTTGTGTGCAATCGCGCGTGCCTACAATCGCGAGAAAAGGCCGAGCGTTGCACGCATGTTGGCTACCACGACCGAATACAACGACCGGAGCATCCGGCAATTCGCGCCAGGGATCTGGGTAAGCTGCATCCTCCCAAGAAAGCGCCCACGTATCTGACGGAGATACTGTTAGCTCTAGCTCTTTCAGCCGCGCATGCTGCATGGAAACGAAAGCACCGTTTTTCATTTTTTCGTGCATCCAAGTTTGATCAAGAGAGCCCATTCTCTCAATCTTGGCCCTGAGCTTGATTGGACCTATCCCATCTGCGCCCAATAAAACCCACCACTTCTTCAATCGATTCATTGGCCAAAATTGAAATTAATTCGACATGAAAAAAGCT
>DDEH01000073.1 GCA_002336085.1 Flavobacteriales bacterium UBA1959 | reverse complement strand
GGAATGAATCCTTATTGGAACTCGTCATGTGAAATTTTCGGATGTACTTATCCCAATGCCTGCAACTACGCATCAAATGCCAATTCAGATGATGGCAATTGCGAATGGGACTCGTGTCTAATTGAAGGGTGCACGTATTACACAGCATTGAATTTCAACTCAGTTGCCACGGTTGACGATGGCTCGTGTGAGTTCAGCAATTGTGAAGGCGACATTAATCACGACGGCACGATAGGTACACCGGACTTGCTCTTGTTCTTGAGTCAGTTTGGCTCATCATGCTTCTAATTTCAAAGGATGAAAATCTTATTTTTTTCCCCTGCGCTCCTTTGGATACTGATGTCGGGCAATGCAATGGCGCAAGTCCAATCATCAGCCTCTTTGTCGGATCGTTCTTTTTGGAAGGATCATCCTACACTAATGGATGTCCAAAAAAGAGTAGACATAGGAGACGACCCTTCGGCGCTTGGACCTTTTGATTTTGATCCGATGAGTTGGGCGCTGATTGAGCAAGCGCCATTGGAAGTTTTAAGGTTCTTATTGGGTTTCGAAGGCAATGGCGTAAACAAGCTTACGCATGATGGCCGCAGTTATGTCTTCTGGGCTGCTTACAAGGACAATTTACCATTTATCAAGGAACTAAAGGAGCTTGGGGCAGATTTCGGGATTGTGGATGAACACGGATATTCATTGCTCAACTTTGCGGCGGTTACGGGTCAGACGAACCCAGAACTGTACGACTATTTAATCGAACAAGGTTCTGATCCGAAAACGGAATTCAACTCGAATGGTGCGCAGGCCTTGTTGCTTTTGGCCCCGTTTATCTCAGACGATGAAATGGTAGACTATTTTGCCAAGTTTGGTTTGAGCATGAATGACACAGACAAAAATGGGAGCAATGGATTCTTGTATGCATGCAAGGGTGGAAATATTGATTATCTGAAGTCACTGGTGCAATCTGGAATGGAAGCCACAATTCGTAATGGAGAGGGACAATCTGCCGCTCATTTTGCGGCAATTGGTACTAGAGGCGAGAGCAATGGAAAAGAACTCTTTGAATTTTTGAAAGAAAATGGTGTGGATTTGAATCAGAAGGATGAGAAAGGAGTCACACCATTGATGGAATATGTTCGAGGCAAGGCAGATGCTGCAACGGTGACGTATTTAGCAGCAGAAGCTCACGATTTAAACGTGGTTGATTCGGATGGTTTTTCAGCGATGCATTTTGCGTTATCGAGCGCAGAAGTCGCAACAGTGAAGGCATTGATGGATTGCGGATGGAGCGCTAGTGACGCGCCTTTCAAGTCTGAATCTCTTTTTCACGCATTGGCAGAGCAATACGACCCAAGTGACTACGACGGCTTTAGCGAAAAGATTCAACTCTTGCGTTCGAAAGGCATCCCTGCTCTTCAATCATTGCCGTCAAATGAGACGTGGTTCCATCTTGGAGCGCGGACTCAGTCGCTTGATATGTTGAAGTTTGCTGCATTGCTGCAATTGGATGTAAACCATATTGATGAGGACGGAATGACATCACTCCATGAAGCTTGTCTAACTGCTCGGGATGTCGAGAATTTGCAATGGCTTGTTGATGTTGGCGCAGATATTCAAATTACTACCATGTTCGGTGAAACCGCTTTTGAACTAGCCAAGGAAAACGAGGCCCTTGTTGGCGTGGATCTGAATTTTTTGAAAACGGAATGATGAAATTTCTTGTGGCACCCTTGGTGCTTTCCGGTCTCTTTTTCGGAAGCGTTGCATCAATAGAAGACATCCCTGTGCGGTGCATGATTCAAATGAAGAATTATGACGGAGAGGGCGCATACATCATTGCCGGGTTGGTTGATGAGAATGGAGATTATTTGAGAACATTGCATGTCGTAGGCGATGACGATGAGTGGTACTATGAATTGGAAGAGTGGTGGAAGTTCCACGGTCGCACTCGACCATCCATTGATGGCATTACCGGCCCGACCATAGCGGGGGGTGAACGCACCACATTTGTCTTTGACGTTCGTTCGAATGAACTGGATCGAGGATATGGGATTCGTTTTGAATCGGGCGTTGAAAATGAGGGATACTTTCCTCGAGAAGTAATCATTCCTCTAGTATCTGATATGTCAAATGGAAAGAGGGAGGGAGATGGCTTTATTCGATATGTCAGGCTGCTAATGGAATGATGCTTCCACCAATCTGGTTTCGGCGCACTCATCGAACCTTGGCCGCATGGCTGTCAATAGGTTTATTGGCAACGCTATTGAGTGGGATAGTGATGGCTTGGGATGCGACACGTTGCCAAGTGCAATCTCACGCTTTGACATCTTCGATGGAGGATATATATATTTCAGATTTTATCACTTCACTCAAGCCGCATTTCGTCTTTGTCGATAAAATTGAGATCAATCGTTGCGGGCAGCTACTAATCACTGGAGAGCACAAGAACAATTCTTTCGGCACCTGGGAATGGAATCCCGATACGAGCGAAGCGAAGGATGCTGACCCAAAAAGGGGGAGGCTAGTGCAGTGGATGACCATCCTGCATCGTTCATTCTTTATGGGAACCATAGGACGGATTTGGGCAGCCACTAGTGCTTTTTTGTTGCTTGCTTTTTTGTTTAGCGGGTTGCTACTATGGTGGAATACCTACGGTCCGAAAATCAGCCGTACCGGGGTTTATCATGTCGATTTTGGTCTTGCCGTATTTCTTCCGCTGTCCTTGTTAGCCGGTACAGGCTTGGCGATGTCTGCAGATCATTTTGGATTCTTGAATCCTGAAGAGGAAAAGGTTGAGGTCTTTCCATTGAATGAAACAGTCACCCGCAATTGCGAAGCTTTTGACGCTTTTCAATCCTTGCTTTTGTCTGATTTGGCGGCTTTAGAATATCCTTTTGTGGTGGCTGAAGGGGAATGGTTTCGTGTCCAATTTCGGGATGGCTCCGGGGTTAAATTGGACGCATTAACAGGCGCGAAAATTGAAAGCACTGAATATGCATTGGGAGCTAAAGCGCTTCGTTGGATGGATGACGTTCACACTGGAGAACGAAACATTGTATGGGCTCTTTTGTGGCTGGTGAGTAGCTTGGTCACATGCGCGGTGTCAGTCACGGGTTTTATGATCTGGCGACGAAATAAAATTGCTCGGGTTTCTCGGGTTCTCCCGGAACTTCGAGATTCAGACGTTTGCCTGGTCGTGGGGTCGCAAGGCGGTACAACATGGAAATTTGCCAATGCGTTTGCAGATGGTCTGATGGCGCAGGGGCGTAAAGTAGAGATCCAAGACTTAGAAGGGTTTCATCCAAAGGCATCCATTCGAAACGTGGTTTTCATGGTCTCGACATATGGCCGAGGCCGTGCTCCAGATCATCTCTGGGATTGGCGAAATACAGTAGAAAATTGGCCTGATTTTTCGAATGAATTGAAGTTGGCGGTGGTCGGTTTCGGAGATCGGAAATACCCTGAATTTGCAGAATTTGGTAGAAGCTTGGTCAACGCACTGATTGAAAACCTTGTCAAGCCAGGTGAAATACCATTCTATACAGTGAATGCACAGAACTGGGGGGAATTTCAAACCAAAGTGCACATGATATGCAAGTCGATGAGGTTACCTGAAGTACAAATCCAGGTCGCGGATGAACCAGTCGAACCTTCTTCAGAGCTTGAGCTGAAGCTTACAGCACGGCATATCGTTGGATCGCTGGCTTGGCTCATTTTTGAACCATTTGAAGTCAATGGATACAAACCATCATCGGGGGACTTGCTCTCAGTCATTCCTCCGGGGAGCAAATCAGAAAGGCTGTACTCGCTTGCCGTTTTAAATAATGGAACTTGGGGGGTGAGTGTTCGCCTTGTTGAAGATGGCATATGTTCGGGATGGCTGCACAGCATATCCCTTGGATCTAAAATCCAAGTGGACGTAAAGCCCAATCCCGAGTTTCATCTTCCGATGTGGCAAGACCAACCTATGTTGATGATAGCGAACGGATCGGGCATAGGACCACTTCTTGGTATGATTGAGAAACTCCCTGACAATCAGAATGCAGTTCTTATTTGGGGCCTCCAAACCGAGGGCCAAGCGAACTTTGCTCGAGGAATGATCGATGAAGCAATTGAACGGAGAGCGCTCAGCAGCTGGCATTTGGCTTGTTCAAGACCTCTGAATGGTCCGAAGCGATACGTTCAAGATACCATAACGAATGATCTTGATGCCGACGCCACATGGGCGAATTCTCGCAGTCGGTTGATCATATGCGGGAGCCATAAGATGGAGGAAGGCGTCGAGGCTGCGTTGTCCTCTATCGATGCTGCTGCCGTGAGCTCCATAAAGCTTGAAGGCCGTTGGCAGGCGGACTGCTACTAGACTTAGATTGGGGTTTAGTAAAAATCAGTGTTTGGGATTAAAGATTAGTCCCATGTGCTAACCAATGGGATTCTTGACCATTGATTCGAAGCGACACATATATAAAGATAGTTTTCGTCGAACGACATGTCCGTTACTTCGCCTTGGGCGATTTGTCCATTTGGAATTCCGCTCCACTCTGCTTTCTGGGTCAAGGCCTGCTGGGCTAAATAGGAAACAGGCTTTTCCAAATCTGCTGTGTTATCCAGCTGGTCAAGCTCGAATACCGATAAATCTAAATCGACCGAAGATCCGTCAAAAATTGGATGTACAATGATTGGATTTTGGAAAAAGTAATTATCGCTAAAGCTTGAAGTGGCATAACTTGGATGCAAAGGATTTGAGCCGGCATCGCCATTAGCGTATGAAAATGCGGACGATTCTTCCATTGAAGACAAATCATTAATTGCAGTTTCAGGCTCTTCATTCGCCCCATCTTCTGCTACTTCAAAGGCAAAAGGCTCACCATTATCGGCAAGTATCATGCAGAAGGGACAAAGAGTATCTGCAAGATCCTCGAGGTAATCCTCAAATTCACCGAAAAGATCTTCGACGTATTCAACTGCATCATTAACGGCAGAAATTGCGCTGTTAATTGCACTTACTGACGAATTAAAAGCATTCGTTGCCGCCTGCTGTATGCCAAGATCATTAGCCAAGCTGGTGATAGCATTTTGAACGGTAGTGATCGCAGGCTCAACTGAATCGTAGAGGGCGTCAGCAGCATCTTTAGTGGCGTTTATTACGTCAAGGCCTTCGATCATATCAAATAGATCTCCGAAAGATGTGAGAATTGACGTCTCCTCTTCAGTTAATCCGAAATCGTCGGATTGAGCAGAGGCACTAGTTCCAACGAATAGAATCAAAACAAACGAAAGCGCGCGAAGTGTATTTCGGATTACCATGAGTCATCAAAATTGGTCCTGCTCCATGTATTTGGAGCTACACAGACATAGAAATAACTGTCATCGGAAGCGACTTCTCCTACTATGCAAGGACTGATATTGCTCTGCGGTATTGCTGCTGAGATTTGAATTTTCGAACTCAAGGCCTCTTCTAATGGCACCGAAATCGGCTTATCCAAGTCGGAGGTGTTATTGACAAGCCCGAGCCCAAAGGCCGAGGCATCTAATCCATTTACATTACCTTCAAAAACAGGGTCAATAATGGTTGGGTTGACCCAAACATCGCCCCATGGATTTCCCGTAGATGATTCTGAATAAAGTGAGGCTGCCGTTTCCGTTAAGGAGGCCTCTGGGTTCGTAAGTACGATCAGATTCGTTGGGTTACCATTGTCATCAACTTGCGGTAAAATGAGGGTCATATTGTCAAGAGCACCTTCTTCAATACCCCCAATCAGCTCATCAGGCAAGTCAGTCACAGTCTCAAACGCTTCAATGTTAGACAGCTCAGCATCATCTTCATCTAAAGCCATCCATGGGGGGGAGCCTATA
>DDEH01000018.1:14274-24656 GCA_002336085.1 Flavobacteriales bacterium UBA1959 | reverse complement strand
ACGGTCAAACACAACAACCGTATCGTTTATGGAATAACCTATTACGGTTAGAATCGCAGCGATGAAGGCTTGGTCGATTTCCATAGTAAACGGCAGGATGCCTGAAAAGATGGAGAAGCAGCTCAATACAATAATTACATCGTGTGTCATTGCAACCAAAGCTCCCATGCCGAACTGCCATTTTCGGAAACGGAAGAAGATGTAAAGAAAGATGATGAGTAGTGAGAACACCGTTGCGTTTTGAGCTCCGGTTCGGAAATCATCTGAGATGGTACTATCTACTTTGTTGTATTGGTCGATTGTATAATCGACACCTGTTATGGCAAGTCCTTTCGCCAATGCCGCTTGGATCAACTCGTCTTGATTCTCATCTTGGTTGTCGATCATATAGTTTGTCATGATTCTCACCTTGGAATCGCTGTCCTTTGTTTGCACAATCGGATTACCCGTCTTTCCTTCTTCGGTGAAGGCCACAGCCAATGATTCCCGTATTTGCTGCACGTCGATGGCTTCGTCAAACGATACATCAAATGACGTGCCGCCAGAGAATTCAACGCCATACTGCAGTCCTTTGGTTGCCAAGCTGGCCAAACCACCGATCACAATGACAGCACTCAGGATGTAAAACTTCATGCGGTTGCCGATGAAGTTCACATTGATTTTTGTGAACCAATCTTTCGTTATGTCTGAATAGAAGCTGATCGGCTTCTTGTTCTCCAAACGGCTAAAGAAGACCAGTCGTGTCAACACAATCGCCGAGAAGAGCGATGTGAAAATACCGATGATTAGCGTTGTTGCAAAGCCACGAATGGCACCGCTACCAAATCCGTACAACACAAATGCCGTAAGTAAGGTGGTCAGATTCGCGTCGATGATTGCACTGTAAGCTTTGGAATATCCGTCTTTCACGGCCACCATCAATCCTTTGCCACCGCGCATTTCTTCACGGATGCGCTCGTAAATTAAAACGTTCGCGTCAACCGCCATACCAATGGTCAAAACAATACCCGCAATTCCTGGAAGGGTCAAGGCGGCTCCCAATGATGCGAGGGCGCCTATAAGAAAGAAGAGGTTTGCTATCAAAGCGAGGTTGGACACAACACCTGCACCTTTGTAGTAGAACATCATGTACAAGAGGATAACAGCGAGAGCGATGACAAATGAGCTCAAACCTGCTTGAATGTTTTCTTTGCCTAGCTGTGGTCCCACACTGACTTCATCTACTATTCTAGCGGGTGCTGGAAGTGATCCGGCTTTGAGTAGTGAAGCCAGGTCATTGGCCTCTGCCATTTTATCTTCAATGCTTTGGTTCGAGCCGAAGCTAATTTGAGAACGGCCATTGGTGATTGCGGATTGTACGCTAGGAGCGCTAAATACCAATCCGTCTAAAATTACCGCTACTGCTCGCTGATTGTCTGCAGCACACGCCTCAGTCATAGTCCCCCAAATATCAGAACCTTCACCGTCCATCGTCATGCTGACCACTACGTCGCCAATTTCATCAAACGAAAGACGTGCATCAATAATGTTGTTGCCACCCAACTTTGCCTTGCCTTTTCCGCTTTCGTCCTTAATGGCGTATAGCGCTGCGAAGTTTTGTGTTGACTTGGCTTCCCACATCAATTGCAAATCGGATTGGAGTGCTCGTTTTGCTTCTGGACGTCTCAGCAAATCGTTGACACGGTTAGTGTCTCCTATGGCCGTGTAACCTACAACAGCAGATCTGCGTTGGGTTTCCAATTGTAAATAAGCAAATAAGGGGTTCATGGAGCGCTGTTGCTCCAAAGAGAGTAAGCTATCCGCAGGCGCATCTGCTCCAAAAAGTTCTGGACTCATCGAGCGCCCTAATGCATTGTTGGCTGCAGAAATCCGGGCAAAGATTTCATCATTGAAATACGTTTCCCAAAACTCTAGGTTGGCCGTGCTCTTCAATTGCTTTCTAGCGCGTTCTCGGTCATCTATGCCAGGCAATTCTACCAAAATTCGGCCTCCGCCAACCTTTTGAACGTTGGGTTGAGCAACACCAAGCTGGTCGATTCGTTTTCGAATGATGCTCTCCGTGTTGTCGATCGCTGTTTTGCTCTCGTTCTGGAGAATGACAAAAATCTCTTCATCAGTTGACTGCGCCGGGAAGAGGTTTTCGGTTTCCTTCCTGTTGAAGACTCGCCAGAGTTCGATAGGGTTCTCTAAAGAGCTATTGATTTCCGTCCAAGATTGCTCAAACAAATCAGCGTAGGTAACACCTTGGGTGCTGCGCTGTGCCGACTTTGCTTGAGAGATGGCCTGGCGGAATGTCTCATTGCTTGAGTAGTCGCTCAAGGAAATGAAGAGGTCCGATATGCTCACTTCGAGCGTTACGGCCATTCCTCCTTGAAGATCGAGACCAAGATTTAATTCTTGCTCGATTACTTCTCTGTATGTGTGACCAAACACGGGATAAATTTCCGCATTGGCGCTATCGCGTAAGAATTCACGGGCGGCTTGAGAAGCAGATGTGCTCCATTCGCTTTCACTGATTTCTCCATTGCTTTCGAGCGAATCTGCTACGAAAGCTCCATATTGTTCGGCTTCTTCTTCGTAATTGCTAGCTACCCAGTTGAAACTGAGTGTATAGAGTGTTGCAAATGACAACAAGACGGTAAAGAGCAGAATTGCATTCTTATTTTGCATGATGCAAGGTTGTTTTCGGGGGCGCAAATATAACTTAAAAAACCATCAATAATGAGGGCGTCTAAGGGTACGAAGTACCTTTGCAATATGTTTCAGTTGTCCCAAGTTTTTATAAAGCCAGTTCTGTTTGGATGTTTTGTGGCTTTTGCAATGGCCTCATTGCCACTGCAAAAGGCCTTTTCCCAAGCCGGTGTATACCAATTGGCGGTTCTGAAATACAGGGGAGGAGGGGATTGGTACTCCAATCCCACAGCGGTGCCCAACTTGGTGACATATTGCAATGAATCCCTCGGAATGCAGTTGAATACTGATGTTGCCACGGTTGATGTTGGTGCTCCGGAGTTGTTTGACTACCCGTGGTTGCACATGACTGGACACGGCAACGTGGTCTTTTCTGGATCCGAAGCTCAAAACCTTCGCACATATCTCGAGGCTGGCGGTTTTCTCCATGTCTCTGATAATTATGGAATGGATGAGTACGTGCGTCGGGAAATGAAAAAGGTCTTGCCAGAGGCACGATGGACGGAGCTGCCATGGTCCCACTCTGTGTTTCACACGGTTTATGCGTTTGATTCAGGATTGCCAAAAGTGCACGAGCACGATGACCTCCCGCCTCGCGGTTTTGGAATGTTCTTAAATGGGCGCTTGGTTGTTTTTTATGACCAAGAATCAGACTTGGGTGACGGTTGGGAGGATTGGCAAGTGCACCGTGACCCTGAAGAGGTGCGACAATTGGCATTACAAATGGGTGCAAATTTGGTGGCCTTTGCTCTCCAAGGTAGCATCGAATAAAAACAATAGTTTAGGAGTGAGCAATGCTCACATGCCAACGACCGTCTTTGATAGTCTTGGTCAGAGCTAAACCCTGCCAATCCATAGCGGCTACAAGATCGTCCCAGCTTTCTTTGGTTCCGTCAGCATAGTTCAATCGAAGATCTTCCATGGCATCTGTTGCTCCGGCCACTTCGTTCAAAACGGACCAGTAATCAGATTCGATCAATCCTATGCGCTCCACGCCAAACTGCTCCCAAAGCATTCGCATTGCGGTCTGCAATGAGGCTTCACTTCCGGTAAGCTGCATAATTCGAACATCGCACAAAAACGCTAGAACGGCTCCTTCTACGTAGATTGAACCTTTTCGCCCGGGGACGCCCGGTTCATATCCGTCGAGCCATGTGTCATAGCCAGAGTCAGCCACACTAGAATTCAATCGCCCTGGATTGTTGACATGCCGATCCAAAAGTCGCTCCATCAATCGGCACCAACCCTTGAGATCAACAACACCACTTTCAAATAGAAAAAGATCTCCCATGTACGTGGTAACTCCTTCTGCGACATACCCCATTCTGCTGGGGCATGCTCGAGAAAAGTCATAGGGCATCCATTCCGCAGGACGGATACGTTTGACATTCCATGCGTGGTATAGCTCATGCGATGCGATGCCTATAAGCTCATCATAGCCCGCTTGAGTTTGGCTTTTCGCTGAAGGCCCCAAAGCAATAACAGTGGTATCTTCATGTTCCACTCCATGCCTTACTTCACGCTCCGGAAGCACATACATGAAATGGTAGTGCTCCGCCGGAAAGGTGCCAAAGTGAGCGATTTGACTTTCAGTGAATGCAAGGTGATCACGCTTGAACGATTTGACATCGGGCTGGTCTTTTCCATACACCCAGATATGGAAAGGAATACCGTTCGATTCGTATTCAGTGTGTGTCAATGATGCCGCCGCGAGGATGGGGCTGTCCATGGCCTGTTGAACATCCCTGGCATACAACATGCCGTTCACGCGCGGCAACCCCGTTGCCACCGGCCAATCATTGGGCACATCCACCAAATCAATGCTGTATCCCCAATCGCTGTGATTCGGATGGTACAAGAAGCAATTGACCGGATTGATGTAGAGGATGTCTTCCGCTGCTCCTGTAGAACCTGCGTTAAAAAGATCTGCGAAAAACGTCCAGCGGATGGTATTCACATCTGCAGGAACTTGCCACTGGTGCAAGTCGGCTTTGTGTAATTTTTCCCATATGCCGCTTACATTGAGCCCTTGTACTCCATAGATATAGCGCCCAAAATTCCCCAACTCATAGCGTCCGGGTCGCCACACAGGCAATTGCACTTTGAAGTTTCCATTGCAAGGGAATTTGGCAGTTAATTCAATTTTGGGCGTGCCTTCTAATGCACGTCGGATGACGAGTTGGATATGAGGTTTCCCTCCGGTGGTATGGTCACCCTTCATCGGTTCAAAACCGCTTGGATGGGTTTGCCGGTGCACGCGTTGGGCATAGGGCTATGAATTAAAGCGGCGATTGTGGGAGCGATATCCTTGATGTTGGTGCGCTCGTAGGTAATCCCGGACGGGATATGCCAGCCGTAAAAAATACATGGCACATGCGTGTCATAAGGAAATGGTGAGCCGTGCGTGGTTCCAGTGAGGCCGTATTTGATCCATCCCGGATCAATCACAATCATCACATCGCCCGAGGCATTTGCGGACCAACCGTTTCGGACCTTTTCTACTATGGGGTCACCGGCGGTATTGCCAGAAGTGAGGTCGTGCCCCGTGATTGCCATAGTTACGCCTTCATACGTTTGGCATATCAATTGGATTCGGCGCTGGGCTTCGTCCAAGTCTACTCCGCGCTCTCGCATTAGCGGTCGGTTGAAAAAGAATTGATCATTGGAATAATTCAAAACCCAATCGCCCATTCCGTAATGCTCGTTCAAATCGGCATTGATGTCTTCAATCATATTGCCCGGTTTCCAATAGTCCACAGGCATGCCCACTGATTGAGCGAGGGAAGGCGGAATCGCTGCGCCATGATCAGAGGTCAGCCAACACACCCAATTCCCATTTCCGACCGCCTTATCCAATTGGCCGAACAATTGTTTTAGGAGACGATCGAGGTGCAAATAGATCTCCATAGTTTCCCAGGAATTGGTGCCAAATTGATGTCCAACGTAATCTGTGGAGGAGAGGCTGATGGCCAGCAGGTCTGTAATGCCGTCCGCCCCAAGACTTTCGCCTTCCAAAGCTTGCACTGCGAAATCAATGACCATGGTGTTTCCGTGAGGTGTGCTCTTGAGAATGTCGTAGCCTCCATTTGCTTCGCTCAGCGCTTCCAAATCATATGGAAATGCGGCATTTTTACCACCTACAAAAGGTTTTTCAAAGGGATTGTTATCTGGCCATTCTTGAGCATAGTCGGCTTCTTTGCGTTTGGTTCGCCATCCTGATTTTAGGTGCCGAGCGGCATGGTCATATTTGTTGAATTTCTTTACCCAAGCAGGGAGCTCATCTGTGTATTTGCTGCTCGTTATAAAGTGTCCCTTGTCCTTGCCATAGAACCAATAAGCCCCATCTGCTAGATGTCCCCCAGGAAGAGTAGCCCCGCGATCTTTCATGCTGACCGCAATGACTTTCGCATTCATGCCGGTAGCGAGTTTCATTTCGTCACCTATCGTGCTTGATTTCATGCGATGCGATGACATTTTTCCATCACGCAAATTCGCATCCTTTAACCCCACGGTTTCGACCGTTTCGTCAAATGCACAATAGACGGATTGGCCTGTGTTTCTATCATACCAGTCGTTTGCAATGATGCCGTGAAGACGGGGCGTAGTGCCCGTATATATCGAAGCATGACCGGGACCAGTATAGGTGGGTGCGTAGTCAAAATGGTGGTCACCACAGACCATTCCTTGTTGAATTAATCGCTTGAATCCCCCCGAGCCAAAGTCATCCCAGTATCGGTAGAGATAATCCATGCGCATCTGGTCCACCGTGATGCCCACGACAAGCTTGGGATGTTCCCCGAAATTCGTGGTTGCTTTCCTTTCTGATTTTTGTTCTGCAGCTTTCGCTGGAATGCGAGGTTGTGGAGGCCGCGTGGCATTTTTTTCAGCTGAGTTTTTTCGTTCGAGCGTTTCTTGGTTTTTCCGCTCCATTTGCTCGTTGGTATATCCGTTTGCTTTCCCTTTGTCCTCCTTCGAATTCTGCGATGAGGGAGGCAATCCGATTTGACCAGCAGCTTGAAGAGCCGTAAAAGCGAATAGAAAAGTGAGAAGACGCAAATTCATTGAGCAGAGGGATTGAGTTCTAAAAGCAAAGTTAAGAAGGACTACAGTTTCAATTTACTGCCTGCATGGCGGACCAAATCCACCAGCCGATTGCAATACACGAAATCACATTGATAGCGATATTTCCCATTGACCAGAGCGCGCCATGGGAATGTAATAGGGAAATTGTGTCCGCAGCAAATGTTGAAAATGTTGAAAATGCTCCGCAGAATCCTACGGTCCACAACAAAAGCCACGGATTGGATTTCAGTGCATCTCCTGATTGCGTGGTGTAAGTAGCCAGCAAGCCAAGCAGAAGCGCAGAAGCAAATACGTTACTTGTCAGCGTCGCAAGAGGTGCCATGAATCCCATCTTCTTGATGGCCAGACCCAGTGCATATCGCGTTACACTGCCCAAACCACCACCCAGGAAAACAGCTAAAAAATTCATCACGTTTGGATTGGATTGCCCACTAGTTTATGCTGAACCCGCCAGAGCAGATACCCGATGAATCCGCCGAGGATCATACCACCTGCTATATCAAGTGGGAAATGCACACCAAGGTAGATGCGGCTGTAGCCGACCAGCAAAGCCCAGCCCAAAAGAGCCCAAAGCCATGTTCCGCCACCAAGCAGCAATCCAATAAATACAGCAACACCGGCACAATTGGCGGCGTGTGAGCTCACAAATCCAAAACGTCCACCGACATAAGGCTCACTTTTTCCAGGTGGAATAATGAGGTTTACATCGTTTTTCAATTCAATGGAATGAGAAGGCCGAAAACGCTGTACCCCAGGTTTAATAACGCGGGCAGAGATCATGTCAGTTCCTGTAATGCATAGAACCAACAAAAGCATCCGTACAAGCATCCGGTCCCATTCTTTGCTGGAAGCTTTCCAAAGCTCCCAAAGCAAAAGAAGGTAGAGAGGTATCCACCACCAAGTCCCAGAGATTGCCCACATGATCTGGTCGCCGCCCGCCCAGTGGGTATTCAAGATTTTGAAAAGTCCAAAATCGAGGTTGATGAGGAATTCTTCCATGCAATATTGGGCTGTGCCGAACTCCTATGCGTAGAGCGCGTCTAGCTCTGATTGATAATGCGCAACAATGGGTTTGCGCTTGAGTTTTAACGTCGGTGTCAATTCGCCATTTTCTATGCTGAACATTTGAGGCAAGATGCGGATCGCTTTTACTTTTTCCCATTGAGCGAATGGCTCCATCAAGGAGTTCACATCTTCTTGAATCCGGTCTGCAATGCGTTGATCATTTCGAATGCCCTCCATCCCCGGGAAAGGGTGATTCTTTCTATTGCACCACTCTTGAATGGCATCTGCATTCGGGACGACGATTGCGCCTGGGAATTTCTGGCCATCTCCTACCACCATCACTTGTTCTATAAACAAGGACGCTTTTAAGGCATTTTCCAACAACTGCGGTGCAACGTACTTGCCGCCTGACGTCTTGAACATTTCTTTCTTTCGGTCAGTGATTTTGAGGAAACCATTATCAATGATTCCGATGTCTCCGGTGTGGAACCAGTCTCCTGTCATGACTGCTGCTGTTTTCTCAGGCTCCTTGTAATAGCCCATCATGATATTGTGTCCTTTTACCATGATTTCGCCGTCATTGGCAAACTTCAGTTCGACGCCTTCGATTAGCTTTCCGACATAACCGTTCCGCATGAGTCCGGGCTCAACATCGGAGTTGACAGTAACGACAGGGCTGGTTTCTGTGAGTCCATATCCCTCATAAACAGGGATTCCGGCCGCGTTGAAAAAGCGAGCCAGTCGAGGAGCGAGAGCCGCAGATCCACATGCTACCGCACGGATGTTGTCCAACCCGAGTGCTGTCTTCACTTTGCTGAAAACCAACTTGCGGGCAATGCCCAGTTTCCATTCGTAAAAGGCGCCGTTTTGTCCATCAGGCTCCCATTCCAGTGCTAATCCCAATGCCCAATTGAAAATGGCAGCTTTCACGCCACCAGCCGCGCGCCCTTTCTGTACGATTCCGTCATAAAACTTTTCAAGCAACCGCGGAACGGCAGTAAATACTGTGGGCTGAGCGTAACCCAAATCTTCTTTAATGGTTTCGAGGCTTTCTGCAAAATAGATGTTGGCACCGATATGCATGTATAGGTAGTGCAGCATTCGCTCGAAGATGTGGCACACGGGCAGAAAGCTCAAAACGCGGTACTCCTTATTGAGCAGAACCGGGGGAATCCTTGGAATGCTGTGGAGAATATTTTGAACGATGTTTTGATGACTCAGCATGACGCCTTTTGGCGTGCCCGTTGTTCCAGAGGTGTAAATAATGGTTGCCAAATCGGCGGGCTTCACCCCCTGCATACGCGCATCCAATTCCGCTTGTTGAGCATCTCCTCCGGCCTCAGTTATTTCAGACCAGTGCGTTCCATTGGCTTCCCGTTCGAAAACAAATACACCTTGAAGGGATGGGACTTTGTCCTTGATGGACATGACTTTGTCGTAGAGCTCTTGGTTGCTTACTGCGCAGTACTTGCTTTCACTATGTTTCAGGATGTATTCGTAATCTGCCTCAGTCATGGTGGGGTAGATAGGCACGTTGATGCCTCCTGCTGACATAATTCCATGGTCCATGATGTTCCATTCGCAGCGGTTGTTATGGGAAATCAAGGCGACTTTTTCGCCCACCTCAAGTCCCATCGCAATCAATCCACGGCCAACTCGATCAACAGCTTCAACAAAAGTTGCGGAAGAGTAGTTGATTCGGTTGCCATTGTTTGGCATGGACATCATCAAATCCAGTGGGTTATTTTGGAGCTGATGCCTTGGGAAATCAAATAAGCGAGTGGGTTGATTCATGTTGTGATCGTTTGATTTGGGTGATCGGAAAACAGAGCGTTGTATCCGCATCACACGCAGCAATTTAGTGCATCACAGAAAAATAGCAAGCAGAATTACAATGGATGTCCGCAAAATTTGCAGTGAATCGCATCTGATTCATGCCCGTCCTTCCCACAACTCGGACAAGCTTGGGTGGAGATATCTTCGGCTCTGCCTTGTTTTTGTCTATTTCCTCGGATCATTTCAACTCCTATCAGCCCTGAAGGAACGGCGATGATGGCATACCCTAAAATCATCATGGCTGAGGCAATGATTTGACCGGGTACTGTTTGAGGGACAATGTCTCCATAGCCAACAGTTGTTACGGTCACGATGGCCCAATAAATACTGAGTGGGATGCTTGAGAATCCGGTCTGTTCGCCTTCGACGAGGTACATCAACGTGCCCAAAATAGTAACCAATGCAAGCACAGCGCTGAGGAATACAATGATGCGGCTGCGACTTGCACGCAAGGCCATGCTCAGTTGCTTCGCTTCGGCAATGAAGCCCACAAGTTTTAAAACACGAAACACTCTGAGCACACGAAGAATTCGGATAATTCGGAGGCTACTAGATCCCGGTACAATGAGCCCGATGAAAGAAGGCAGGATGGCGAGCAAATCGACCAAGCCGAAGAAACTTCGGGCGTAATGCCATGGTTTTTTGACCACAAGCAATCGCACGATGTATTCCAAGGTAAATAGCACTGTAAATGCCCATTCGACCACGAAGAATTGTGCGAAGTAAGCCGCTTGCCATTCCGGAACCGACTCTGCGATTACTGCCAA
>DDEH01000018.1:4775-13882 GCA_002336085.1 Flavobacteriales bacterium UBA1959 | reverse complement strand
GAGTATCAGCTTCAAAAACGATTTCGTGTAGGCGATTTCTCGAGGCTTTCATGTCCTCAATATCGGTCAATCAAGCGAAAGAAGGAGAAACAACGAGCTCTTTGCTCCCGGGTGTGTGAATGTAAAAACCTTGACCACTCTTGGCGCCCAAGTGTCCGGCAGTGACCATGTTAACTAGCAAAGGGCACGGAGCGTACTTCGGATTCCCAAGCCCTTTGTGGAGTACTTCCAAAATGCTCAAGCACACGTCCAATCCGATGAAATCAGCCAACTGTAGTGGCCCCATGGGGTGGGCCATGCCCAATTTCATTACCGTGTCAATGGCTTCAACTTCAGCCACTCCTTCATGCAATGTGATGATGGCTTCGTTGATCATCGGTATCAAAATCCGATTGGCTACAAATCCCGGATAATCATTCACCTCCACGGGTGACTTGCCGAGTTGTTTTGACAATTCCATTACCGCAGCGCATGTCTCGTCGCTGGTGGAAAAACCGCGAATAATCTCAACCAGTTTCATGATGGGAACCGGGTTCATGAAGTGCATGCCAATAACCTGATCAGGTCGTTTGGTTGCGGCTGCAATTTTGGTGATAGATATGGATGAGGTATTAGAGGCTAATATGCAGTGAGCAGGAGCCGCCGCATCCATTTCTTCAAAAATTCGAAGCTTGAGGTCGGTTCGCTCAGTAGCGGCTTCAACAGCCAACTCGGCGTGTGCAACGCCTGTGGAAATATCCGTCGAAGTTGAAATTCGGGCCAATGTCTCGGATTTGTCGTCTGCAGAAATCTTTTCTTTCTTAATCAGACGGTCCAGGTTTTTGCCGATGGTCGCCAAGGCCCTTTTCAAAGCCTCTTCTTGAACGTCAATCAACGTCACTTCAAATCCAGATTGAGCGAATACATGAGCGATACCATTGCCCATGGTTCCTGCTCCGATAACGGCAATATGCTTCATTGCTAAAGGATTAGGAGGTTATTTCTTCGCCGTGCTAGCTGGCGACTTTTTCACAGCTGATTTTTTTGCAGCCGATTTTGTAATTGCAGCTGATTTGGTTGCTGGCCCTTTCTTTCCTGGCGCTTTCTTCCCTGGCGCTTTCTTTCCTGGCGCTTTCTTTCCTGGCGCTTTTTTAGCCTTGGTTTTCTCAGTTTCCTTATTGTCTCCTTCCGTTTCTTCTCCTCCCGTTTCCTCCTCTTTTTGACTCTCAAGTGGAAAGCAATTGTTTGCCTTTAAAATGTCAAACCATTGAACCAACTTTTTGAGATCTGAATTGTACACTCGCTCATGATCCAATTCTGGAATTACTTTATCCACAAATGCTTTGGTTGCTGATGCATCTCCCTTAATGCTTGGCATTTCGTCTTTTCCCAAGTGTTCATTCATGCGATTGAGCACCTCCATAAGCAACAAATCTTCACCAGTAGTAAACATGGTGATGTCAGCGAGGCTGCTGATCCGACTCGTTCCGGGTATGCTTAAGCGTTTTTTGTCAAGCATGGACTCAACGACTAAGTTGCTTCGGTTGGTTACAACGGTGCGGAAAAGGCCTGGCTTTCCGGCAATGGCGATGATTTCTTGAATGATCATTCAGATGGTTTTCAAACGATTGGTGGGTGCGAAAATAGGCCAATGCCCTTTGTCTTGCGAATGGAATCGCTTGTAATCCTTCACTTGGCTCCATTTGGGGCATAGCTTGGGAGCGATTCCAAGGCTTCAAATGTGTCAGATTTGAATGAAAATCCTTGATGCTGAAGCCCGTTGGAAATGACAATAATGGGGGTTTTCAATACCAAGTGATAACGAAGGACTTGGTCCAATACTGCCTTGCTCAGCGGAACATTGTGCCGTTTGCACTCCACCATTAGGAGAGGATTGCCGAGCCGATCATGGCAAATAATATCAGCTCGTCGAAGCATTCCATTCAGTTCCAACGGATATTCCACTGAGGTCAATCCAGCGGGGTAATTCAATTCATTCGAAAGATGGTGAAGCCAATGCTGACGAACCCATTCTTCGGGCTCGAGCACCACAAATTTTAACCGACTTAAGCACTTGACTTCATTGCGAACTCCTGCTGTGCGCCACTCCAATGCATATGGTGGGAGGTTGAGTCTAGGGAGGTTTTGTTCCCCGAGTCGCACCCAAGCAATTTCGGTTTCGTTCGGCATGAGTCAAAAATACCCGTTGGCGCGTTTTTCACCGCGATTCTGTTCCATTATCTTCGTACCATGCCGCATCGTCAAATCATCCGCGACGTTCAATCCGGAATATTTCGTTCCGTGTATCTTTTGCATGGGGAGGAGCCGTTTTTTATCGATGAGATATCCAAGGTACTCGAAGAAGTTGTGGTGGAGGAGTCCATGCGCGATTTCAATCAAACCATTGTTTATGGCCGTGATACTACGGTAGATGAATTGCTTGAGGCCGCCCGCCGGTTTCCGATGATGGCGGACCGACAATTGGTCGTGATGCGAGAGGCCCAGGATTGGCCCGCTTGGAAGCGTGCAAATGATATGGCTAAACTGGAAGCTTACGCGAAATCCCCAGTATCAAGTACGGTTCTCGTCTTTTGTTTCAAGAATAAAAAAGCCGATGGCCGATTGAAAGCGGTGAAGGCAATTAGCAAAGCGGGAATCTTATTTTTAAGTGAAAAAGTAAGGGATTACAAATTGGCGGAGTGGATCTCAAAACAAGTGCAAGACAAAGAGATGCGCATTTCAGGTCAAGCGGCCCAAATCCTCGCGGAGTACTTGGGCAATGACTTGCGCAAGGTGATGAACGAGCTGGAGAAACTCCGAATCGTATTGCCAAAAGGCTCAGAGATTGAGCCCAATCACATAGAACAGCACATTGGTATTAGCAAGGAGTTCAATGTTTTCGAATTGCAACGCGCCATTGGATCAAAGGATCTTACCCGTGCCAATCGGATTGTGGATTATTTCGCGTCCAACCCCAAAGACCACCCTGTAGCTATGGTGATGCCGGTATTGGGAAGCTTTTTCAGCAAAGTGTATGCTTACCATGGCTTAAAAGATCACTCTGGAGCGGCAGCAGCGAAAGCGCTGCGGTGCGCTCCTTTTGCTGTAAAACAATATGGCGAAGCCGCTCGAAATTATTCGATCGACAAGGTTGGCAGGGTCTTTGGTTATTTGCGTGAGGCTGATCGGAAGGCAAAAGGACAGGGCAATGCGACGGTGTCGGATCCCATGTTGCTCAAGGAGACTATGTTTAAAATCCTGCATTGAATCCGTTTCTATCGGCGTCTGAATTTGCGCTATTGAATAAAAATCGTTGGTTTCGGGTCTGAAATTTTGGCGCCAAGGCCCATGGCAGTAACTTGCCTGTTCCGAAGAGCCATGTCGCACCCGCGTTTGACTCATTTGGAGAAACCACAAAAGAATTGAAAATCCCTGAACCGTCATGAAGACATTCATTTCCAAATGCTTGATTTTATCTGCGGCTTTTGCAGTTGTATTCACCGCAACTGCTCAAGAAGATAATTTAGTGCCCAACGGTAGTTTTGAGAATTCGGACTTGCGCAAATTGAAGAGCCAAGGCCAATTGGAAGAGTTCACTGAAAACTGGTTTTCTGCAACAGAAGCCGCCTTGGATTTATATGCCGAAGGAATGAAGTCGGAAAAGGTCAACATCCCAAACAATGTTTATGGCAAACAAGACGCTGCGGACGGACTTTGCTACGCAGGGTTTCGTGCTTTTAGTAAGGACCCAAAATTGCCCCGTACGTACTTTGAGGTGGAGCTGGCTACGGAGTTAGAAAAGAACCAACTGTACTGTGTCTCTTTTGACATTAGCCTGAGTGATCTGTCACGCTATGGGGTTAATGGTGTAGGGGCTTTCTTGAGTGATCGGAAGATCGAACAAGGCAATACAGGAATTCTGAATCGAGATGCTAGTGTGCTGCATAAGTCGGATAAAGTGATGTCCCTTCAAGATGGATGGGAGACTGTTTGTGGAACTTTCATTGGAACGGGCGAGGAGGAGTACATCATCGTTGGAGGATTTCACAAAGACAATGAGGTGGAGGACGAGAAGATGAAAAAACCACAGGGAATGACCGGAGTGGTCAAGAACCACGCTTATTACTATTTGGATAATGTAAAGGTTAGTCCCATTGAGGCCAAGTCTCAATGCGCTTGTTCGGCCGCAGATGAAGTTCGTACAGATCTGGTTTATGGTTCATCGGTCGTCCTCAGCGAGAGCATGACTCCAGATGATATCGTGAGTATTTCTGCTGTCTATTATGCTTTTTTGAAGCGTCGTCCTACGGGCGCTGGATCATCAGCAGTTGCCAATTTGGCGAATATTTTAAAGGAGAACCCGACGTGGAAATTGCGCGTCATTGGGCACACAGATGAGGATGAATTCAATGAAGGAAAGATCAATCCTCGTTACCGAGGATTGGGAGAAAAACGTGCAAATCAGGTGGTTGTGAAATTTGGGGAATTTGGTATTGAAGCTTCCCGCTTATTGATGGATACCATGGAAAATTCCGATCCAGCGAGCACGCGTGACACCGATATCAGTCGGGCGAAAAATCGCCGCGTCACCTTTGAGTTGATTAAATAAACATCGATATCATGGGGCACTTGGCCCAAAGCCGTCTGGGAAGTGCTTTATGCGCCTGCCTTGCGTTGACTTCTGGGATTTTCGCTCAGAATAACGCTGTTGGTGAGAATTTGATTTCAAACGGAAGTTTTGAAGAGCGGCGCTGGTGCCCTGGGGATTATACTTCATCGCAACTGAATACCCTTTTGAGTTGGGAACAGGCTAATGCCGGAACACCCGATCATTTTGATGTGTGCTCATCAACAGGAAAGGCGGGTGTTCCTGACAATATCTTTGGAAGTCAGCCTGCTCTGGATGGAAATGCCTATGCGGGTCTTGTGCTTTACAGTCAGTCAAAGCCGTTTTATCGCGAATACCTTCAAACATCCCTGATTCGACCGTTGCGAGCGGAAGAGTGGATTTGTGCGGAGTGGTGGGTTTGTGCAGCTGACAATGGCAAGATGATCACAGACGGAATGGGAGTACTGTTCTCAGAAACGGCTCCAAAAGCAGTTGGAGAAGGCATGCTAAGCGGTGATCCGCAAGTTTCGAATCCAGCTTTGCATCTACTGAGTGATCGGTGGAGTTGGGTCCGCTTGAGCGATGCGTTCCAAGCTGCAGGCGGAGAGCAGTTCATAACCATGGGGAACTTTAAAGAACCCAGTGAGATGCGCATTATGGAACGCAACGATGCGCCCTCTGATGCCAGCAATTGGGCGTACGTTTATGTGGATGATGTTCGCGTGCGTTCTGTGGAATCCCAAGCGGATTGCTCTTGTTTGAACCAGACCATTGAAGCTTCTTTGACTGATCCTCCTTGGCAGGCTTACCAGCGTGAACACACGCGCTGGGATGCGATATTGTTCGATTTTGATCAGTTTGAACTCGGCACATTGGCAATGGAGGCGCTCGAGGTTCTTGCTCGTGAAATGCGTTTAAACCGCTATCTCGTGGTAGAAGTTAATGGGCATGCTGATTTTATTGGATCTGATTCTTACAATTTGCAATTGAGTGAAAAACGCGCGGAAGTGGTGATGCAAGCACTTCGGGAGAAGGGAGTAGACCCTAATCGTCTCAAGTTGGCTTGGCACGGTAGTCGACTGCCCACCGTGGACAATGCCACCTCAGAGGGCCGTCATCAAAACAGAAGAGTTGAATTCGAGTTATTGGAGCATGCTTATTTGCCTATCTCCAATTGATTTGGTCGCTACAAGATGCTTTAAGCTGGCTCTGCTTTTGGGATGAGCTGAAGGAATACAAGGCTCACTGCAAAAAAAGCAATTAGCGCAAGCACACTGGAACGCATGGACCCGGTAAACCCTTCGATGTATCCCCAGCTGAACATTCCAATGATTAATCCTCCTTTTTCCAAGACTTCATAAAAGCTGAAATACGAGGCGTGGTCTTGGGTTTTAGGCAACATTTTGGAATAGCTCGATCGATTCAAACTTTGGGTGCCGCCCATCATGAATCCAATGATTCCAGCAGCGACATAAAAACCATTGACATCGTTGACGAATCTGTAGGTATAAATACACACTCCTACCCACACAACAATGCACCCCATCAATGTTTTTATGTTGCCGGCTTTGCTACTGACCCAAGACACAAAGAATGCTCCAGGGATGGACAATAGCTGCACAGCAATGATGGCTAAAATAAGCTCGCTATCCGTCAAATTCACTTCTTTGATTCCAAACGAGGACGCCATGAGCATAATGGTCTGCAGCGCCATTGAAAGAACGAAGAAAGCCCAGAGAAAACGGATGAGGTCTTTTCGACCTGACATCTCCCTCGAAACGTGTCGCAACTCACGAAAGCCGCGGCCAAATAAATCACGGGTAATTTTTTTGTTGAACGGATTGGAGGGAAGTGAGCGAAAAGTTGGTTGTGACCAAGAGATCCACCAAATAGCTACCAGTACAAAAGCCCAAGGAGTCAAGTGGCTGCCGACGCCAATGATGAGTCCGAGGCAGATTAAGAGCAATAAAACGCTTCCGATATAGCCCATGGCAAAGCCTTTTGCGCTGAGTTTGTCGTGCTCTTCTGGAGGCGCTATTTCCGGCAGGAAAGCATTGTAGAAACCTAGGCTCCCCCAGAAGCCGATATTGGCTAGAAATAAGGCCGCCATGCTCCACTCAAGATGATCTGGGTCAAAGAAATACAGGCTTACACACCCCATGGCACCTGTGTAACAAAATATTTTCATCATTTGCAACTTGCGCCCGGTGACATCTGCCATCCCACTGAGCAGGGGCGAAGCGATGATCACGAAAAAGAAACTTGCCCCAAGCACGTAACTGTATAGTTGCGTATTGATCAATTCATACCCCCAAAAAATCACAGTATCGTTGATGATTTCACCGGCCTCGTTTCGATCTGAGGTCAGGGCATTGAAGAAAATGGGGAAAATCGCCGTTGTGATAACAAGTGAGTAAACGCTATTGGCCCAATCGTACATGGTCCAAGCTTTTTTAACTTGTTCCGGTGTTTTTGCGGCTCTATTGACTTTGGTTGCAGTTTTGGGTGCATTGCTCATGTGTCCAAGATAGGGTGTGCGTTGTACTTTTGCCGGAATGATTCACCAAAAGACTAATTCCTCAGTGTATGACATTGTCATTGTAGGCGGAGGGATCGTGGGTGCAGCGACACTCTATCAGCTGCAACAAAGGCACCCAAATCGTAGGATCCTACTCATTGAAAAGGAGAAGGAATTGGCAAATCATCAAACGGGAAATAATTCGGGTGTCATCCATTCGGGGCTTTACTACCCTCCGGGGTCTCTCAAAGCAAGAAACTGTGTGGAAGGCCGTCGCGCTCTGGTGCGATTTGCCCAAGAGCATAATGTCCCGCATGATATATGTGGTAAGGTTGTGGTCGCAGTGGAATCGTCAGAACTGCCTATGCTCGAAAAGATCCACGGGATAGGACAGCAGAATGAAATAGAAGGCCTTGAGCGCATCGATGGTGATCAGTTGAGGGAAATAGAACCCCATTGCAAAGGCGTTGGAGCCCTTTGGGTTCCGTGCACGGGCATCATAGATTACCGATCGGCCACACGAAAAATGGTGGATTTAGCACTTGGCTTGCAACCAGAAAGCGCGCTGCGATTGGACGAGGAAGTCTCTTCTTTCGAGCGAGTTGGAGATCAGACAATGGTTCGAACTCAAAAAAACCCAAAAGGCTATGCTGCGAAACACGTTGTGGTTTGTGGAGGCCTCCAAGCCGATCGATTGGCACGTAAAGACGGGGTGCCATTGAAGGAGCGAGTGGTGGGATTTCGTGGCGATTATTACGAATTGACGGATCAAGCCAAACACAAAGTCAAAAACTTAATATATCCAGTTCCCAATCCGGACTTTCCATTTCTTGGCGTGCATTTTACGCGCATGACGGACGGTGAAATAGAGTGCGGGCCCAATGCGGTTTTCACGTTCAAGCGAGAAGGTTACGGCAAGACAGATTTTGACTTGAAAGACACCATGGAAGCTCTCGGGTATGCGGGTACCTGGAAGTTGTTTTTCAATAATATGGCTTTTGGAATTAACGAATACCGCCGAGCGTTTTCAAAGCGGCTTTTCCTCAAGACCTTGCAGCGGATGATTCCTGATTTGACGATGGATGATTTGCGGCCTGGACGATCTGGGGTTCGTGCTTTGTTGTTGTCGCAGGATGGTGACACGCGTGATGATTTCCGCATCTCTTACACCGATCGTAATATTCATGTTCTTAATGCCCCTTCTCCTGCAGCAACAGCTGCACTGGCCATAGGCGAGCACATAGCCGATCTCACTGAGGAACGTTTTACGTTTTAAAGACCTGACTAACGTTTGCAGCTCAGTGGGAAGAGAAGTGCCTCAGTTGTATTCAGGACTTGTTTCAAAAAAAAAGCCACCCAGTGATGGGCGGCTTTCTAAATTCAAGTCTCTGGCAAGAGAGCATTGAGCCTTTGGTGTAGCTCAACGCGGCGATGGGGAGATGCAAGGCTTAAATAAGCCGAGCATTTAGTCTTTCTTTTTTTTGGAACAGCTTTCAGCTGATTTCCCGGAGCAACAAGACGACTTTTCGCTTTTGTTATCTGCAGTTGAAGTCTTTGAAGAACAACATGCCGGTGAAGATTTGCTAGAATTTTCTTTGCCTCCTTTATCTGCTGTCTTCGAAGAGCAACATGATGCTCCGCTCTTTGCTTTGTCATCATTATTACATGTTGACTTCTTTTCTGTTGAGGTAGCGTTACCTCCAAGTGCTACGCTTTTCGCCGAAGAGCCTCCGTCTTTGGTTTGTGCAACTTCAGAGGTGGTGGTTTTTGCAGTGGAGCCCGCATCGGACTGTGCACTTACAGCGAACGCAAAAAATGCGAAAACACTGAGAATCAGAGCTTTTTTCATAAAACAGATAGTTTGGTTGTTTTCTCAATTGACATCGGATGTGTAAGATAGGGATTTTTCTTGTTTTGGCAATGCTTTATCGTAACTTTGTCTTCGCTTTCGAGCAATCGAAGGCGCGTTTTAGGAGAGGTGCCAGAGTGGTAATGGAGCAG
>DDEH01000018.1:0-4471 GCA_002336085.1 Flavobacteriales bacterium UBA1959 | reverse complement strand
GGTGCCAGAGTGGTAATGGAGCAGTTTGCTAAACTGTCGACGGGCAACCGTCGCCGGGGTTCGAATCCCCGTCTCTCCACAGATGTGCTTATGAAACATGAGCAAAGCCCTGAGAATCTTTATTGATTTTCAGGGTTTTTGCCGCATATAGATTCCGCATCACCAGATGCACATCTCGAGTCTTCTCTGAAGCGAATGGAATTTAAAAAGTGGATGCTAATTCAAAATCTGTGTTTTCAGGAACTCTTTATTTTGATGTTATTTCAGATACATTAGCTGTATCATGCGGCATATGTCGGGGTGGAGTCGATGCGCCGCTCGTACCATAAAATAAAAACCGACACTGCAGTGGATTTGAATTTCTCATGATTGAATCAGTTTTATAATGTCACATTACGCGGGTAATATGAGAGACACTTGCAAAGTGAAATTTGGAAAAAGAGGAAGTCATGTTTCTTATAGTATTTCAGATCAGCGCTTGTTGAATGTTGCAGGTGGGACTGCGGGGCTTTTTAAAATGCAGATGAAAGGTTAATGGATATCATAGGCTACTTGTTGGCGTTGATCATCGGCGTCTCTTTGGGTCTGATTGGTGGGGGTGGATCGATATTGGCCGTTCCTGTCCTCGCCTATGCGTTTGGACTCGACGAAAAGTTGGCTACAGCTTATTCTTTGTTCGTCGTAGGAGCCGCTGCTCTGGTTGGCGCTATGCGGCAGTATAAGTATGGAAACGTGGACGTTCGCACGGCCTTGGTATTTGGTTTTCCCGCATTGCTTGGAGTTTGGGTGGTGCGGCATTTTATCATTCCAATATTGCCTGATGTACTGTTCGCAATAGAGGGGTTTGAGTTTACCCGACGCATGGGGATGTTTGGAGTCTTTTCTTTGCTCATGATTTGGGCTGCTTCTGCAATGCTTTCGAAAAAAGAACGAGCGAGTGGATCGGGAGAGTTGTCTTACAATTATCCCGTAATATGCGTGGACGGGTTTGTGGTTGGAGTCTTGACGGGTTTTGTGGGGGCAGGGGGAGGATTCCTCATCATTCCAGCGCTGGTGATGTTTGCCAATCTTGAAATAAAACGAGCCATTGGTACTTCACTCTTGATTATTGCCTTCAAATCGCTGCTTGGTTTTTTGCTGGGCGATGCGTTGACGTCGCAGATTGATTGGCCTTTTTTACTGTGCTTCACCGCAATTGCTGTCTTGGGAATTTTCGTGGGTCTCGCTTTTGGGAAACGTTTAGAGGGGAACAGACTCAAACGCGGCTTCGGCTATTTCATTATCGCCATGGCGTGTTTCATTTTTACCATGGAGTTCATCGTTTAATCTCATTAAATTTGCTCTCAATATTGCTATGAAAATTGAACAGATATACACCGGATGCTTGGCGCAAGGAGCCTATTTCATTCAGAGCAAAGGAGAGGCGGCGGTCATCGATCCACTAAGAGAGGTTGCGCCTTATTTGGAGCGATCGGAACGCAATAATGTGACCATTAAATACATTTTTGAGACGCATTTTCACGCAGACTTTGTGAGTGGTCATGTGACCTTGGCGGAGAAGACAGGTGCAATGATCGTCTTTGGCCCTAATGCGGAGACATCTTACGATTCTCACATTGCAAAAGATGGAGAGGATTTTCAGCTCGGTGATGTGACGATTCGTGTCTTGCACACCCCAGGTCATACCATGGAGTCTACAACATACTTGCTACTGGATGCTGAGGGAAAAGAGCATGCGATATTTACAGGAGACACCTTGTTCCTAGGCGATGTCGGAAGACCAGATTTGGCTCAAAAATCAGCATCCCTGACACAGGAGGAGCTTGCAGGGACCTTGTTCAATAGTTTGCGCGCCAAGATTATGCCTTTGCCCGATGATGTAACGGTTTATCCGGCGCATGGCGCCGGTTCAGCGTGTGGTAAGAACATGATGAAAGAAACAGTGGATACGTTGGGCAATCAAAAGCGAATGAATTATGCGCTCCGCGCAGACATGACCCAAGACGAATTTATTCGAGAGGTCACTGATGGATTGATGCCGCCGCCGCCCTATTTCCCATTGAATGTAAAACTGAACAAGGAAGGAGGTTACTCGGACATAGAGGACGTCTTGACGAATGGGCAAAGGCCTCTGTCTCCCACTGATTTTGAGGCAGCAGCCAATGAAACTGCAGCGCTCATTCTAGATGTTCGCGCATCGGAAGATTTCGCCAATAGCCATGTGCCCAACAGCATTTTTATTGGCTTGGACGGCAACTTCGCTCCTTGGGTGGGAGAGTTGATTGTCGACGTGAAAAAGAAGGTTTTATTGATAGCACCTGAAGGAAGAGAGGAGGAAGCCGTGACGCGATTGGCTCGTGTTGGGTTTGACCAGACAATCGGTTTCTTGCAGGGCGGAATGGAGGCATGGTCGGCTGCAGGCAAGTCAACGGCATCGGTCGTTTCCATTTCTGCAGAGCACTTCGAGTCGGTATACGCAACCCATCGTGATCGCATCTTTGATGTACGAAAGCTTGGTGAGTATCAATCTGAGCATGTGGAAGGCTCTCACCTCGCCCCACTCAGTTCACTGAACGATCACCTCGCACAATTTCCAGCCGATGAACCTTTTTATCTGCATTGCGCTGGGGGCTATAGATCCATAATTGCATCATCTATGCTCAAGGCGCGTGGCATTCACAATATGGTCAATGTACAGGGTGGATACACAGCAATTTCCTCAACACAAATTCCTAAGACGAACTACGTTTGCCCTTCGACACTGTGACGGGCAATGTGCGGTATATGTCGTTGGAATAGATTATTCCGAAACCGGCATTGCACACAGAATAATTTGGAGTACCTTTGCCCTCGCTTTATAGCTCGGGGCGTAGCCTAGTCCGGTTACGGCGCCTGTTTTGGGAACAGGAGATCGCAGGTTCGAATCCTGCCGCCCCGACAACAAAAGACGAAGACGCTCAGTTCTCAAAAGGACTGAGCGTTTTTTCGTTTGTGACCTCTGCCAAACTGAGTTGCAATGGACTTTTTTAGGCGCAATGCTGAGGCGCTAAAAATTCAAATTCATTGCGTAATCGTCCCCGCAATCGATGTCATACGTCCGGGTAATGATTTCCTCCTCAAAGCCACACAGATCATTCCCAAATGCATCGTTGCCGCAATACACGTCGAAGGTATGCGAGCCACGATAAAACTCATAGGTGCGCATTTCGCCTGCATCGACGACATATACATCTCCGTTCTGCCAAGTCACTTCGCAATTGCACCAGAGCCGTTCTGTATTGTCAAATGTGACCTTGCCTTTAATTTCGCAGACATCGCATGATGCAAATAGGAGTGTGAATACGAAAATTGACATCAATCGGCCAATTCCAGATCGATTTGTATGAGGTCGAAGCAGTGTTAAATGAAAATTATTATTACGCATCGCACTTGTTTTCAAGAGAGTAGGATTTTTTTTCTCTTCGTTTAGCAAAACAAATGAGGGGGAAATGCAGTTCTTAGATGTAGATTCATCCATGAAGTAAGGGTTAGTTTTTGGATAATTGAATCAAAGGAGAGCTGCATCCGCATGGACGCGGCTCTTCGATTTTTGAAGCTGTCTTTTTTCTTTCAATGCGATGTGCCCGAACGACGCGCCTCCCGTTGAAAGCATACTTATGGACAAGGCTCACCAAACGCAGCGAGCAAAACGAGCAGATCCGAAACGTTGGTCAGGCCATCTTGATCAGTGTCTCCTACGCAAGGAACCTCCAAACACCCAAAGTCACCCAAAAAGACGAGCAAGTCAGCGACAGTTATCTGGTTGTCCCCATTCAAATCAGCCGCGCAAGTGCAGCTGTCAAATTCGCAGCTGCCATCATCTGATGCAGCGGTTGAATCATAGTTGCACGCTGCTGAATCGGTGCAGCCTTGAGGGATGAATTCTCCCTCACACAGACCGCTGAAGGAGAGGGTTGTTTCGTACGAGGCTCCATTTGAATTGGCCCATGAATTCAAGATGGTTACGGTCCAAGTGCCTGTTCCTTGGATGGGTTCGTTAAAAACTGCTGTTGCGGCGTAATTGCCTTGCGCGCTAGTGTTCCAGTCGGCGGGCCAAAGCCCGGCGCTAGGACAATCCAAAGACAAGTTGTAGCCTCCAAATTGTATACATGTGCCGTCTGGAGCTGTCAATCCAACCATCATTTCATTGGCCCAAGATTGATCGGGTGGCAGATCCTGAAAGACCAATATGGCCTCTAATCCGGTCACATAACCAGTGCCCTCTAACGTTGTGGTTGAAGTTTCTCCTGCGCTTAGGTTAACGTCAAAAGACGCATCGAAGACACAGTCGCAAGAGGCCCCGATTGGAGGCAAATAACAGCTGCCATCGTCGATGCTCGCCTCACTTTCATAATTGCAAGCTCCAATATCGGTGCACCCTGAGCAGGATTCATTGCTGCCTCCGCACACCCCACAATCGTCAAAGGCAAAA
>DDEH01000057.1 GCA_002336085.1 Flavobacteriales bacterium UBA1959 | reverse complement strand
CCCATGAGTCCTGTAATGATGAACGTAATGCCCAACCCCTTCAGTGGAGCGGGAACGTGTGAATACCGAATCTTTTCACGGATGGCTGCGATGGCCACAATGGCTAGCCACCAACCCACGCCAGAGCCCAAGCCAAACACAGTAGCTTCACCTATGCTAGGATATTGTCGGTCCTGCATGAAAAGTGCTCCACCGAGAATAGAACAGTTCACAGCAATCAATGGCAAGAAAATTCCAAGAGCACCGTAGAGCGCAGGAGCAAATTTCTCGACAATCATTTCGACAAGTTGCACCATAGATGCAATGACCGCAATGAACATGATGAAGCTCAAAAAGCTGAGGTCCACGTTTGCGTATTCTGGACTGATCCATTCTAGTGCACCTTCCTTCAAAACATAGTTTTCAAGCAAATAGTTGATTGGGACTGTGATCCCCAAAACAAAAATTACAGCGAGACCAAGTCCATTGGCTGTCTTGACCGTCTTGGAGACCGCCAAGTATGAACACATGCCCAAGAAATAGGCGAAAATCATGTTTTCAATGAAGATGCCCTTCACAAATATGCTGAGGTATTCCATTAATTCTCTTCAATTAAAGATTGATTGCGGCTACGTTGGATCCAAATAATGACACCGACCGTAATGAGTGCCATTGGAGGCAAAATCATCAGGTTATTGTTCTCGTAAAAGCCTCCTTCACTCATGAACCACTCCGTTGGCAAGAATTTAACTTGCCCCATGCCAGGGAGCGAAATAGAGCCGCTTCCAAAGACTTCACGCACAATGGAAACAGCCAACAAAATCCAAGCGTAACCCATAGCATTTCCTATGGCATCGAGAAACGATGGCCCGGGCTTATTTGCTAATGCAAACGCTTCCAAACGCCCCATAATGATGCAGTTGGTGATAATCAAACCAACAAAAACAGATAGTTTCTCAGAAATATCCGGCTGAAACGCCTTCAGCACCTGGTCCACAATAATGACCAAGGAGGCCACCACGACAAGCTGAACAATGATTCGAATCCGGTCAGGAATAAGGTTACGCAAAAGCGAAACGATGACATTGCCTCCTATCATTACGAAAAGGACAGACAGGCTCATAATGACCGCCTGCTGTAACTGGACCGTAATGGCCAAAGCGGAACAAATACCCAAGACCTGCACGGTAATTGGATTGGAGTCGTCAAGCGGGTCCGAGAGGAGCCGACGATTCTGTTTGGAAAACAGCGATTCCTTTTTTGGCGCTGCTACTATATCGGTACTCATCGTTGCGCTCGTGTTTCTGATTCAAAATATCGGGAATACACCTTCAGCGTGCGGTTCATCATCTCGTCGACACCTTTTGAAGTAATCGTACCACCGGTGATTCCATCTACACTGTATTCGTCAGTTGGAGCACCTCCTTTGGTAATCGTAAATAGTGCTCGAGCATCTGCATTTAATTTCTTTCCTTTGAATTTCTCAGTAAAGAAATCCTCTCTGATTTCTGCACCAAGCCCTGGCGTCTCTGTCTTGTGGTCGAACTTGGCACCATAAATAGTGGTCTTGTCCTCTTCAAGAGCAACATAACCCCAGATAGGGCCCCAAAGACCTGAGCCAACCATGGGTATGACAAACAGATTCTCACCGTCCTTATCACATCGAAACAAAGGAAAACGCAAATTTCCGTTGGAGAGAGCAGCAAGCAATGCAGTCTCATCTCCATCCGCAGCCTTCACCGCAGATTTGACACTGGCGCGGTAATCTTTTTTGACGTCGATTCCGAAAGGGTCTTCTTTGTCTTTTGGATCTACTGCGGAGGAAGTCACTAATAATTCCTGGCCATTCATATCGATGGCTACGCGTTCAACTACATAGTCTGAAAACAATGCACTCGCATTCGCACGGTTGGCATCTACGCCAATTGCTCCGAGAATATTCATCATTTTCTTATCCGCCGCATTGGCTTTCTGTCGCTCTTTTAATGAGAGCGATGTGTATGCCAAAGAAGTTCCTACGACCACCACCATGATGATGGAAAATAGAAATGTATACCCGGTGCTGTTTTTATCAATTGCCATGGATTCTCAGGTTAAGCTGTTAGGCGTTGAGCCATTGCAAGGGCGGCTCGCTTCTCGCGACGGCCCACATTGGCTTGAATGACATAATGATCGATTAAAGGAGCCATCACATTCATAAAAAGGATGGCCATCATGACCCCCTCTGGGTATGCCGGGTTAAAGACCCGTATCATGATGGACAAGAAACCGCCAAAAAATCCATAAATCCATTTTCCCCGTTCAGTCTGTGACGCACTCACGGGATCCGTAGCCATGAATACCATGCCGAACATAAAGCCTCCCATTACCACCTGGTGAAAAGCCGGAATTGTCATGTATGCGTTGAGCTCCAGGACATTGAAAATTGCCCCCATCGCCAGGCCGCCTGCAAGAAATGATGACATTACCTTCCAGCTTCCAATGCCCGTCCAAATTAGCATCGTCGCACCAAGTAAAATGGCCAAAGCAGAGGTTTCACCTACTGAACCCGGAATCAAGCCAAAGAATGAATTGGTAAAGCTATACATCCCTCCAGAAGCAAACATGTCCATCACGCCTGACACAGCCGGTTCTGTTGGTGACTTGCCTACCGTAGAAGCCAAATGCCCCAGGGCTGTGGCTCCTGTATACCCATCAACTAGAAGTCCCCCTGCTTTTGATGCAGCGACTTCATGGATCCAAATCTCACCTGAGAGCTGTTTTGGATAGGCAAAAAACAAGAATGCCCTTGCCGTCAAAGCCACATTCAAAATATTCATGCCCGTCCCTCCAAAGACCTCTTTTGCAATAATTACGGAAAACGCGACAGCAAGTGCTAGCATCCAAAGCGGCACATCAATGGGCATGATGAGAGGAATTAACATTCCTGACACCAAAAAGCCTTCGTTGATACTGTGGCCTCGCATTCCGGCGAACAAAAATTCAATACCCAAGCCGACACCGTAGCTCACGATAACCAATGGCAACACCTTGATCGCACCAATGAAAAGTTTATCCCATACAGCCGTCATCAAAGGGTCTGAAAGGCTGACTTCCCCAATGGATAGCATGTATTGGTGGCCCTGGTTCCATGTGCCAAAAAGAAGCGCTGGAACCAAAGCTAAGATCACCATGAACATCGTTCGCTTTAAATCTACGCCATCCCGGATCTGAACACCTGTTTTATTGGTGTGTCCCGGTGTAAAGGCGAACGTCTCCAATGAGTCGTATACGACCCAGAAACGACTCAGTTTTCCTCCTTCCTCAAAATGAGGCCGAACCGAGTCCAACATTTTATGCAGTGCTTTCATAATCGTTGCTTATCCAAGTTCTTTCTTCAAATTATCCAACCCTTCCCGTACAATGTCCTGGACGTCAATTTTCGACGTGCAAGCGTATTCGCACAAGGCAAAATCTTCCGGAGCAATCTCATAAATACCCAACTTCTCCATGGCATCAATGTCGTTCGCCAAAATACTCTTAATGAGCTGCACAGGATAGATATCAAATGGAAACACGGACTCGTATTGACCAGTAACTACAAATGCTCGTTCTTCCCCTCCTGTATTTGTATCCATCACGAATTCCTTTGACTTTGGCATGAGCCACGTTGGATATGATTTCGATAGAGAGAAGGTGTTCAATCCCAAACTTAACCAACCGGATGTCAACAAGAATTTCGGCTCGTTTCCTTCCGGAAGAAGCGTAATCTGGTGATCCAATCCGCCCAAGTATCCGTCAGCAGCGATATGGTTGCCAGTCAAAGCATTGCCCGACACTACGCGCACTGAGTCTTTTGTTTTGCCGGCTGTCAAAGACGCGATTTCGCAGCCAATGTGCGTTTGGTAGTATTTCGGTGCAGGATGCTCAGATCCAGTTGCTGCAACCGTGCGCTTGGCAGTGTATGTTCCTGTTGTCAGCGTATCGCCCAAGTTGGCCACATCTTCCGCGTGCATCGTCCAAATTACCTCGCCTTTGCTCACTGGCCATGTATGGTGGATCTGTACACCCACGTTTCCAGCAGGGTGAGGACCGTCAAATGTTGTAAGCTCGGCCTTCTTGATGCCATCGTAGAACGATTGTCCCGGACACGTACCCAAGTGAATGGAATCGCCGCCAACTAGAGCGCTCAATGCTTGGATTCCCGCCTGGAATGATTCCAAACGATCTTGCAATACGATTTCCAAATCAGGAGCCAAAGGCGCAGAATCGAATCCGCTCACGTGTATGCTCCTCGGCGTATCCGATGGATTGGCTACATCAGCAAAAGGCCGCTGCCCAACAAAAGGAAACATTCCGTGGCTCAACATCGCAGTGCGGATGGACTCAGATGAGGCCGTAGCCACATCAATTTCGTCCAAGGCAAGAGCGGAGTTTTTGCCGTCTGACTCAATAATAACGGCGAGAATTCGACGTTTTTCGCCCCTCACAATTGACTTAACCATTCCGCTCGCTGGGCTCAAAAACTTCATCGCTGGAGTTTCTTTGCTGTAGAACAAGGATGAACCCACCTGAACGGCGGCTCCTTCCTTTACTTCCAGTTTGGGCACAATGCCGTGGTAGTTGGGGGGCTGGACGGCATACGTTGCCGTGGACGCAGCAGCATCAACCGATTTGGTTGGTCGGCCTTTCAGCCGAATATCTGCTCCTTTTCTAATCCGAATTTTGCGGGACATCTGCTCGCTAAGGTTTACTTTTCGGGGCGCAAAGTTAGGTCTCGGCCCCGACGCTTGCACCTCTTTCGTCAAATTTCTGCCTCAATGGTCAAAATCTCTTCCAGAACTTGCACAAGTCGCTCTTCCAGGGTCACTAATGACAGCTTGTCACCGCTAGGAAATAAATGCCTTTGGATATTCCTTTTCATCGCCCACTTGACCTCCGAAATGTGGAGCCAAGAGTTGAGTTTTCCCATTTCTTTTACCGCCGATGAAATCAACACCGTTCAGCTTCATCCCTTCGGCGTGTCCACTGCTGCTCCCTTTGTTCCGCTCAACGGCGGAGAGCTCGAACTTGCTTTCGATGATTTCGCTGCGAATCAACGAAGACTAGAAATGCGTTGGAAGCACTGCACCTTTGACTGGTTCATTTCTCCTGATTTGGATCCTTCTGATTGCATCAATGGTTTTACCACCGGCACCTTTGACAATATCGAAGCGAGCTTCAATACCAAAGCGTCTTACATACATTATCGCGCTCGATTTCCCAATGACCTCATGTCATTTGCCATGAGCGGAAACTACATCGTTGAAGTATACGATGCCGACAATCCCTCGGTGGTTATCGTTCAACGTCGATTTACACTGTACGAAAATGAGGTGGAAATTGAAGCTCGGGTTCTCGAATCCTCTGTGATGAGGGACAAAAGGACTCACCAAGAAATTGATTTTACCATCAAGCATGGCGAGAGCACCTACCCTCTTTACGATGCATACGATGCCCTCCAGACAGTTCTTCTTCAAAATGGCCGCTGGGAATCCGCCGTGGTGGGTATAGAACCGCAATTTGTTAGAGGAAGTGACATAATCTTCAATCCTGTTGGTGAAGAATCCTTTTCGGGGGGAAACAGTTGGCGGTTTGTCGATTTGAAAAGCACACAATTTGCGGCGTTGGGCATCCAACGCATTGAAGAAGGCGGTGCATTTTGGCAGGTATATCTCGAAAAAGACGAACCGAGAACATATGCCTTTCATCAAGCACGGCAGGACATTGACGGGCATTTTACAATTGCCAATGACCGCCAAGAAAACACCACAGGTAGCGATTATGTCCAAACCCATTTTAGTCTTGCAGCCTATGAACCCATGGCAGGCAAAGACATCTATGTCTTTGGTGGTATTTCCGATTGGAACTTCAATCCCGCATATCGGTTGATTTGGAACAAAATTACCCGCCAATACGAGACCGTCTTGCTTCTAAAACAGGGATATTACAATTATATCTACCTCACTCGTGATGCCAAAAGTCTTGGCAAGATTGACCCAATATCGCTTGCAGAATTCCCCGGTAACGTTGCTGACATTGAGGGTTCTCATGCTCGGGCAGACAACGTATACCAGGTCTTGGCCTATTACTGGGATATCAGCGGATATGACCGTGTCATAGGCTATCAGCCGGTCCGATTCGGCATCAATCCCTAGTGTGTTTCACCTTAAATTTGCAGAGTGAAATCACTTAGAATCTTTCTGACTGGCGGTTCAAGCGGCATTGGCGCGGCGACTGCAAAGAAATTGACCGCGGCCGGTCATCGTGTTACATTGATTGCGAGAAACGACGAAGCGCTTCAAGCTGTTGCCAAACATTGCCCCACAGAATCCATTCGCATCGAACAGGTTGACGTAACCAATGAGAAAATGGTAAAACAAGCCGTGGAGGGAGCCATTAAAGCGTGGGGAGGCATTGATGTTTGTATACCCAACGCTGGACTTGGCGTTTTCTCGCCACTGAAAGATGCTGATTTGAAGGACTGGAAGTTAATGGTTGATGTAAACATAGGTGGTGTCCTGAATACCCTTCACTCCTGCCTACCAACCCTGATTGAAAACAAGGGGCATATCATCCAAATAGGATCGATTGCCGCTCGAAATGTGTTTGCAAATAGCGGTATATACTGTGCCACAAAACATGCTGTACTAGCTATTAGCGAATCCTTGAGGATCGAATTCCGTGATGAATTGGCCGTAACGACCATCAATCCCGGCGCGGTAAATACGGCATTCATTGACCAAACCAAAGATGTTGATCTCCGCGAAAACTATCGTCCACAGTTCGAGCAAGGCATGGAACCCGATTTCATTGCCGATGCCATCGTCTTTGCGATTGCCTCAAGCGGACGCGGAGTTTTGAGTGAAATGACCATGCGTCCGGATCGACGATGAGACTCGCCTTCCTTTCCAGTTCATTGGGTTGGGGGGGATTGGAACGGAATCTCCAACGTTATGCCCATTGGATGCAGACCGCAGGACATTTTGTCGAAGTCAACGCTGTACCAGAAAGCCCTTTGGCCAATTCCATCGCGCATGCTAATTTTCCGCTTCGACTCATTGCCCGACAGCGCCGATATTTTCCTTTGACAGCGTCTCGCGCATTGAAAAGCTACCTGCTAAAGAATCGATTTGATGCTCTGTGGATTCGAGATCCTAGGGACCTACCACTGGCTGCACTCGCGACCCGCGGGATTCAATGCCAATTGATTTTTCAACAGGGAATGCAAATTCCTCAGCCAAAAAAAACTCCTTGGCATCGGATGAGATTTAGTGCTGTAGATGTTTGGGTTAGCCCGCTCGAATGTCTCCGTCAAGAAGCACTGAAAAATACGCCGCTTCGACCAAACCAAATCCATGTTATTCCGCTTGCACTGGAGAATAGTTGGTTTGAAGTACCAGAACCGAAAGCAGATGCACGAGCGTCATGGAACCTCCCAGTAACGGCAAAAATAATTGGGCTTTTTGGACGCATTGATCCCCTGAAAGGACAACGTGACTTGCTCCGTGCCCTTGCAGAGCCTGAAGGAAAGGATTGGCATGCCTTTATTGTTGGCGAAAACACCCCAGATGGAAGCGGCCCAGATCATCTAAAAGCATTGAAAGAATTTGCCAAGGACCTGCAAGTGGAGAATCGGATTCACTGGCGTCCCCAATCGGATGATCTCACTGCTGCATATGATTGCTGCGATGTTTATGCCATGTGCAGCTCTTCCGAGACCTTTGGCATGGTCACTATTGAGGCCATGTCCAGAAAGGTCCCTGTGATTGGCACCCGTGCCGGTGGCACCACAGAATTGCTCGACCGAGGTAGGGTTGGAAAACTGTATGATTCGGGCGATTTCAAGGCACTTGCAATGGCATTGAATGGAATCGACACCTGGCCGATGCCCAGGCAAGAAGACCTCGAGAAATTTCATCGTTCACATGCGATTGAACAATGGCAGGATGTATTGGTAGATTCTCGTCGCTCTCCTTTGTAATTTCGCGGTCCCATGGCATCCATCCAAGAAGAAATTAAGAAGCGCAGAACATTTGCCATCATCAGTCACCCTGATGCCGGTAAGACCACACTCACGGAAAAATTTCTTCTTTTTGGAGGAGCAATTCAAACTGCTGGTGCCGTTAAGAACAACAAAATCACCAAGACTGCAACATCGGACTTCATGGAAATTGAGCGCCAGCGTGGGATCTCAGTAGCTACATCTGTGATGGCATTCCACTACAAAGAGCGGTTGATTAACCTGCTAGACACTCCGGGGCACCGGGACTTCGCAGAGGATACGTATCGCACATTGACTGCTGTTGATAGCGTGATTTTAGTCATTGACTGTGTGAAAGGTGTAGAAGCGCAAACCGAGCGACTCATGGAAGTATGCCGCATGCGAAAGACGCCTGTGATCATCTTTGTCAATAAGATGGACTTGGAAGGCCAAGACGCATTCGATTTATTGGACGAATTGGAAGAAAAATTAAAAATTCAAGTTCGGCCACTCAGTTGGCCCATCAGTGGCGGTCACTCATTCAAAGGAGTATACAGCCTCTACGAAAAGCAATTGCGGTTGTTCAACCCCGACAAAACGAAAATATCCAAGGATCTTGTTTCAGTGGAAAACATTCAATCCCCAGATCTGGATGAATGGGTAACAGAAGAACACGCCAACCAATTGCGTGAAGATGTTGAATTGATTGAAGGCGTTTACGATGAATGGGACGCCCAACCCTACCTCAATGGTGACTTGGCACCCGTTTTCTTTGGCAGCGCCGTCAACAATTTTGGTATTCAAGAGATGCTTGATACCTTCATTGAAATTGCCCCAGACCCCCGCCCTCGTGAAACAGATGTAAGGCAAGTTGACCCAGATGAACCGAAATTCACCGGTTTCATCTTCAAAATTCACGCGAATATTGATCCCCGACACCGAGACCGCATTGCCTTCTTACGTGTTTGCAGCGGGACCTTCAAGCGCAATACTTTTTTCAATCATACGCGCCTAAAAAAGAAGCTTAAATTTTCCAATCCTGCCACATTTTTAGCACAAGACAAAAGCGTCGTAGAAGAAGCATGGCCGGGAGATGTGGTAGGTCTTTATGACACAGGAAGCTTCAAGATTGGTGACACCTTGACAGAAGGAGAAACCATGCAATTCAGAGGGATACCTAGTTTCTCGCCAGAAATTTTCAAGGAATTGGTGAACAAAGACCCCATGAAGAGTAAACAGTTGGAAAAAGGAATCCAACAACTTACGGACGAAGGGGTTGCCCAGTTATTCATTCGAGAATTGGGCAATAGAAAGATCGTTGGTACCGTTGGTGAATTGCAATTTGAAGTCATTCAGTACCGTCTCGAACATGAATACGGAGCCAAATGTGAATTCCAGACAAAATCCTACTACAAAGCATGCTGGATTTTAAGTGAAAATGCGGATAAACTCGAGGAATTCAAAAGAATCAAAGGCACCGACATGGTTTATGACAAGGACAGAAACGATGTCTATTTGGCTCCATCCAAATTCATTTTAGACATGGAAATTGAAAATTATCCCGAACTCGAATTCCATTTCACCTCTGAATTCAAAACGGCTCAAGCCAGCTGATTTCCTTTCATTGTCCCCTTGATGTAAATTCGACCTCATGCAAAACCTCTTCAAATCTTGTGCTTTATTGTTCATCTTACAGCTCGTTGCTGTGGGGAGCCAGGCGCAAGACGTTGAATTGGACTCATTGATCAAAGAGACCGCACCGGTCGTCCAAATCAGCGGAATGGTCGTAACGGGAGATTCACTTTCTCCATTGCCGTTTGCAACAGTCTTTCGCATGCGAGACCTTCGCGGAACCATGACTGACGCCAATGGTTTTTTCAGCATTCCCGCTCTAGAGGGGGATACTATTACCGTTTCATCGGTTGGCTATGTTGCACAGGCTTTTTCTGTACCTAAAGACCTATTAATCCCTCGAATGAATGTGGTTCAACCACTTGGTAGAGATACAGTTGCCATCGACCAGGCATTTATTTATCCTTGGCCAACCAAAGAGCGATTTCGAGAAGAATTTTTGGAATTGCAGCTGACTGCGGATGCTTTTACTATCGGTCAACAGCGATTGGATGCAGCGGAGATATATGACCGTCTCATGGAGGTAGGACGCGACGGAAGTGAGGTTTACAGCTACACTATGCAACAGCAGGCAAAGCAAGGCTACTACCAAGGGCAACTTGCTCCCATGGATATCTTCAACCCCATCGCATGGGCCAAATTCATAGAAGCCATTCGCAACGGATCCTTGAAGCGATGAAGCAAAGTTTCATTCGCATCATCTGTTTTTTTTGTTGTTGCTCCTTATCCGTGATTGGATTTAGCCAGACAGCCGATTCAGGACTGGGAATTCTGCGTGGCGTGGTGAATGACAAAGTGGGACAACCGCTGCCGGGTGCAACCGTCATTCCGATGGAACAAAAATCATCTGCGGTGGTAACCAGTGTTGATGGCACTTTTCAACTAGAATTGCGCAGCAACCAATTGTGGACCATCCGAATCGGCTTCGTCGGGTTTCAATCACAAGAATTGCGCGTTCAGTTAAACTCGACAGCTCCAAAAGATGTTACTGTAACTCTCATTCCCGGAGTTGCACTTCAAACATCTGAAGTAGTGGCAGATGGAGAACGCTCCTCTCCCATTCAACGTATTGACCCCAAGATTGCAGCGCGCATTCCTTCGCCACGCGGAACCATTGAAGATTTGCTGATCCAAGCACCGGTGAATTTTACAAGTGAATTGTCCAGCGGATACAATGTGCGAGGTGGTAGCTTCGATGAAAACTTGGTCTATGTCAATGATGTCGAGGTCTACCGCCCATTCTTGGTGAGAGCCGGACAACAGGAAGGTCTGTCATTTCCCAATCCTGATATGGTTGAATCCATTGAGTTTTCTGCCGGAGGTTTTGAAGCGAAATATGGAGACAAGATGAGCTCGGTTTTGGATATTCAATACCGCAAACCCCGAAAGGCAGCCACACGATTTACGGGAAGCATGCTTGGCGCCCAAGCTCAACAGGATCTCGTGAGTCGTAAAGGGCCTGCTGGCCATCGTCTCTGGACCGCGAATACGGGAATTCGCTTTCGCGACAATTCATACGTTTTGGGGTCATTGGATGAAGGAGGAGAATACCAGCCTCGTTACATTGACGTACAATCTTTTGTCACCATTGATCCTGACGGCTATGGGCCTTGGGAAATCGAATTGCTCGGTATCTATGGACAAAATGATTACCGTTTCATTCCTGTCGAGAGACAATCCGATGTTGGCAACATCAACGAAGCTTTGCGCCTCAAAATCTACTTCGACGGGCAAGAAAAAACCTCTTACCGCACAGGCTTTGGTGCAGTGGCACTGAACCACACTAGTGAAAACCACCGTGTGCGTTGGATCACCTCTGCATTTCAGACTTCAGAATCCGAAACCTTTGATATTCTTGGCGCCTACTTTCTTGATGAATTGGATCGTGATCTAGGTTCGGATGAGCTGGGTGAAGAAGCCATTAACCGCGGAGTTGGCGTATTTCTCAACCACGCTCGAAATCGCCTTTATGCCACTGTTCTAAGCAGCGCGCTGAAGGGTTCATCGACTTTCGGCAACGGCAATGGCCTACTGGAGTGGGGAGTGAAATGGCAAAGCGAGCACATCGAAGATTATCTTTCTGAATGGTCGCTAACTGATTCTGCGGGATTCATTTCCCCGCACTCGCAAGACAGTATCGGATATGTAGACGAAGGGCCCCAGCAAGTCATTCAACTTGAGGATGTCATTCGTTCCACCAATAACATCCAAGCACAGCGAAGCCAAGCCTACGTGCAGGGAAGCTGGTCTTGGGAAGATCGCCTCAAAGGCATTTGGGAGGTAAACGCAGGCATCCGAGGCCACAACTGGGGATTCACGGATCAGCGAACCGAAGAATCGGGCGGACCTATCCTGGTTGGCGGTCCGCGTGGACACATCAGTTACCGTCCATTGGAAAAGGAAGGTCAGCCTTCTGTGGTTTGGAATTTTGCAACAGGCATTTACTGGCAGCCACCTTTCTATAGAGAAATGCGCCGGCTAGATGGTTCACTCAATGCAGATATCCGTCCGCAAAAGGCTACACACTTTGTGCTGGGCATGGATCGAATCTTCAAACTCTACAACCGTCCCTTCAAGATGGTCGGTGAACTTTACTACAAAGGAATGGACGCTTTGATTCCTTACGAAATTGAAAACGTGCGTCAGCGGTATTATGCCAAGAACAATAGCTCAGGCTACTCCACAGGAGCTGATTTCATGCTCAACGGTGAATTCATTGATGGCATACAAAGCTGGTTTCGGATGTCCGTAATGAAGACAGAAGAAGATCTCAATGATGATGATTATTGGCAGCTTTACAATAGCACTGGCACTCCGATCATTGCGGGATACACCTTGGACAATGTGGCTGTAGACAGCGCCTTGATTTCACCGGGCTACATCCCTAGACAGACCGATCAGCGGTTCAACATGAGCCTTTTGTTCCAAGATGAAATGCCCGGTAATGAGGAGTACAAAGTACTAATTAGTCTGTATTTCGGCACCGGACTGCCATTTGGACCTCCCTCATTTGAACGCTACAAAGACATTCTCAGAACTCCGACCTACAGGCGTGTTGATATTGGATTTTCAAGAGAATTGTTTACCGGAGCCAATAAGGAACGAACAGAAGATGGACTCAGCGGATTTGTTTCTATTGAAGTATTCAATATTCTGGGCATTCGAAACACCATCAATCACACTTGGATCGAGGACGTCAACAGTCGATTGTATGCGATTCCCAACTACCTGACCAATCGTAGGCTCAACTTAAAAGTAGGTATCTCATTTTAAAATACTTCCATCCCAATGGGTCCTACGATTCAAGCCAACACTAAAGCTTCGTTGATTTTTTTTGAGGCATCTCGCCTAGAATCTTTTCATAATTCTTGTTTGGTCTTGTTCACGCTTTTCCTGATTTCGTCTTTTGACAGCCTTCCAGCTCAAACCTATTTTCTCAATGGAACAGCATCCTCCAATGGCGAAGATTGTTACCAGCTAACCACGACTCAAGGCAAGCAAAACGGAACCGTGTGGTACGGCGAACAGGTAGATCTAAGTCAACCCTTTGAGCTGAATTTTAGCATGAACTTTGGAACCTTTGACACAAGCGGTGCCGACGGAATGGTTTTTGTTTTGCAAAATGTAGGCACCAGCGCAATTGGAGAGACAGGTGGTGCATTGGGCTTCAGTGGGTTTGACCCCAGTTTTGGAATTGAATTCGACACATGGCAAAATGGACAATTCGGTGACCTCATAACCGACCACATTGGATTCGTGTCCGATGGATCCGTAGATCACGCCCCTCCTACGGGATTGGCAGGCCCCGTTAATGCCAATGCCAATGGCCTAAACATCGAAGACGGCGAAGACCATCCTGTGCGAATTACTTGGGATCCGAATACGGCTATTGTGGCGGTGTATTTCGACTGCGAATTTCGATTGGCTGAAAATGTGGACTTAATCAATGACATCTTTAGCGGACAGACCAGCGTCTATTGGGGATTTACCGGGAGTACAGGAGGCTCGTACAACAATCAGAGCGTTTGCCTAGCTCCAAATATTATCGCTACCGACCCACTCGTAGCAATATGTCCAGGTACCAGCATCGAACTCAATGTCTCCGGAGCTCCGAATGCAGATTACACATGGGAACCTACTGACTTCCTCGAAGACCCAAACGCTGCCACTACACTATGCACGCCTGACACGAGTACAACTTACGTAGTGAGCTACGAAGGCTTCTGTGAAACACAAATTTCAGATACCATCGTCGTGCTCGTCGAAGAATTGGAAGTTTCATTCGTTGCGAATCCAGGAATGGTCTTGACATGTGATAATCCAGTTATCGGCCTCATCGCTTCTTCTAACTTCCCATCTGGAATGGACTATGCATGGGCATCTAGCGATCCCGGAGCCACTTACGAAGACATCGGAACAGAAACATCAATCGATGCAGTTGGAAACTACTGGTTGATAGCGAGCTATGACGATGGAACGTGCCTCGATAGCTTGAATTTCGCCATAGAAATTGACACCACGACCTACCAATCCAGCATCATCACTTCAAGCCCCGTGATTAACTGTGCGATTGATACGATTGCGCTGCAACTCGACAGCGAAGGTGCGGACGCAACTTTCGAATGGTCCACTCCTAATAATGCCAATTTCGCCTGGACCAACGAACCGATTGATTTGCTGACGACCACGCCCGGCATTTGGACTGTAAGTACCAACAATCCAGGAAATGGCTGCGTTTCTACAACCCAAATCTTAATCGAAGAAGACTTCAATTACCCCCAAGTCGAAGCTGGTTTTGCGGATACATTAACTTGCTCGAACCCCACGACCATCCTCTACGGAATTGAAGTACTTCCTCTCGATTACACGCCCACTTTGGACTGGAGTTGGAACGAAGGCGGACTGAACGCTTTCGATCCTTTTTCCCCAACTGCTCTTGCCCCGGGGACATACTTCCTGTCCGCTATGTTTGAAGAAAATGGATGTTTCGGACAAGACTCTGTAGTGGTGTTTCAAGATCCAGAAGCCTATATTGATGCGAGTTCTGCGCGCTTCCCTAACGTCATCTCACCCAACCAAGATGGATACAACGAGCGCCTGACACTTTATCTGGAAGACTTTCCCCAATTTCCTTTGCTCTCGATTGTTCAAGACTTCAAACTCTCCATTTATAACCGGTGGGGAAATATGGTCTATAGCAGCCAAGGAAATCCTGTAGAGTGGGACGGAAGAATCAACGAAGAAGAGGTCTCCGAGGGATTCTATTACTACAAACTTGAGTACCTCATCGTATGTGGAGATGAGCAACGCGGAAAGCTGACCGGAGGATTCGAACTCTTTCGCTAAAAAAATCACTCATTTTCCAGTGCGGGAAGCTGACTCAAAAATTCTTCTTTGCTGATGATGGGAATCTTGTACTCCAAGCAACGCCCATATTTGGCTGCTCCCATCTTCTCATCCGCCACCAAAAAGTCAACTCGTGGATTTACCGATCTTCGATTCATCAGCCCCGCCTTGCTGCCCCGCATGCGCAGTTCTTGCTTTTGTGCGTTATCAAATCCACTGATAACATACGATTGACCCTTTGCCATCGTATCAAGTTTGAGGGTCGGCTTCCACGTGATCAAGTCTTGAATATAATCGGACCGCTTTTTTGGAGAAGCGTGCTTCGCTCGAACGATTAATCGGTTCTGAAATTGAGGGATTGAATGCCGTTGCCATTGATTCTTAGCAACCAATTCATCCCAAGATTGCGTGCCATTTTCCGAGGCTATTCGTTCGACAACAGCGGAACAAACGCGTGCATCACTCTCTGGATTGTGGTGGTCTAACTCCCAATCAAACAGGCGCGCAAGGCTCTTGATGCCATGCTTTTCAATGTCTGGCCATGCCTTGCGGGCCAACTCCAATGTGCAGTAAAATGGCGCAGCAGATTCATCTTGCATTTGATGATGGGAAAAGGCATGCCCAAGGTGCTTGCATTCCACTTGAGACGCATTGTGCGCAATCAGTGGCACCCCCTTGATTTGATCGGAAACACGCGACCATACCTCTGAAAAACTTGGAGCCGACAATGTGTCTCTTAGTGAATAAGATAGATTCCACCGCTGCCAATCCCCGAATACTGGCACCACTGGCCTCACCAAAGAGCGAAAGGAAAAAATCTCTTTACCATTCTCCATAATGACCAGGCCTATTTCACAAATATTCCCTACATCACTAGTAGCGCACTCCAAATCAATGGCTGCATATTTCAACGTATCATTCATATTGCTATATTTCCTGGGCAATCGTATCCATAAGTCCTCGGTAATCTAACACCTCCACTCCCAGCTCCTCTGCTTTTGTCAATTTGGAGCCTGCCTTTTCACCAGCCACCACATAGGATGTCTTTTTGCTCACCGATGAAGTAACCTTGCCTCCGTGTTCGCGGATCAAATCTGCGATATTTTCTCGAGGCACAAGATGTGTACCGGTAATGACAAATACTTTTCCCTTTAACGCATCACTCCCTCGTCGATTTTGATCGGCTTCGCTCACTTCCATCGTCACTCCTGCTGCTTCAAGCCGATCAAGAGCAGACGTGCGATCGGAATCCTCAAAATATGCCGTTACACTGGTTGCGATCTCCGCACCAATCCCGTGAATAGCAAGGATATCGGATTCTTCTGCGCTCCTCAACGCTGCAAGTGACCCAAATTCCTGCGCCAAAAGTCCGGCAGTCTCGATGCCCACATGTCGGATGCCAACGGCGTAAAGCACCTTTCCGAAAGGTTGGACCCGAGAGGCTCCAATAGACGCGAGTAAATTCTTTAATTCTACTTCCCCAAGACGCTGTCGGTTCCGCGAGGAAAGCCTTCGCAAATACATTTGAAAAAATGTCCAATCAGAGTCCGTGATTCCCCAACCATGTTCTTGCCAATCCAGTCGATGCTCACCTTCAATCAATTCATCCGCAAAATCAACCGCACGTGCTCTCTCCATAATGGCCTCAGCCATTGGGAAAGACGCGGCGGCGCATTCCACGAAATCAATCCATGTCGCCATAAAATCAGGGGCGCCGTGCAATTGAAGGGACTGCATAAGAGCGGAGTCACCGCTTCGACTGGCCGCCCAAGCTGAGGCAACTGCTTTTCGACCTATCGGAGCAGATTCCGCATGCACGTTTCGAGCACCAGATGCCGTCCTATATCGCCAATTGGCCAGGGCTTGCAGCTGTTGCACGAACAAGTTTTCTTCAGATACTGGCGTATCGGGCGCCTTATATTGAACCGTGCTTTCGCGCCATTCGTTATCACATTTCGAATGTAAATCGTACAAGTCTGCAAACGTGGTCACACCACCTTTCCGCACCAAAAGATCGATGATCTCGGGCCCCATGCCATCAATATTCATTGCCTTACGACTGACAAAATGCTCAATGCGCCCCCTTACTTGTGGAGGACATCTCGATTCATTGGGGCAGTAATGTTTTGCCTCACCATCCTTGCGCACCAAAGCAGATTGGCATTCTGGACAAATCGCTGCATAGACCAGTGGCAGGCTGCTCTGACGGCGGGCCTCAAATTCAACTCCAACTACCTTGGGGATGATCTCCCCTCCTTTCTCAACCTTCACGGTATCGCCCTCGCGAATATCCATGGCTTCAATCTGATCCGCATTGTGCAGAGAAGCCCTGCGCACGGTGGTACCCGCAATAAGAACGGGGCGCAATTGAGCCACCGGCGTAATGGCTCCTGTTCTTCCCACCTGATAGGTGACACGTTCCAGAACCGTCGTTTGCTGTTCCGACTCGAATTTAAAAGCGATGGCCCAACGAGGTGATTTGGCTGTCATGCCTGATTCACGCTGTTGGTCAAATCGATTCACTTTGATTACTAGTCCATCAATCGCAAAAGGCAAATTGTGCCGAGCTTCATTCCAATGCTCAATGAAATTAATAATACCCTCAACATCGCGTGTGATCTCCACCATGCGTTTGGATGCATCAGGAATGGGAAAACCCCAATCTCGGGCAGCATTGATAGCATCTCCATGCGCCACGATAGTTTCAGGTGGATCGACCAAGCCGTAAAGCATGCAATCAAGACCACGAGAAGCTACAACTTTGCTGTCTTGGCTTTTTAACGTTCCAGCGGCCGTATTTCGAGGATTTGCAAATCGTTCTTTTCCTTCCTTTGACTGCTGCTCATTGAGCGCATTGAACCCCGCCCATGGGAAAAATATCTCACCCCGAATTTCGAGGTGCTCTGGTGCATCAGCAGACAATACCAAGGGAATGCGATGAATAGTCCGCACATTGGCCGTAATGTCCTCGCCCATCGCGCCGTCTCCTCGTGTCAATGCCCGCGTCAATTGTCCGTGCTCATAAATCAAACTTATGGCCACTCCATCATACTTCAATTCCATCACAAATTCTACGGATTCACCTTCTAAGAGCTTATCCAATCGCTTCGCCCACTCCACAATCTCCTCAGCGTTGTAGGAGTTATTCAGTGATAGCATAGGCTTCGAATGTGCGACCTTTTCAAACTTATCAGTCAAATCGCCACCGATACGCATTGAGGGCGAGTTTGAATCTCGCGCATCGGGATGCGCCGTTTCTAGAGCAATCAAGCGCTCCATCAAAATATCAAAATCACGATCACTGATGTCGGGGTTGGCTTCTACGTAGTATTTGCGGTTGTGTGCATGCAAATCGATACGTAGCTGTTCAATTTCCTCTTTTACGAGACCTTCTATCTTGGACCAATCTGCCATGCTTTAAAGTTAAAAAGACCCACCATCATTGCGAAAGATTTTGATAGCTTTCAGGTACAAGAAATCCACAATTGAGAAGGAAAACATCAAACGCATGGAAGTCCATCAATTGCCACAATGGACCATCTTTGAAAAATGACGTTGTTCTGCAAGCTATGTCCAACAAAAGCTCTGACCTATTCAGGGTTAGCTCTGGGTTTTGTGGCCCTCATTGTTGCAGGTTCAAGCTGTTCGGCACTGAACAGAAACACCCGATCTACCGTGGGCGTGGACGACTCCGATCGGGATGGAGTAACACTACTCAAAGACGCCTGGAATTGGAACGAAGGCTTTCATTATCAACCCATCGGGGAAGGTGTGGGTACTGTAGTCCTCAGCAATAAAGATCCCGTGCACCTCATTCGTTTGGAAAGTCCGGGATATTACCCCAACGTCCACCCTCTGTTCCCTAACCAGTTGAATCCGTTTAAATTTTCCGATGCGGCAGGTGCACTGGCCGCAGCCGGAATTGGAAGCTTGGCTTTGAGCAATTTTGAGGAGCCGAGAATTGCAGTGGCAGCCTTTGGCGCTGCAGCATTGAATATAGGTGGCCTCTTCAGCAAACCTCGACGGGTATTTTCCCGGTCCTACTCCTTCCCGCCATTGGCACCTCACCCAGTTGCCAATCCACAACGTCCGCCACTTCGTGTGGAAGGATTTCATATGGACATCCCAGAAGGCGGACATTCATGGATGTATTTTCAATCCATTGATCGTTACAACGATAACCGAGTAGAATTCACCAGCTCATCGGATGAGCCAGTAGAAATCCAATATTCCAACCTCGATGATGATTTGAATGATGCTCTACGGACTCAGGGATTCTTGCCTGAAATGATGGACGGAATGTTTCACAAAGGCGATGCCATTTTGTTGAATGGACAACTGTCTGAAGTCAATGAGCACCGCGTCCAGGGCATCGTCAAGTACAACTTAAAAACCCATTGGTGGCTCTACAATGCCTTTGGATTGAAAACCGACACCGTCACCATTACAAATCAGTCCAACTGGTCACTTTACAACTTTTCAGACCCTGGCTTTGATCGTGACTTAATCGCTGAAGCCATGGTAGAATCTATGTTCTTAGCAGTCGAAAACCCGGAATTGAAACGTCGCCTTAATCGCATTGAAAACTTGGAGAAAGAATGGCAAAAAGATTGGGAGACCATCTACATTTCCGAGCGAGCACAGCCTGCGGGCAAGGTGGCTGCGGCCTTGGAATCTGTGGTCACTATCGCAGCCAATGACGGCCACGGAAGTGGCTGCATAATAGACTCCAATGGACTCATTATCAGCAATCATCACGTGGTTAATGACACCTCTTTGCAGTACATTGTCTACTTCAACAATGGCACTACGGCAGAAGCTGAAATCCTCCGATACCATCCGATTTTTGATCTTGCCTTGCTCAAGGTCGATACAACAGGGCTGCGGCCTTTTGCTTTGAATCTTTCTCAATCAATCAATGTTGGAGAAGAAGCATATGCCATGGGCACACCTTATGACATTGACCTTGGTGCTTCCGTGACAAAAGGCATTATTTCAGGCAAACGGAAGGACGGCGAGCGCACCTTAATTCAAACCGACGTAAGCATCAGCCCAGGCAATAGCGGAGGCGCGCTTATTGATTCAGAAGGAACGTTGATTGGGGTGATCAATGAAAAGGTTCTGGGATTAGGCGTGGAAGGAATCGGATTCGCCATTCCTTCTTATGTCATTGAAGAGGCTTTGATGATTCAGTTTCAACGCTGAACGCAGATTCAGCGCCTGCGGGCAAATACAAAGCGCCAGTGGTCTTGCATGTCCCTGCGGCATTCCACATTTTGCCAATCCTCACTTCCCATTAAAGCACATACTTCTTGGGCGTAATTCTTGTGGCACTCAAAACCTAACCACCCCCCTGATTTCAACCAATCCGAAGCAACGCATAAAAATACAATTCGACGGTAGAAAAGCAGCGGATCTTCATCCGTCACAAACAATGCTTCCTTGGGTTCCTTGCGAATCACACGCTCCTCCATTTGATTTGTTTCAGATACCGGTATGTAGGGAGGGTTTGAAATCACCACATCAAATGCATCATCTGGCCACGATTCTTGGTCTTCTAGTACATTGCGATGCTCCCACGTTATCCCTTCAGAGTTCACACGTTCAGAGTTAACAATCGCCTGTTCTAAGGCGGCTGCGGAAGCATCCAAACCAACAATACAGTCCATGGGGCGTCGTGCATTCCACGCCAAAGCGATACAACCAGAGCCCGTACCAATGTCCAGAAATCGGGATCCTTTGGTATCGGTATTCGAGGTCAAACCCAACATACCGTGTATCAACTCCTCCGTTTCTGGCCGGGGAATAAGTGCACGCCCATCTGAACATAGAGAAAGTCCCATAAAAAATGCCTCATTCAGAATGTGTTGCAAAGGTTCATTTGCTCTCCAACGCTCGGCCATAAGGGACAAGGCTTCCAACTGAGACTCCGAAGCATGCCAGCGTTCGCTGATTCGCTCACCACGTCCCAATCCAGAAACTCGTTCGAGCATCAAATGAGAAACGGATGCCTCTTCACGATCGCACGGCCCTCCGTCGGAAAGTCTATCAGCTAGCCAATCTGAGACAGTTTTTGACCTGTTGTCCTGTGGCCAAGGACCTTGGCCTCTTGGAATCAATTTTCCCAGCGAACGATGGAGATCACTCACCTGCAAATGCAAAATTGCCCGTCAACAGCTGAGCGGTTGCCATATTTGTAGCGAGCGGAATGTTATGGACATCGCATTGGCGCAATAACATGTTGATATCAGGCTCATGCGGATGTTTGCCCATTGGGTCGCGAAAAAAAATAATCGCATGCACGTTACCCTCTGTGATTCGAGCAGCAATCTGCGCATCTCCACCAAGTGGTCCGCTGGCGAGGCATTCAATGGCTATTCCCTTCTCCGCTATGCGCCCACCTGTCGTTCCTGTTCCGACCAAATTAAATTTACTGAACCACGAATGGTTCTGTTCTACAAATTTGACGAGTTCATCTTTTTTACCGTCATGAGCGATCAATGCAATGGTTGCGTTCTTCATGGTCTCATTTGGTTTTCACCCAGATGGATGCAGAGTGGGCAGGTATTATGACTTGGGCGCCTGGTGCCGATTCTCCCCAAGCTGAGGTCCAGTTCGAGTTCAATCCCATATCAAATGAGAGTGAAGCATCGCTTAGATTCACTGCTACAGCCACGCTGCTCTCATTCTTGCTTCGTTTCCATGCCAATGCCTGCTCAGAATCCACTTCGATAAAAATTGGTTGAGCACCATATGCACCGTTCCACAAAGCCTCCTCATCGTGATGCAATTTAAAAATGGTCTTGTACAGATCATTTTTTGAATACCCATCCCATTGAACGGTATCCTTTTCAAAAAACCGCAATCTTTTTATGGAGCCCGACTCCTGTCCGGAATAAACCAGAGGCATTCCCATGAGAGTACCCGCTAAAACAGCCATGGCATCACCATTCGCACCCATACGTTCCACAATCGTTCCATTCCATGAGTTTTCATCGTGGTTTGTGACAAACATCATGCGATAGGCATCTTCTCCGAATCGGGCGAGTTGACGAGGCACAGCATTTCGAATTGAATCTACCGACATATGGCCGGCACCGACTTCGTTCATAATACTGTGCATTTCCCATGCGTAAGACATATCATAAGCACGCGCATGGTGTTCAGGCACTTCAGCCTCCGCCAGCATGAAAATATCGGGATTCAATCCTTCAAGCTGACGTCGGACTTTGTCCCAAAAATCAGTGGGAACTTTGCCTGCTACGTCGCAACGATAACCATCAACCCCAAAAGCCCTTACCCAATACTCCATGGCATCAGCCATGGCATCATACAGTCCAGAACGAACTCCATTTTCCCAATCCAATTGAGTCACATCCCACCAATCTGTTCCTGTGGGGGGCTGCAAGTTTCCTGCATCGTCTAGCAAAAAATATTCGATGTGGTTTTCCGTCCAGTCGCTATCAAATGCCGTATGATTCGCCACCCAATCAAAAATAACTTTCATACCCAATCCATGCGCAACATCTATGAGTTCATGCAGGTCTTCAGCCGTTCCAAAATTGGGATTGATTCCATAATAATCCTTTACGCTGTAAGGACTCCCTAAGCTTCCAGAGCCCGGTTCAGCTAAGAAATTACTTGCATTCTCTCCGCCTTTTCGGTTCACGACTCCAATGGGATGAATAGGCATAAGCCAAACAATATCTGCTCCCAACGATTTGATTCGTGGCAAATCTAATGTGACAGCTTCGAACGTCCCTTCCGCAGAATGCTGGCGTACGTTAAGTTCGTAGATGGTCGCATTTTTGGACCATTCAGGATGTGAAAGCTCATCGCCTGTCTCACCGCTTCCCAGTTGTTGCGCAATAGCTGTAGGCTGATTGGCCGAGGGATTGTTACAACCTGCGGTCGCACACAATAACAGAAGGAACATTAAATTTCTCATGTTCGACTAGAATAATGTTGGTTGAGCAGTGTCATCCTCTCCTCCCGATTCATCTGCCGACTCCGCAGATTTCTTTGTTGCCAGACTAGTTTGAGAAGAAGCTTCCAGCTCATTCGACTTCTCATTCAGTTCTTGGTCAATCACATCTGTTTTTTCGCGGGAGGCGACCAGAGGGACAGAATCAGTTTGTACTCTCATCGTTTCCTCGCCAATAGATTTTAGCCATTGGTTTTGAGCCTCAGCTTCACGCTTTTCATCCTTAGGATCCAATATAACCTCTGTAACGGGCAGCGTACTCAGCCTATTTCCGAGAGCCTTCCCTCCCTTCACCGAGATGAAATCTGACGCCTCAATCAGTTCATCGTCACGATCTCGCGTTTCCTTAAACCTGCGGTTGAAGCGAATCCGAACCTTGGGATGATGTTCCGTCGTCACTATTCCCAATCGGGATTGTTCATGGTCGCCTATAAATGAAAACGGCTTTTGTGTCAATTCCGGGAGGAATCGTTTCACATACCAATCTTCTTTCTCCCCTTCATAATAAACGACCGTAACTGGGCGCTTTGGATGCCACTTCTCCAAATGAATCATTTTGTCATCAAAACGAGTACTCAATTCAAAACCCGTCTGCAAGTATTCTCCCTTGGAGTTGAAGACCACTATACGATCATCAGCCCTAAACTCTCCGAGAAGCCGGCCTCGTCCGTCGGCGTTCAATGTGCGTACCGTTTCATCGTACCACACACGCATTGCTCCAAGGGTTGACACCCCCTCCTCACCCAATTCAATTTTGCGAATCGCGTGCTTGGACAACAAGTTTCCTCCTGCTCCTCGGCCACGAATCGCAATTTCTGAGAAAGATGCAGAAAGCTTTAACTTCTTCAATCGGGCTGCCGCTCGAAGCGTGATGTTTACCGATTCAGCTTCTCCGTTAGGATTGGCCGTTAAATAGAGGATACGGGAATTGGCAGTGCCTTTGGTAAGGTTGTACTCACGGTCGCGAGTAATCGCAGGAACATTGAAACGTTTGATCATGCTCCTTCCGGAAGATCCATCCAAATAGATGCAATTGTAAACCGTTCTATCATCTCCCCGTTTCCAAATTCCTACGTGAAGCAGGTCTTTTCCAAAGAACGCCTTCTGACTGACTTTACTAATCTTCATCACACCATCCATTCGGATGACAATGATGTCGTCAATGTCGCTGCATTCGCACAAAAGCTCTCCTTCTCCACGTTTCATACCCGTGCCAACAAAACCTTCTTGCATCTGCACAAAAAGTTTGGCATTCGCTACCGCTACATCCGCACGTGTGATCGATTCAAAAGATCTTAATTCTGTTTTCCGCTCACGGCCTTTGCCGTATTTCTTTTTGAGCATTTTGAACCAGTCCACGGCATAGTTTGTCAGGTTTTCCAAATAATACTTGACCTGCTCTATATCCCCTTCCAAACCTTCAATCACACGGTCCGCTTTGAACGCATCAAATTTGGAAATTCTCTTGATTCGAATTTCAGTCAACCGGGTCACATCATCATCTGTCACTTGGCGAAGCAAGTGCTTTGTGTAAGGCTTAAGACCGGCATGAATGGCTTCCAATATTTCTTCCCAAGTCTCGCATTCCTCGATGTCCCTGTAGATCCGATTTTCAATGAAAATTTTCTCCAACGACGAGAAATGCCACTTTTCTTGCAACTCGACCAATTCAATCTCCAATTCCAACTTGAGCAGCGACTTTGTCCGCTCTGCAGAGAGCTGAAGCAAATCTGTGACCCCTAAAAATTGCGGCTTGTCATTCAAGATGACAGTAGAATTCGGAGAAATAGTCACTTCGCAATCCGTGAAGGCAAACAGCGCTCCAATCATTTTGTCAGGACTCACATTGTTCGCCAAATGAACCACAATCTCCACTTCATTTGCCGTATTATCCTCAACTTTTTTGATCTTAATCTTGCCCTTGTCATTGGCCTTTAAAACACTATCAATCAATGAGCTAGTTGTTACTCCGAAAGGCAATTCACGGATGATCAAGGTTTTATTGTCTACCTTTTCAATCCTCCCTCGAACCCGGACTTTACCACCTCGAAGACCGTTGTTGTAAGCTTCAACGTCTGCTGTTCCTCCAGTAGGAAAATCTGGATAAAGTTTGAATCCTTTGCCCTGAAGGGCACAGATGCTGGCATCTATGAGTTCATTGAAATTGTGTGGCAGCGTCTTGCACGCTAGTCCTACAGCAATTCCTTCCACTCCGGAAGCGAGCAGCAATGGAAATTTAACCGGAAGTACGTCAGGCTCTTTGTTTCTTCCATCATAGCTCTGGAGCCAATCCGTTGTCTTGGCATTGAACGAAATCTCTTTTCCCAGTTTGCTCAAACGCACTTCAATATAACGAGGTGCCGCAGCGCGATCACCTGTTAATATGTTGCCCCAGTTTCCCTGACAGTCGAGAAGAAGATCCTTCTGACCCAATTGAACCAATGCATCGCCAATGGAGGCATCTCCATGCGGATGGTACTTCATGGTATTGCCAATAACATTGGCAACCTTGTGAAAACGGCCATCATCCAACTCATCCAAGCTATGAAGGATTCGTCGTTGAACGGGCTTCAATCCGTCATTTTGGTGCGGAACCGCACGCTCCAAAATAACGTAAGAGGCGTAGTCTAGGAAGTAATTATTGTACATCCCAGCAACTTGAATCACTCGCTCCATTCCATCTCCCGGCACATCGTCCGTGCCTTGAGTATTTCCTGAAGTCTCGTCTTGGATAGAATCAGTATCTCGTTGCTGCTGATTCAATTCGTCTTTTGGGTCTTGTGTTTCTTCGCTCATTTCTCAACCAAGTCTTTTTCAACCCTGAGGTTTTCGATGATGAAATTTTGGCGATCTGGCGTGTTTTTGCCCATGAAAAACGTCATCATTTCTTTGATGCTACTTTCCTTTCCGATCACGACGGGATCCAATCGAATGTCATCACCAATGAAGAATCGAAATTCATCTGGACTAATTTCACCCAATCCCTTAAATCGTGTGATTTCAGATTTTGCCCCTAAGTGTTGAAGGGCAGCGTGCTTCTCTCTCTCGCTGTAACAATACTTGGTTTCCTTTTTGTTACGCACCCTAAACAAAGGGGTCTGCAATACATACAGGTGACCACGCTTCACCAAATCAGGGAAGAACTGGAGGAAAAAAGTGATGAGCAACAGCCGTATGTGCATGCCATCCACGTCGGCATCTGTAGCGATGACAACATTGTTGTAACGCAAATTATCCAATCCGTCTTCGATATTCAATGCCGCCTGCAACAAATTGAATTCCTCATTCTCATAGACCACCTTTTTAGTCAATCCATAGCAATTGAGAGGTTTACCTTTCAAACTGAATACTGCTTGGGTCTGAACATCTCGGGCTTTTGTGATCGAACCTGATGCCGAATCTCCCTCCGTTATGAATAGCGTAGATTCTTGATTTCGATCTTTCTTGTCTCCTAGATGCAAGCGGCAGTCGCGCAACTTTTTGTTATGGACACTGGATTTCTTGGCCCGCTCTCGAGCCAATTTCTTTATTCCTGCTAAATCTTTTCGTTCTCGCTCACTTTGAACAATTCTAGCGTGCAACAATTGCGCAGATTCCGGGTTGCGGTGCAAGTAGTTGTCCAACTCTCTTTTGAGAAAATCATAAACAAAGCTCTTCAGTGTCGGCTGACCCGGCCCCATCTCTGCCGATCCTAACTTGGTCTTGGTCTGGCTCTCAAAAACGGGCTCTTCAACCTTCACGGCGAATGCCGCTAATATGCCCCCTCGAATATCTGATGCATCGTAATCCTTGCCAAAGAAGTCACGAACAACGCGCACATATGCTTCCCGAAATGCAGATTGATGGGTACCTCCCTGTGGAGTGAATTGTCCATTCACAAAACACTGGTAGTCTTCGCCGTATGCATCGGTATGCGCCACAGCCACCTCAATATCCTCACCAACCAAATGGATAATTGGATAGCGAGGCGTGCTATCTCGATCATTCTCAAGCAAATCTTTTAGTCCATTGTCACTTTTGAACTTTTCTCCATTCAAGTACAATGCCAACGATATGTTGAGATATGCATAATTCCAAAGCAAACGCTCAACGTGTTCCATCCTGTAAGCGAAAGACTTGAAGACCTCAGGATCAGGACAAAACGAAATCAATGTGCCATTGCGTTCATCCGATGCCTGAACCTCTTGATTTTCAATGAGCTCGCCGCGATTAAAAACCGCTCGTTTGACCTCGCCCTCCCGAAAGCTTTCGACTATAAAATCTATTGAGAGAGCATTCACAGCCTTTGCACCAACTCCATTCAATCCAACAGACTTTTTGAATGCCCGAGAGTCATATTTTCCTCCCGTATTGATTTTCGAAACAACATCCACCACTTTTCCCAAGGGTATGCCTCTACCAAAATCCCGGACTTTGACCACGCCGTCTTTGATGTTGATGCGAACGGACTTTCCAAAGCCCATCGCATGCTCGTCAATGCAGTTGTCGACAATCTCCTTCAAAAGCACATATATGCCATCATCCGCGGACTGCCCATCGCCCAATTTTCCAATGTACATACCCGGACGCATCCGAATATGCTCTTTCCAATCAAGCGAGCGAATATTATCTTCTGTGTACGTTGACTGTGCTGTATTCGCCATGACTAGCAAAATTAGGCCCTACAGACAAAGCAAGCGCATCACAAAAGCGGAGTTTTATCCACAAATTAATAGGTCAATTAGAATCTCATCAGTCACATACCGACCCCAAGGCTCCTAAAAATAAGAGCAAATCTGCAGTCCCGACGAAGCCATCGTTGGTAAAGTCATACACGCAATCAGATCCAAAATCCTCCGGATACAAGCAAGTATCAGTGGCTTCGGTAACCAGCGGTTGGTAATTCAATGCCTCTGTGTCCGCGCAACCACCAACTTCAAACTCGTCGCATATGCCGTCCTGGTCCGTATCGTTCAAACAGTTGCCCGAACAGTCATAACC
>DDEH01000097.1 GCA_002336085.1 Flavobacteriales bacterium UBA1959 | reverse complement strand
CGCCCATGACGAGCATCATTAAGAGAAGGTTGAACTTATTCATTTGATTGTTTTTTCGACGAATATATCTGAGATAGCATTGAACCAGCATTATACATCGGCCTACAAGATACAAATAATTCGTGACAATTCAATCATTACGTGTATAATTGACACATTTAGAGGCCTGACTCTAATTTCGAAAAACAGATCTACCAATTATCCTACTTCCTTCCGCACGCCAAAAACAGCTAGAGCAGCTATGAAACAACTCCAACCCGCGAGGCGCATGCTTCCAATGACATCTCCTGCAAATAAGATTTGGTTGATCCAATTGATTCCGCCAACAGCAGCAACGATTTGTGGAATCACAATGAACATGTTAAATATCCCCATATAAATCCCCATTTTTTTAACAGGTACAGAACTTGAAAGCATGGCATAGGGCATGGAGAGAACGCTTCCCCATGCTATTCCAATGCATGCAAAACACCAACCCAAGCTTGACGAAGAGTCAGGTTCAAGCAAAAGCATGGAAGAGAAACCTATTCCACCAATAAGGAGTGAAGTAGCGTGAATAATGCGTCGATTAATTTGAAACCGACTCGTATAAAAGGCCAATACCAAAGCAAAAACCATAGAGCTCAGACCGTAAACACCCATGGCACTCGAAACTGCATTTGCAGCTTCATTGAATCGAGCAGAAGCTTCAACAAAATCCAGTGAATCTGGCGCAGGATTCGGTGCGCCAAAAACACTCTCAGTAAGCGCAGGGGTCGCAAAAGACCACATGGTAAAGAACGCAAACCAGCTGAAAAACTGAACCACGCCAAGTTGCATCATCACTTTTGGCATATTCCAGATGGCACTAAAAATCTCGCGCAGACCTTTGAGCAGTCCGGCAGAACGCAACTTTTCCTTTTTAAATTTTGCGAGGTCATGCGGTGGATCTTCCTGTGTAGTAAAAACCGTGATTAAAATGGTCGCGATAAAAACGGCTGCTCCAATGGCAAAAGAATAAAAAACAGATTCTGGAATTTCACCTGCAGGCGCAACATTTGATGCTCCAAGCTCCGTCACAAACCAAGGAAGGTTCGAGGCCACCCAAGTGCCAACACCAATAATCAACGTTTGAATAACGAATCCAAAGTTTCGCTGATCTTCGGGGAGTTTATCGGCGACCAACGCCCGGAACGGCTCCATACTGATGTTAATGGAGGCATCTAAAATCCAAAGGAAACCCGCTGCCATCCAAAGTGTTGAACTAAATGGCATGAAGAACAAGGCGAAAGAACTCAAAAGTGCCCCAATCATGAAAAATGGGCGACGACGCCCCCAACGCGGATGCCATGTGCGGTCACTCATGTAGCCAATGATAGGCTGTACCAAGAGTCCCGTCAATGGAGCTGCAATCCAAAGACCTGGCAATTCATCGGGAGTTGCTCCAAGCGTTTGAAAGATGCGGGACATATTCCCTCCCTGCAATGCAAAACCAAACTGAATTCCAAGGAATCCAAAACTCATGTTCCAAATTTGCCAGAATGACAAGTGGTTCTTTGCTTTCATAATACTGATTAGGGATGTTTCAAAGGCCCATGTTAAACATACACTCTAAGAGTTTCAGCCAAAAAAAAAGCCGCACCATATTCGGTGCGACTTTCTCAAAATTCAATTAAGATCAGGGACAAGGGTAGCTGTATGCCGCAAGGAATTCGAGTAAATCCGCAGAACCTACAAGACCGTTGCCATCTATGTCAAACGGACATTCCACATCTCCTTCAGGCAATTCGCACGAGCCATCATCAACGTTTGCACCCGGTGCATAGTTGTCAGCCTCTGCATATGTACAGCCCAACAAATCGAAGGTGCAGGAGCCATCGCTAACGAGTGCCAGTAAACAGTAGTTATTGGCCGTCACATCCGTGCAACCTTCAAAAGAGCAACTGCCATCATCGAAGGAGGCAAGCGGATTGTAATTGGCTGCATTCGGATATATACACCCTGGAGCAATGCACGAACCGTCATCTACGTTTGCAGCGCTATCATAATTCTCAGCATCTGGATTTGTGCAACCAAGGAACTCACAAGAACCGTCGTCGTCAGTTGCATTTTCATTGTAATTATCGGCAGCAGCATCCGTACAACCCATGATCTCCAATTCATCGCAAACCCCATCTTGATCCGAATCATTGTTGCAGTTGCCATCACAATTGTAAAATAATTCAGGGAATTGGCAAGAACCATCGTTCATGTTGGCCGTGGCGTCATAGTTGCAGGCAGATTCAATGGTACAGCCCAAGAATTCGCAAGAACCATCATCATCGGTGGCTTCGCTGCTATAGTTGTCTGCATCAACATTTGTACAGCCTGGAACTTCAAGTTCATCGCACACGCCGTCATTGTCTGAATCGTTGTTGCAATTTTCATCGCAGTCGAAATAGAGCTCAGGCAGCACACATCCTCCGTCATCATCCTCTGCGTCCTCATCGTAATTGCACGCTTCTTCATTTGTACAACCGAAATTAAGATCTGGGAAAATCAGTATCTCTCCTATGGCCTGCGGATTCGTTCCGTCTTGAGCGCGGTACTGCAGGTTTATTTCAAGGTTTACTTGACCACTAGTTGTCAGTTGAGCGATCAACACGCGGCCGTCGACATCTGGGAAAGCCAGAGGCTCCATATCTGGGAGCACAAACCAACTGCCACCCAATTCATTGTCAATTTGGAAAACACCACCCGTTTCAAAAGATGCTGCAGCCTCATCCACACCAATGGTTGACAAATTCAAGTTACTGTCCTCTCCACCTATGGTAAACCAACTATCATACGCTGCGTCTGGGTCTACATCAAAAACAAAAGGATTGATCTCATCTGCAAAGGCTCCGCCAAATTCATTCTGGTAAAAAGATGAGGTCGTCGCAATGCTCAATAGGTCGCCTTGTTGAGCGAAGACTGCAGTCAACTGATCATTGGGATTGGTAAAATTTGCATAAACTCGAAAAGTTCGCATCCCGGCAGTTGGCTCATTGCTCGCGACCTGCTCAAACGTCAGTCCTGAATAGCTCGGTGCGGGGTATTCGCAAGTACCGTCGTCAAGAAGCGCTCCTGGGTCATAATTCGACGCTTCGATATCGGTACATCCAGTACCGGTCACTTCCACCTGCGGGAAGGTCAATGTCAATCCACTGATTTCAAAAGACTCATTCTCGGGGTTTCGAATCTGAAGGTTATACAAAACGTCCGTGGTTCCATCCGTCGTGATTTGAGCGAGCAACACCTTGCCATCGACTGGCACAGTTTGCGTCGATTGTCCTGGAATGACGAAAATAGATCCGCCTAAAAAAGTATTCACATTTAAAGCGCCCCCACCTTCAAAAGCAGGATAGAAGGTGTCCATGCCCGCACCATTCGTTCCATCTGGCTGACCGGGCTCAGCTCCAAGAGCAAGCCATGAATCAAATTCGAGAGAAGGAAAGGCTCCAAAAAATGCAGGATTGACTCCGTTCGCTAGCGGCGCCCCAACCGGATCTTGATAAAAACTCGAACTCGGCGTCACTTGCCAAGGAGATGCGTCCGTTCCGTAAGCTGCCGTCACTTCAACGTCATCACTGCTGAAATTGGCAAAAAGACGGTAGGTGGTAGTCCCTTCAATTCCGTTTTCAAAGTAGACTTCGTAACTCAAAGATTCCACCAATCCGTCAAGCCATTCACACGTTCCATTGTCCGTCAAAGCTTCAGGGTCGTAATTATCTGCCGTCGCAGAAGTGCAACCGAAGGTTTCCAATTCATCGCACAGATTGTTTCCATTTAAGTCATTGACGCAATTGCCATCGCAGTCATAAAGAGCATTTGGATACGTACAATCGCCATTGTCATCCGTAGCATCTGCATTGTAATTGCAAGCCATTGAATCAGTGCACCCTGCAACCTCTAATTCATCACAAATTTCATCACCATCTGTATCATTGGTGCAAGTACCGTCGCAAGCGTAGTACGTTTCAGGACCGTTTCCTTCACAATCACAAGCTCCTTCGGCGATGCCATCACCTCCACAGACGCCGCACTCATCCGACGTTGCGCACGAACCATCATCGATGTTGGCAGCACTATCATAATTACAAGCTGCTTCGTCTGTGCAACCTTGAACAATCACCTCACCTTGGCAAGCGCAAGTAGCTGTATAGGTATCATTCATGGTGCCCGCATTTGCATCGTCGCACGAATCACCTGGAAAGGCACAACTTCCATCATTCACTTCTGCTTCTGAGTCATAATTGCAAGCTGAGTTATCAGTGCAACCGGAAGGCACCTCAGGGAAAGTGATGGTCAAACCATCTGTATTGTTCGAATTCCCCTCCAGGTCGTCATACTGAACATTCATTGTGAGCGTCACAACTCCTTCTGTGGTCAATTGAGCAATAAGCACTCGATTTTCATTGCTGGATAGTGCGTCCGTCGAAGATCCTGGAATGACAAACCAAGACCCTCCTAAAAACGTATCTATGGTGAACCCATTGCCCTCATTAAAAGCACTGAAATACGAGTCCATTCCAACGGATTGTACGCCACCGGATCCATTGCTGTCGGAAGAACCTATGGTGAACCAGCTATCAAATTCTACCTCGGGAAATGAAGCGAAAAACAGCGGGTTGATCACTTGACCGAAGTTGGCCCCAAAAGACGAATTGAAAAAAGGAGTTGTCGAGGCCACCGAGAGCGGTGCCGCTTGCGTGCCGTAAACGGCAATAAGTTCATTTGTAGGCGCATCAAATGTGGCATATACCCGGTAAGTCGTGCCGAATTCAGATGTAGTGTATTCTTCATATTCAATTCCAGCGGGACCAGTCGGAACCAATTCACCCGCGCAACCGCAGTCGTCTTGATAAGTGTCGTTGACGGTATTGTTCAGGCCATCATCGCAAGCGTCTCCTGGGAAAACACATGAATCATCAGCAGTATCCGCAGCGGAGTCATAATTACAGGCCTCGTCATCCGTACATCCCAGAACAAGGTCAAATCCGGCGCAGTTACAATTCGCATTGTAGACATCACCTCCTGTTGACGCATCGCCATCATCGCATGCATCACCAGAGTAGTAACAGGAGTCATCGCTTTGATTGGCAGCGCTATTAAAATTACAAGCCGTTAATTCCGTGCAACCTACCACCACCAAATCACCCACGCATAAACAATCTGACGCATAACTATCATTCACAGTCCCTGCATTATTGTCATCGCAGTCATCGCCAGGATAAGCACATGATGCATCATCCAATTCCGCCAGCGGATTGAAGTTACAGGCCGTGTCGGTCATGCATCCCGTTTCCACTTGGGGAAATGTTAATGTCAAACCTGTTGAATTGGTAGTCTCTCCAGAAACATCGTCGCTTTGCACATTGATTATTACATCTACAATACCGTTGGTTGTTAGTTGGGCGATTAGCACCCGATTGTCCTCTCCAGCAACCGCATCAGCTGAAGAACCGGGAATGATAAACCAAGATGCACCCGTGAATGTGTCAACCGTGAATCCACCGGCTTCATCATTATTAAATGCCGCGAAATACGATTCCATACCAACCGATTGGACGCCACCTGTTCCATTACTATCCGAAGATCCTATGGTAAACCAGCTGTCATATTCAACCTCCGGAAACGACGAAAAGAACAAGGGATTGATTACTTGTCCAAGGTTGGAACCCAAAGGCGAATTAAAAAATGGAGCCGTAGAAACAACAGACAAAGGCGAGTTTTCATTCGCCCCCACAGTACCATAAATGGCAATCAGCTCGTCTCCAGGCCCGTCAAATGTGACATACAACCTGTGAGTTGTACCAAATTCTGAGGTCGTATATACCTCAGATTCGAGGCTAACAACACCTGCAACTAAATGGCTTAAAGCTCCCAACAAGAAAAGAAATAGAAGGTTAATACGCATGGTTCTTTTGGATTGTCTGATTTGGCGGGCGGCTCTGCACCCTAAATTAAACTTTTGAAACCTGCAACTAGTTGCATTCTCTAGTTTCGGGCTCACCGACATTGCAAACTACATGGTAACCAACAAAAGAGCAAACTTATCTCCGCTCAAATCTGAACCGAAGGTGAGCTGACAGTTTATCCTCTGATTAATTTCATCAATGCCAAGGTGCTTGGATCATGATCACCGATCTCCTCCCCTTTCCATTCAGCTAAGATCTGCGTTGCCAATACCTTACCCAGTTCCACTCCCCACTGATCAAAGCTGCAAATGTTCCAAATCATGCCTTGGACAAAAATCCTGTGCTCATAAAAAGCAATGAGCATCCCCAATCGTTTCGGGTCAAGATCATCCAAAACTATGAATGTTGAAGGACGGTTTCCTTCGAAAACACGATGAGCAGACACCGCATCAATTTCCGTTTGTTCGGCGCCCGATACTTTCATCTCTGACTGAACCTTCTCTGCACTTTTCCCCACCATTAAGGCCTCTGCTTGGGCCACAGCATTCGCTAAGAGCTTTTCATGGTGTCCACTGTACCTCGACATGGAAGCTTTGACGGCAATAATATCCACCGGATGAATGGAAGTACCCTGGTGAAGCAATTGGTAAAACGCATGCTGACCGTTGGTCCCTGCCTCTCCCCAAACCACTGCTCCGGTGGCGTGGCTCACCCGCTTGCCATCGCGGCCAGTCGATTTTCCATTGGACTCCATATCTGCTTGCTGCAGGTAAGCCGGGAAGCGATCCAAATCTTGAGCATAAGGAAGAATGACCTGGGTTTCAAACCCCAAATATTCACGCGACCAAATGCCCATCAATGCCGAGATGAGCGGCAAGTTTTCGTGATCTGGAGCCTGCTGAAAATGAACATCCATGCAACGAGCACCTTCCAGCAAAGACCTGAAGTTCCCGGAACCGATAGAACAGGCTATAGACAAGCCCACCGGCCCCCACAAACTATAACGACCTCCAACCCAGTCAGAGAAGCCAAAAACCTTGCGGGGTGCAATGCCAAAATGTGCCGCGGCTTCAAGATTCGTTGAAACAGCAGCAAAATGCTTCTGAATCAGTGACTCTCCCATGCTTTGCACAAACCAATCTTTGGCGGCATTCGCATTCGCCATGGTCTCTTGTGTCGTAAATGTTTTGCTAACAACAATGACGAGGGTGGTCGCTGGGTTTAGTCCTTCGAGGACGCTCTCGAGGTGCGAGCCATCGACATTGCTTACAAAGTGAACATTGGGTCCGCCATCACGAAAGCGGCGCAGTGCTTTTGTGACCATGAGCGGTCCTAAATCGGAGCCCCCGATTCCTATGTTTACTACATCACAGATTTTCGAGTCGGCCCGGATTTCATCCGCGAATGCAAGCATCGTTTCGCGCACCTCCATTACCTCAGGCAATACATCATGTCCATCTACATGAAAGTTGTCTCCTTCATGCGCCCGCATGGCCATGTGAAGAACCGCTCGTCCTTCTGTTTGGTTAATGGCATCCCCCGAAAACAAGGCAGTCCGACCTTCCTTCCAATTCGCCTCAGATGCCAATTCAAAAAGGGCTTCCATGGTAGCTTTTGATATCCGTTGCTTCGACCAATCCATGAAGAAGCCGTCGGTCTCGGCGTGCATCTCTTCAAATCGATTTGAGTTTTTTGCAAAAAGCTCTGTCACAGGTCGCTGACCATCGGAACTCGCGAGCGCGACTAGGCGCTTGTGTGCCTGTGAAGCACGAAGATGAAAAGGCTTGAGCATCAGTCGTTCCGATTAACGCAATTCAAGTCTTCAAATGCCTGTTTCAATCGATCGCTGAAATAGGCCTCTCCTTGGCGCAACCAAACCCGAGGATCATACTTTTTCTTGTTTGGAACCTCGGACCCTTCAGGATTTCCAATTTGAGTCTCCAAGTAGTCGTGGTTGTCATCAACGTAATTCCGAATGCCACTGAGGAATGCCCATTGCATGTCGGTGTCAATGTTCATTTTAATCGCGCCGTAGGAGATGGCCTCACGGATTTCTTCAACACTAGAGCCGCTTCCACCATGAAACACAAAATCCACGGGGTTGGAACCCGTATTGAATTTTTGTTCGATGTGCTTTTGACTGTTGTCCAAAATCTTTGGTGTCAGGCTCACATTTCCGGGCTTGTAGACTCCATGAACGTTACCAAATGCTGCCGCTATGGTGAATTGATCACTCACAGCCTTCAACTCCTCATATGCAAAGGCGACTTCTTCCGGCTGAGTGTATAACTTGCTGCTATCGATATCGGTGTTATCAACTCCATCCTCTTCTCCACCGGTCACCCCAAGCTCTATTTCTAGGAACATCCCCAATTTGTGCATGCGCTCTAGATAAGATTTGCACGTAGCAATATTCTCTTCGAGGGGCTCTTCACTCAAATCTATCATGTGGGAGCTAAAAAGTGGAGCTCCCGTTTTCTCAAAATGGGCTTCACTAGCATCCAATAAACCGTCAATCCAAGGCAACAATTTTCGCGCACAATGGTCGGTGTGCAAAATTACCGGAATTCCATACGCTTCAGCAAGTGTGTGCACATGATGCGCTCCAGCGATGGAACCTAGAATTGCGTTTTGTTGGTTGTCCATTTTCAAGCCCTTACCGGCATTGAATACAGCACCTCCGTTGGAGAATTGAACAATGACTGGCGAGTTCAAGTCGCGAGCTGTTTCAAGCACAGCGTTCGTCGAATTTGAACCAATGACATTGACCGCAGGCAATGCATATTTATTTTTTTGTGCATCTTGAAAAACTGCACGCACCTCTTGCCCGCTCAACACACCGGCCCTAAATTTCTGTCCCATCGAATTTTTAAATTTGACATAAAAGTAATACGCTAAAATGACTTTTTCGTAGAGATTTAGATATGCTTTCCTAACTGAAAGAAAGCCTTCAATCTTGTGGCATATCCAAATTCAAAATGGACTGACTTGCCCATTCTGCAGCTCGACTTTCAGGATGAAGTTCAATAACCTGTTCGTATGTTTTCCGGGCTTGTTCACGATCATTAAGCTCCTCTTCTGCAATAAAACCGACGAGAAACGCACAGATGGGCCTCTTATCAAAATCTTTGAAGTGATCATGAATGTCTCGCAATTGCGTCATCGCTTCCTGAAAATAGCCCGCAGAGCGGAGCAGATCCGCACGGCGAAAGAGAAATTCAGGAGTTTCATCGGCCTCGTGACAGAAATTTGAGAAATCAGCGTAAGCGGTCATCAATGCATTGCGCAATGAAACATCAATCGTTTCAGCAGACTCAACCAATTGTCGCTCCATCTTGGCAATGCCCTCCAACCGTTTGACACAGTCATTTTTTTGCCCCGAAAATTTGCATCCCATACCGAGCACAAGTGTCGTTGCCAAAAAACCGACTAAAATCAAAGTTGATTCGTATTTCATCTACCACGCTGTTGAGGAAAACGCATTCGATAGTCTACCGGAACCTTGCCTTTACCGATGTCGCGCAGCTTACCATGAAGCAATCGCCTCCGCATCGGCGCTATGTGGTCCGTAATCAAAACCCCGTCCAAATGATCATTCTCATGCTGCACAATACGGGAGGCAAGGCCCGAGAGCCGTTCTTCTTGCAGCTCCCATTTTTCGTTGTAATACTCTACACCAATCGAAACAGGACGCTCCACAGATTCTCGGATACCAGGAATAGATAGGCATCCCTCTTCCATGTCGCACAATTCCTCCGATTCTTCAAAAATCACAGGGTTAATCATCACGCGCTTGAAATCAATACAGGAATCATCACCACGTTCCCCTTCCGCAAAAGGCGAACCGTCGCAGACGAAGATCCGGATGGATTGACCAATTTGCGGAGCAGCAAGGCCAACGCCATCAGATTCATACATGGTCTCCCACATATTTTCAACCAAATCACTAAGCCCCTGGTGTGGCTTTACAAGTTCATTGGCTTCCGCCTTCAGGACGGAATCTCCAAATGCAACAATTGGTAAAATCATGGAGCAAATTTACGGCCACAAACCCTTGTATTGCGTACTTTTGTCGCATGAATAAACTGGACAACATTCCAGCGGCGATTGAAGCTATCCGAAGAGGAGAAGTCATCATTGTTGTCGACGACGAAGACCGCGAGAATGAAGGTGACTTTTTGGTAGCTGCTCGTCATGCCACCCCCGAAGTCGTCAATTTTATGGCCACCCATGGCAGAGGACTGATTTGCGCCCCTCTCGTCGAAGACCGATGTGACGAACTTGGCCTTGAGCTCATGGTACCTTCCAATAATGCAGCCTTTGAAACGCCATTTACCGTCTCTGTTGACTTACTCGGCCATGGCTGCACCACGGGAATATCTGCACAAGACCGCGCCAAAACAATCAAAGCTTTAATTGACCCTTACACGAAAAACGAAGAACTGGGAAGGCCTGGTCATATATTTCCTCTTCGCGCGCGGCGCGGAGGAGTGCTTCGCCGTGCTGGACATACTGAAGCAGCTGTAGACTTTTCTCGACTCGCGGGTTTTGAGCCTGCGGGGGTCATTGTAGAAATCATGAATGAGGACGGCACCATGGCACGTTTGCCGGAGTGCCGAGAATTGGCGAAGAAATTTGAGCTCAAGCTGGTCTCCATCGCCGACTTAATCGAATACCGTCTGGAAAACGAAACGCTCATCGAACGTGTCGTTGAAACCGATATAAAAACAACATTTGGACCATTTAAGGCAATAGCCTTCAAACAGCTCACAAACGAGGTAGAGCACCTCGCCCTTGTAAAAGGAGAATGGACTGCGGATGACGAAGTTCCTATACGGGTTCACAGTAGCAATCTTGTTGGAGATGTATTTCAGATGCTCGATTTCGGCAAAGGGCCAAAACTGCATGCGGCCATGCGGCGCATCCAAGAAAAGGGAACAGGTGCTATCATCTTCATCAACAAAGCCACATCCGGCAGCAGCATTTCGAAAGAATTAAAAGCATTTGAAGAGAGCCGAAACACTAGCGAATCAAACAAAACCCCGATGGATTTAAAAGACTACGGCATTGGCGCGCAGATCATCCGCGAATTGGGGATTCGAAAGCTTGATGTTCTGACCAACACAGACCGCCCTCTCGGCAATATCGGCTATGGACTGGAAGTCACGAAACTCTCTCCCTTGGATTGATTCACAGCAAATCTCCTCCGAGCTTACTCTTTCTGGCCCCGATTTTTAAAGCAATAAAAAAGCCCTCAATGTGAGGGCTTTTTTATTTAAGAGCTTTCGATCTTCAAGATTCTTCCGATGGAGTTTCATCTTGTGACGCTTCTTCCTGTGGTGCGCTCTTTTTATCAAATTTCTGGTACTTCTGACGGAACTTATCGATACGTCCGGCGGTATCCACGAATTGGGCCTTGCCTGTATAGAACGGGTGAGACTTGTGACTCACTTCCACCTTGATCAAGGGGTACTCGTTTCCATCTTCCCATTTGATAGTCTCCTTCGTCGAAGCCGCAGAACGGCTAAGAAATGAATATTCGTTTGACATATCCTTGAATACAACCTCGCGGTAGCTCTCTGGGTGGATTCCTTCTTTCATGATCTCGTGTATTGTCTTAGCGGGGCGTAAAGATAGTTTGAAATGAAGGAAAATCAAACACTTCCACTTTTTAACGGAGCTCTGTCAATAACGAATTGGAATCTTCCATTCTAAAGCGCAATAAGCATCTACGTTTGTAGTGGTTTTAAGTGAGTTTGGCCTCAGTGCCAAGCATCAAGTGATAATTTGGTTAAGTTGGTCCTGCTCCAAAACGTTGGGGCAGGACTATTTTTTTTAACTCTTCTCGCTTCCCTCCATTTCACACACAACTCCCTGTTCAGAATTCCTGCAATCTCCCCACACATCGTTGGGTGTTGGAGATAGATTGCATGTATGCTTGGCACGGTATTCCTCCCCTATTTCTGGCTTGCTAGCCTTCTGCTCCAGCCCTTTCTCTTGATTGAGATCCTGAGCCACGGTGTTGTCGAAGAGCACGACTTACCGGGAGAAATGTACCCCGGTCAAACTGCCATAGCTACCTGGAGTCTCGAGACGGGAAATACAGGAGGATTTGCTCGGTTTCAAATTCAATTTCCCCCAGGAATGATTGCAGAATCCGCTGACAATGGCGGTGCATCTTTCTCTTTTGAAGATGACCGAGGCAAATTCATCTGGATAGATGCTCCTGCAAACGAAACCATCTTTCTGAAGCTTTCGCTGACAGCGACCTCTGAATTCAATGGAGGGATGATCACGCAGTGGTTCTCTTATATTTCGGAAGGCACGCGCAAAGATGTAGAGTTTGAACCTCACCACGTCTCAGCGGGGACAGCTCAGGTAGAATCTTTGTTAGAAAGCCAATCCCAAGGAAGATTTGCAATCAAAAGGACGTGGCGACAAGAAGGTCCTGACGTTGGTCTTATGACACTATCCATCACAGGACATGAGCAAGGGCAATTCCTCAAGGTTCAGGAATCTCTCGGGGAAAATTGCAAAGCAGAACCGGTTAACGACGGTGACGCAAGCCTTCGCGACCTGTTCGAACAATCGATCCTCTATGTTTGGCAACAAGCGCCTGCGGACTCGATCAAACTGCAGTACCGCGTA
>DDEH01000025.1:8026-15900 GCA_002336085.1 Flavobacteriales bacterium UBA1959 | reverse complement strand
CGGCTTTTTGAACGCGAACGCTCGCGCATTGCAGCGGACCAAGCAGAGAAGAGAAAGTCGTTGGTCAGTACGGGCGATCGCTCAGCAAAAATCAGGACGTACAACTTTCCACAGGGCCGTGTTACAGATCATCGCATTCATTTCACATCTCATGCTTTGCCGGCTATATTGGGGGGTGAATTAACCCCTGTGATCGAGGCGCTTCGCATGGCAGAGCAGGCCGCACTTCTTGCCTCACAGAATTAATCGACCCGCATGAACAATAGACAAGCCATCTATCAACAAATTCAAGCGAAGCAGTCTTGCTTGTGCATTGGTTTAGACCCTGATATGAAGCGAGTTCCATCTGTTTGTGGTACCGGTGTAGAGGCTATGGAGGTGTTCTGCAAGTCCATTGTTGATGCCACCCATGATCTCGCCGTTGCGTTCAAACCGAACCTGGCTTTTTTTGAGCAATACGGCGCCGAAGGTTGGTCAGCATTGGCAAGAATCATTGAGCATATCCCCGATGAATGCATGGTAATTGCAGATGCAAAACGTGGTGATATCGGAAATACCGCCAAGCGTTATGCGCAAGCTATGTTTGATGAACTCGGTGCAGATGCGATTACGGTTGCTCCTTACATGGGGTTGGACAGTGTGCAACCGTTCATGCAGGGGTATGAAGATAAGTGGACGATTCTCCTTGCATTGACCTCGAATCCCGGTGCATCTGACTTTGAGTTTCACGGTTCGCCACCATTGTTCGAACGCGTTTTGACGCGTGCTCAAGAATGGGGTACGCCGGATGAGTTGATGTTTGTTGTTGGGGCTACGCGACCAGAATTTATCGCGAGAGCAAGGGAATTGGCACCGCATAGTTTTTTCTTAGTACCGGGAGTTGGGGTGCAAGGAGGCAGCTTAAGCGCTGTGATGCATGCAGGCTGGAATGACCATTGTGGACTTTTGATCAATGCGTCAAGGAGTGTCTTATATGCCTCCAATGATGCCGGCTTTGCTGCATCCGCTCGGGCTGAGGCGAAGCAGCTACAGACAGACATGGCATTGATAATGCAGGAAAAGCGATTGGCTCAATGAACTCAATCCGTCGCATTCGAATTGCGGCGATTTCGATCGCCAGTGTTCTCTGCCTCGGGAGCGTTGGATTTGTCTGGCTGGAAAATTACACATGGGTCGAAGCGATTTATATGACTGTTATCACCGTGTCGACGGTTGGATTCGGAGAAGTGAGGCAGCTTTCAGAAGACGGGATGCTTTTTACGGCCTTGCTCATTGTGAGTTCATTGGGCACGTTCACATTTGGGCTCACCGCCGTGAGCCAATTTTTTCTCGAGGGTGATTACCGCGAAAGGATTAGAAATAAACGAATCAAACGCATCATGAAAGGAATGAATCAGCATGTCATTGTCTGCGGCTATGGCCGGGTCGGTGAAAAAGCAGTCGTTGAGCTTCAGGACCATAGCACCGATGTGGTGGTCATTGAATCAAATCTGGAACTAGTGAAGAAGCTGCAAAAGAACGGGCTTCGTGTTCTTGCTGGAGATGCTACACGCGATGAGAATTTAATCAACGCGGGATTGGACCGTGCACGGGCGGTGATTACGACCTTGCCGAATGATGCGCAAAACCTGTATGTGGTGCTGGCTGCGAGAGAACGCCGGGAGGATATATTGATCATCAGCCGAGCTTCTCAATTGAATGCCGTGAGTAAATTGCGGGTGGCAGGAGCTCAAAATGTAATCATGCCTGATCAAGTAGGGGGAGCCCACATGGCTTCTCTAGTGACGATACCGGATGTCGTGGAATTCCTCGATCATATTAGAATCCAAGGTTCAGATCAAACCAATTTGGAGGAAGTAGAGGTTCAGCAACTTCCCGAAAGCCTCAGGAATTTGACTTTGGGAGAAGTCGACTCACGCAATCTAATCGGTGTGAATGTAATTGGGTTGCGCAAAGTCAATGGAGAGATGGTGATCAACCCTTCGCCAAATACCAAATTGCACGAAAGTATGAAGCTATTTGTCCTCGGAGATGCTGACCAGATACGATTGTTGAATGAATACCTTGGGATACAAACTCCTGGTTGAGAGAGGGGTGTGGATGTGCTTCATTTGTATATTCGGGGCGATACCAACTCAACCCTTCGATTTATGCAACGTTTCTATCAATTTCTGACCTTTCTTTTTGCAACAATAATATCCACTTCGGCTTCAGCTGCAACGGTGGATGAGCAAATTAACTCTGTGATGGAGCCATTGACCAATGCTATTATGAAGGTCATTTTTTTCACGGTTTCCTTTGGCGGTGGGCTTGAAGTTCCTTTCGTATTGATTTGGCTCTTATTCGGAGCAATATTTTTCACGTTCTATTTCAAATTCATCAATTTCCGAGCGTTCAGACATGCCTTGGATGTGGTTCGAGGAAAGTTTGATGATCCCAACGATGCTGGAGAGGTAAGTCATTTTCAAGCTCTTACTGCTGCACTCAGCGGTACCGTTGGTGTAGGGAATATTGCAGGAGTGGCCTTTGCGGTTTCTCTTGGTGGTCCCGGAGCGACGTTTTGGATGATTGTGGCGGGATTGCTTGGGATGAGTTCTAAATTTATTGAGTGTACACTGGGCACAAAATACCGGCAGGAGAATGCTGACGGTTCTGTCTCTGGTGGCCCTATGTATTATTTGCGGGATGGTCTTGCCAAACAAGGCAAAGCGCGGCTTGGTAAAGTTTTAGCCGTTCTCTTCGCAATTGCCTGTGTAGGAGGAAGTTTCGGCGGTGGGAATATGGTTCAAATCAACCAAGCCACGAAACAGCTTATCCAAGTTACAGGAGGCGAGGCTTCCTTTTTAATGGGGCAAAGCTGGATTTTTGGTGTAATTATGGCGGCGGTGGTTGGTTTGATAATCCTCGGCGGAATCAAGAGCATTGCCAAGGTGACGGACAAGGTGGTTCCTTTTATGGTCGGGATTTATGTACTGGGTGCTCTGGTTGTTCTATTCGCCAATTTCTCGGCAATTCCCAGTGCATTCGGACTTATTATTTCCAGTGCGTTTTCTCCTGAGGCTGCTTATGGCGGGTTAATAGGAGTGCTGATTGTAGGGTTTCAAAGGGCAGCTTTTTCCAATGAGGCAGGTATAGGTTCGGCGTCAATCGCTCACTCCGCAGCCAAGACAAACGAACCGGTAAGCGAAGGAGTCGTGGCCTTGTTGGAGCCATTCATTGATACTGTGGTTATTTGCACCATGACAGCATTGGTTATTGTCATATCGGGTTATGGCGAAATGGGACAAGATGTAGCTCTTGGTTTGGCTCAAGCGAAAGATCTTCAAGCCATCGAGTTGACGAGTAGCGCCTTTGCTCAGACCATGAGTTGGTTTCCGATAGTGCTCTCAGTAGCTGTTATCTTGTTTGCGTTGTCAACCATGATCAGTTGGAGCTATTATGGGTTGAAGTCGTGGACCTTCTTATTTGGTGAGTCCCGAGCAGCGGATATTTCTTACAAAGCAATTTTCTGCATGTTTGTTATCTTGGGTTCTGCCATTTCAGCTCAAAGCGTATTTGACTTTGGAGATGCAATGATTTTTGCAATGTGCTTTCCTAACGTGCTCGGTTTGTATTTCTTGATGCGGGAAGTGAAGGATGATGTAAAGGATTATTTTAGGCGCATCAATTCCGGTGAGATCAAGCGATTTGATTGATCGTAAATTCAAGAGGTAGAGGGTGAAGTTAAGGGGAGAGAAGAACGCGGTTTGGATTCGATCGGCATTGTTGTCTTGGATTGTATTTGCCGTGTATTGGGGCCAATTGGAATGGCGAGCCAAACTCGCTTTGGATGCGTTTCGTGACCAGTCGGTGCATTTGCTATTAAATGCGCTGAATGAAATCGAAGCAGGGCGTGCTTCACTAAATTCAACGTTTACGCCTGGAGAGAACTTTTTTGAAGAGAGACGTGCGGATGGCAAATCTCAACAAGGAAAAAAAGAGCTTGTGAGGCATTATAACCTGAACGAAATTGACAGCGTCCGCTTGGAACTATTGCCCCGTATTGGTCCTGCTATAGCGGGTCGTATTTGTCGTTTTCGAGAGGCTCTTGGGGGATTTCATTCTGTTGAGCAGCTCCGAGAAGTATGGGGAATGCATCCCGATCAAGCCGATGCCATTATTCCTTGGTTCCATGTCGGGTCTGGTATTTTTCGGTTTTTGTGTCTCAATGAATCGTCATGGAATGAATTCCGTTCTCATCCTTACATCAAATACGATGGAGCAAAGATTTTGACACCTTACCGCGACGCACATCATTTATCGTCCGTTGCAGATTTGAAAGATGCAATACCTGTCAGTGATAGTTTGTTTCGGAGGTGGTCTCCTTACCTTAGCCTCTGCAACACGAGTGAAAATGACGACATCCGAAGACCTTCGCAAAGAGATTGAGCGTTGCTCGCGCGATGTTAAGGGTATTATAAATGATGTTGCAGATTTCCCAATTCCCGGCGTGATGTTTAAGGACTTGGGGCCGCTATGGCAAGATTCAGATCTTTCGAAGCGATCCATTGAAGCTATGACTTCTCAAGTTGAGCTGAGTCAAGGTCGGCCCGATTGTGTTGTGGGCATCGAGAGTCGGGGATTTATTTTTGGCTTGGCTATGGCGCTGCACTGGGGTGTTCCTTTTGTTCCGTTTCGTAAACCAGGGAAGTTGCCCGGAGCAATCCGAACGGTCGCCTATGATTTGGAATACGGCAGCGGCGAATTGCAATGCCAATGGAATGCCTTGAAGCCTGGAATGAAAGTGTTGATTCATGACGATGTATTGGCCACAGGTGGAACGGCAAAAGCGGCTATGAGACTCGTTGAATTATGTTCAGCAGAGATTTTCGCATGCTCTTTTGTACTGGAAATTGAGGCATTGAACGCTCGAAAGAATTGGGCGCTTTTGGATGTGGATTCGACTTGTTTATCCCTTGTCCGTTATCATTAGAACAAATGAATTTTACAGAAACTGAAAATCAAAAAGCAATCCGGGCAACTGTTCGTGACTTTGCAAACCGGGAAATCCTTCCAAACCGAATGGATTGGGACGAGCGTCAGTTTTTTCCGCGGGATCTTTTTACCAAGATGGGAGAATTAGGATTGCTGGGCATGCTTGTTCCAGAAGAATACGGAGGGTCAGGGATGGGGTACATGGAATACAAAGTGGCCATTGAGGAGCTTTCGAAGGTTTGTGGATCCATAGGTTTGTCCATGGCTGCGCATAATAGCTTGTGTACAAACCATATTTTGATGTTTGGCACGGAGGAACAAAAGAATCGATTTCTCCCTCAACTCGCAAGAGGGGAGCACATCGGTGCTTGGGGTCTTACGGAGGCGAATACGGGCAGCGATGCTATGCGTATGCAGTGCACAGCGAGTCGGCATGTCGACCGTGATGGTTGGGTTTTGAATGGAACCAAGAATTGGATTACCCATGGTATCTCTTCCGATGTGGCCGTGGTGTTGGCCAGGACGGGTGATTTGCTTGACAGCCATGGAATTACAGCATTTGTGGTTTTGCGCGAGCAGGATGGCTTTGCGGGAGGTAAGAAGGAGAACAAGCTCGGTATGCGATCCTCGGAGACTGCAGAAATGATTTTCCAAGATTGCTTTGTGCCTGATGACCAGGTTCTTGGCAATGTTGGAGAGGGGTTTATTCAGGCGATGAAGATTTTGGATGGAGGCCGGATATCCATTGCATCCTTGGCTTTGGGGATAGCGAAAGGTGCATTTGAATGCGCAAGAGATTATTCAAAAGAACGTGAGCAGTTCGGACAGCCTATCAGTAAATTTCAGGCGATTTCATTCAAGCTAGCCGATATGTACACGCAAATCGAAGCGTCTGATTTATTGACTTTGCAGGCATGCTGGCGAAAAGAGCAGGGGATGTCGGTAACCAAAGAATCGGCAATTGCCAAATACGAAGCTTCAGAGACGTGTGTGCGTGTTGCGACGGAGGGGGTTCAGATTTTAGGGGGATATGGGTATACCAAGGATTTTCCCGCTGAAAAGTATTACCGAGACAGCAAATTATGCACCATTGGAGAGGGGACGAGTGAAATTCAAAAGCTTGTCATCTCACGGGAACTTTTAAAAGATGATTGAATTTCAATCAATGTTTTGAAATTCAGGTCAAGCGTAGTAAATTTGCGTCCCAATTAGAATACCATGCTTTCAATTCCCGTTAAAGAAGGAGACAACATTGAACGCGCATTAAAGCGTTTCAAGAAGAAGTTTGACCGAACAAAGCGCATGCGTGAGTTGCGCTCTCGTCGTGAGTTCGTCAAGCCGAGCGTGGTGAATAGAGAGCAGCGAAAGAAAGCGGTCTATAAAAATGGACTAAACATCAAAAATGATTGAGTAATTCCTTTGTTTTTTAGATGAAAAAGGCGAAATTGTCCACGGACCATTCGCCTTTTTCTCATTTTGAAGCATATTGAATCACATGTCGATGGGTTCCTCGATTTCTTGCAAAAAGAAAAACGAGGAAGTGTTCACACATTGCGCTGCTACCGTTCAGACTTGAACCAGTTGCAGCGCTTTATGAGTGAGCACTACGCGTGTGGTGAACTGCTAGACGTAAAGTCGGAGTGGCTGAGGGGTTACGTTGTGGAGATGATGAAGCTGGGAAAGGCTCCAAGAACCATTCACCGAAAAGTCAGCGCCTTCCGAACATTTGTTCGTTACGCCAAAAGACAAGGTCTATTGACTGTCGATCCAGCAGATGCAATCATTCTGCCAAAGTTGTCAAAGTCACAGCCTCAGGTTGTTCCGGAGCATGCCATGCGTGAGTTGCTTGAAGAGTCAGTGTTTCCCTCAAATTGGAAGGGCAGACGAGATCGCGCAATCATGGCTCTGTTTTATGAGACAGGAATTAGGCTCAGCGAGTTGACTGGATTAAATGTTGAGGACATGCATACGGAAAGGGAGGAGTTATGCGTTAGAGGAAAAGGATCCAAAGAACGTAGAATTCCGCTTTTTCCTGAGACCATGAAGTGCATCCAAAATCATTGTGAAGAAAGGCCGTTTAAATCACGGCATTTATTCGTTACCGATGCGGGAAGATCTCTTTATCCTTCTTTTGTTTACCGCAGAGTGCGTCATTATCTCGCTCAGGTCAGCACATTGAAGAAGAGCAGTCCACACATCTTACGGCATACGTTTGCTACGCACCTGTTGAATCACGGTGCAGAGCTTTCAGCTGTGAAAGAAATGCTAGGTCATGCTTCATTGAGTTCAACGCAGGTGTATACCCATCAGTCGTTGGCGCGTCTCAAAGAAGTGCATTCGGAAAGTCCTTTGGATCGTCGTCCAAAAGATTAACCCAATCATCTCTATGCAAGTACAAATACATTCCATCCACTTTGACGCTGATCAGAGTCTTATTTCATTCATCGAAAGCAAAGTTGCGAAACTGAATACGTTTCACGACAAAATCATCAATTCCGATGTGTATTTGAAGATTGAAAAGAATAATACCCGAGAGAACAAAGTTGCCGAAGTGAAAATTCATGCACCAGGTGTAGAATTTTTTGCCAAACGCCGCGCTGTGAGTTTTGAGGCTTCCATCGATGAGGCCCTTGAGGCGATACGTCGCCAGATTTCCAAGCAGAAAAAGGACTGATTGACACTGGTCTAAGTGTCTGTTTATCAAGTTTTTAGGCTTTTGATACGAATAACGTATTGAAAAGTTGCCTGCGCCCCTTGTTACCACAAGATTGTTTCCTACATTTGCCGTCCTGAAAACCGGGGCGATTCGTCTCCTCAGTTCTTTGAAAAATGACGCCGATGTAGCTCAGTTGGCTAGAGCAGCTGATTTGTAATCAGCAGGTCGTGGGTTCGAGTCCCTC
>DDEH01000025.1:0-7753 GCA_002336085.1 Flavobacteriales bacterium UBA1959 | reverse complement strand
TAGCTCAGCTGGCTAGAGCAGCTGATTTGTAATCAGCAGGTCGTGGGTTCGAGTCCCTCCATCGGCTCATCGTCATTAAGTCTGTCCTCCACGAGAGTGGAGGACAGATTATTAGAACAAGGGGGTACGCCGGAGTTGGAGAGCCGGGGCAGACTGTAAATCTGTTGTCTTCGACTGAATAGGTTCGAATCCTATTACCCCCACCATTGACATGGCCGAACGCGGTCTGTCGAAATAAGCGGAAGTAGCTCAGTTGGTAGAGCATCAGCCTTCCAAGCTGAATGTCGCGAGTTCGAATCTCGTCTTCCGCTCCACCCGTAAGGGTTAAAGCCGATGTAGCTCAGGGGTAGAGCGCATCCTTGGTAAGGATGAGGTCACGGGTTCAATTCCCGTCATTGGCTCGAGACGTATATTGTATAATTAGACAGTTAACAAAAAAGTTAGGTTATGGCTAAAGAATCGTTTGACCGATCCAAACCACACGTGAACATTGGTACGATCGGGCACGTAGACCACGGTAAGACAACACTTACTGCGGCAATTACGAAAGTTCTCGCAGACGCGGGACACAGTGAGGCGCGTTCGTTCGATCAAATCGATAACGCACCGGAAGAGAAAGAACGTGGTATCACGATCAACTCTTCTCATGTTGAATACCAAACAGCCAACCGCCACTATGCGCACGTTGACTGCCCAGGTCACGCTGACTATGTGAAGAACATGGTAACAGGTGCTGCGCAGATGGACGGAGCGATTTTGGTTGTTGCTGCAACTGATGGTCCAATGCCACAAACACGTGAGCACATCCTGTTGGGACGCCAGGTAGGCATTCCACGCATGGTTGTTTTCATGAACAAAGTGGACATGGTAGACGACGAGGAGCTCCTTGAGCTTGTCGAAATGGAAATCCGTGAGTTGCTAAGCTTCTATGAGTATGATGGAGATAACGGACCTGTTGTTGCAGGTTCCGCTCTCGGCGCTCTGAATGGAGAAGGCAAATGGGTAGACACAGTCATGAGCCTCATGGAAGCTGTGGATACGTGGATTGAGATTCCACCTCGTGAGAACGAGAAGCCATTCTTGATGTCCATTGAAGACGTCTTCACGATCACAGGTCGTGGAACAGTTGCAACAGGACGTATTGAGACGGGTATTATTAATACTGCAGATCCGGTTGAGATTTTGGGCATGGGTGATGAGAAGCTTACTTCTACGATCACAGGTGTTGAGATGTTCCGTAAGATCTTGGACCGAGGTGAAGCAGGTGACAATGTTGGCCTATTGCTTCGTGGAATTGAGAAGGCTGATATCCGCCGTGGAATGGTAATTTCCAAGCCAGGTGCAATCACTCCTCATAAAAAATTCACAGCAGAAGTTTACATTTTGAAAAAGAATGAAGGTGGACGTCACACTCCATTCCATAACAAGTATCGTCCACAATTTTACTTCCGAACTTCGGATGTAACTGGAGAGATTGTTTTGGAAGCAGGACGTGAGATGGTCATGCCTGGTGACAACGTAACTATTGAGGTGCATTTGATCAATACTATCGCGATGGACGTCGGTTTGCGTTTTGCAATCCGTGAAGGCGGTCGAACGGTAGGTGCTGGTCAGGTTACTTCAATTATCGAGTAATCGTCAGTTAGACTCGAACTATACGGAAGAAGGTATTTCTGTAAAGAGATTCCTTCTTCCTTATCTACGGGCGTAGCTCAATTGGTAGAGTAGTGGTCTCCAAAACCATTGGTTGCAGGTTCGAGTCCTGCCGCCCGTGCAAAAAAACAAACAACGAGATGTCTCAAATCATCGAATATCTGAAGGAGTCGTATCTAGAGCTTGTAACGAAAGTTACTTGGCCTGCGGGAAAGGAGTTGCAAAGCTCGTCTGTTCTCGTTTTTGTTGCTTCGTTGCTCATTGCAGGAATTGTTTTTGTGATGGACTGGATTTTTGGGGTGAATGCTTCAGACTCAGTGTGGCGCGGATTGGTTGGACTTATATATCAAGTGCTTTAATCGGATCACGTTAGTGCTATCATGAGTGATATCGAAAAAAAGTGGTACGTCGTTCGAGCAATCAGCGGCCAAGAAAAGAAAATCAAAGATGTTCTCGAAGCTGAAATTGCAGCCGAAGGACTTCAAGATTATGTTGGCCAAATACTGATTCCTGTGGAGAAGGTGTTTCAAATCCGAAATGGAAAAAAGGTAAGCAAGGAACGTAATTTATTTCCTGGCTACATTTATCTAGAAGCGGCTTTGATTGGTGAGGTTCCTCACGTTGTGCGAGGTGCGACAGGTGTTATTGGGTTCTTGGGTGCTGAAAAGCGTGGAGAACCTCTTGCAGTCCGACAAAATGAAATTAATCGAATCCTAGGTGTCATCGATGATATGGCTGACACAGAGGAGGAGATGAATATTCCTTATAAGCCTGGAGAGTTGGTCAAAGTGACCGACGGTCCATTCAACGGATTCAATGGTAGCATTGAAGAAGTCAATGAGGAAAAGAAGAAGTTAAAGGTAATGGTCAAGATTTTCGGGAGAAAGACTCCTGTAGAGTTAGGCTATTTACAAGTAGAAAAAGAGAATTAAACCAGGAACAGACAGCCTTCATCGCAATGTCCATAAATGCTTCCCATTTGTGCTTGTTAAGGACTGTTCATTATAAATGACCAATGGCTAAAGAAGTAGCTGGACTCATTAAATTGCAAATCAGAGGTGGCGCTGCCAACCCTGCACCTCCTGTTGGACCGGCTCTCGGTGCAAAAGGGGTGAACATCATGGAATTCTGTAAGCAATTCAACGGCAGAACCCAAGATAAGGCTGGCAAAGTTTGCCCTGTTGCGATCACAGTCTTCAGTGACAAATCATTCGAATTTGTCATCAAGACACCTCCTGCCGCGGTGCAGTTGATGGAAGCCGCCAAACTAAAAGGCGGATCTCCTGAACCCAACCGTATTAAGAAAGGAAAGGTGTCTTGGGAAGAAGTGCGCGCAATTGCAGAAGACAAGATGCCCGATCTGAACTGCTTTACCGTCGAATCTGCCATGAAAATGGTAGCCGGTACTGCACGTAGCATGGGGCTTCGAGTCGACGGAACTCCTCCCTTCTAACGTCAATATTTGCACAAAATGGGACAATTAACAAAGAACCAGAAAGCGATTGCTGGGAAGGTCGAACCTGAAAAAGTGTACTCACTTACCGAGGCTTCAACCTTGGTAAAGGAGAGCACGACTGCCAAGTTCGATGCAACAGTAGATTTGGCTGTGCGACTTGGAGTGGATCCTCGAAAGGCGAACCAAATGGTTCGTGGAACTGTTTCTCTTCCTCACGGAACAGGGAAATCGATCAAGGTGTTGGTGCTTTGTAACCCTGACAAAGAGCAGGACGCAAAAGATGCTGGTGCTGATTTCGTGGGACTCGACGAGTACATTGACAAAATCAAGGGCGGTTGGACCGACATTGATGTAATTATTACCACGCCGCAGGTGATGGGAAAGGTTGGTGCGTTAGGACGTGTTCTCGGTCCCCGAGGGCTCATGCCTAACCCGAAGTCTGGAACAGTAACTATGGACGTTGGCAAGGCTGTACAGGACGTAAAGGCTGGAAAGATTGATTTCAAGGTTGACAAATACGGAATCATTCATGCTTCAGTTGGGAAAGTTTCCTTTGATGCTAAGAAGTTGGAAGAAAACGCGGCCGAGGTGCTAAACACCTTGATGCGTTTGAAGCCTGCTTCGGCAAAAGGAGCTTACATGATGAGCATCTCAATGAGCTCAACCATGGGCCCAGGAATCCTGGTGGATCAAAAATCGGTAACTGCTTAACCTGAATAATCATGACTCGACAAGAAAAAGACCAGTTGATCAGTGAATTGACTCAGGTGTTGCAGGAAAAGAATGTGTTGTATTTGACTGATGCGTCTGGATTAGATGCTGAAGCCACGACACTCTTGCGCCGAGAAAGTGTCAAAAATAATATCACCTTGCGTGTAGTGAAGAATAGTCTTCTTCGCAAAGCCATGGAACGTGTTGAGGATAAGAACTTTCAAGAGTTGTATGGTTCCTTAGTGGGACAGACAGCTTTGATGACGGGTGACATAGGCAATGGGCCTGCTCGTTTGATAAAGGAGTTCAATAAGAAGCACGATATGCCAGCTCTTAAGGCTGCATATGTAGAAGAAGCCTGTTATGTAGGAGCGGATCAGCTGGAAGCTTTGACTTCGATCAAATCGAAGGAAGAGCTGATTGGTGAAATCGTTTCATTGTTGCAATCCCCAGCGAAAAACGTTCTGGGTGCGCTTCAATCTGGAGGCAATACTATATCCGGTTTAGTCAAAGCCTTGGAATCCCGAGGTGCTTGACACAATTCAAATAATTTAGAAATTAATCATTCAATCAACAATCATGGCTGATTTGAACAAAATGGCAGAAGAGTTGGTGAACCTCACCGTAAAAGAGGTAAACGAACTTGCCACAATCTTGAAAGACGAACACGGCATTGAGCCGGCTGCAGCAGCAGTTGCAGTATCAGCAGGCCCTGGTGCCGGCGGAGACGCAGATGCTGGTGAAGAACAGTCTGAATTTGATGTAATCCTTAAAGCTGCAGGCGGAGCAAAGCTCGCAGTTGTAAAGGCAGTAAAAGAACTCACCGGTCTCGGCTTGAAAGAGGCGAAGGAAATCGTTGACAAAGCTCCAGGTCCTGTAAAGGAAGGAGTTTCGAAGGACGAAGCCGAAGCGCTGAAGACGCAGCTTGAAGAAGCCGGTGCAGAAGTTGAGCTTAAGTAAGCTCATATTCTAATCTCCTTATAGGTCCAGGTGGGGAAGCAGGTTCCCCACCCGGACTTTTTGTGCTTGTGTCTGAATCTGCATCCAATTCGCTTGTTTCCACTCTAGATCTCATACCACCATGACTCTGGTGAAACCAAATACTACGGAACGGATAAGCTTCTCCTCAGTGGAGCTCCCGTTGTCACGACCTGATTTTCTGGACATCCAATTGCGATCGTTCCAGGAATTTTTCCAACTTGAGACCAATCCTGAGAATCGAGAATCAGAGGGCCTTTTTAAGGTTTTCAGTGAGAATTTCCCGATTACTGATACCAGAAATCAATTCGTTCTGGAATTTCTGGATTATTTCGTAGATCCTCCGCGCTATTCAATCAATGAGTGCATCGAGCGAGGACTTACGTATAGTGTCCCTTTAAAAGCGAAGCTGAAGCTTTACTGCACGGATCCAGAACACGAAGATTTCGAGACGATTGTTCAGGATGTGTACCTCGGTACAATCCCTTATATGACGCCTCAAGGATCGTTCGTTGTAAACGGTTCAGAACGTGTTATTGTCAATCAATTGCACCGATCACCAGGTGTGTTTTTCGGCCAAAGTCGCCACGCGAATGGCACGAAGCTGTACAGTGCACGAATCATACCATTCAAAGGTTCTTGGATTGAATTTGCTACAGACATTAACAGTGTCATGTATGCCTACATAGATAGAAAGAAAAAATTGCCGGTGACGACGTTGCTACGTGCAATTGGTTTTGAAACGGACCGCGATATTCTTGACATTTTCAACTTGGCTGATGAGCTCAAGGTGTCGAAATCTGGTCTAAAACGTGCCATTGGCCGTCGTCTTGCTGCGCGTGTTTTAAAAACATGGGTCGAAGATTTTGTAGATGAGGATACTGGTGAGGTTGTTAGCATTGAGCGAAACGAAGTCGTTCTAGATCGCGAGACCACGTTGGAAAAGGAGCACCTTGAGTTGATTCATGATTCCGGAGCGAAAACGATTATTTTGCACAAGGAGGACATCAATCAATCCGATTATGCAATCATTTACAACACGCTTCAAAAGGATAGCTCCAACTCGGAGAAAGAGGCTGTAGAATATATCTACCGTCAACTTCGAAACGCTGAGCCGCCAGATTTGGATACGGCTCGCGGAGTAATTGACAAGCTTTTCTTTTCCGAGCAGCGTTATGATCTTGGAGAAGTAGGACGATTCCGTATCAATCGAAAGCTGAACATCAAAGAAGACGTTCAGAACCGAACATTGACGAAGGACGACATCCTATTGATCATTAAGTACCTGCTTGATTTGGTTAACTCCAACGCAGATGTTGATGATATTGATCACTTATCAAACCGTCGGATTCGAACGGTTGGTGAGCAGTTGTACAGCCAATTTGGAGTGGGACTAGCGCGGATGGCACGAACCATTCGTGAGCGAATGAATGTTCGAGACAATGAAGTCTTCACCCCGACAGATTTGATCAATGCGAAAACATTGAGTTCTGTCATCAACAGTTTCTTTGGCACCAACCAGTTGTCGCAATTCATGGACCAGACGAATCCATTGAGTGAGGTGACACACAAACGTAGAATTTCTGCACTCGGTCCGGGTGGTCTCTCGAGAGAGAGAGCTGGATTTGAAGTCCGTGACGTGCACTACACGCACTACGGCCGACTTTGCACGATTGAGACACCGGAGGGGCCAAACATTGGTTTGATTAGTTCCCTCTGTGTGTATGCCAAGGTGAACCGTCTGGGATTCATTGAAACGCCATACCGCAAGGTAGAAGGAGGAAAGGTTTCCACAGATCCCAAAGACGTTATCTACTTGTCTGCAGAAGACGAGGATTCGAATCTCATTGCACAGGCAAATGCTCCTGTCGATAAGAACGGTGCCTTTACGAACGATGTTGTAAAAGCCCGTTTGGAAGGTGATTTCCCTCAAGTAGCTCCGAATGAGATTCATTATATGGATGTTGCTCCGAACCAAATTGCTTCGATTGCGGCATCATTGATTCCTTTCCTTGAGCATGATGATGCAAACCGTGCTTTGATGGGCTCAAATATGATGCGTCAGGCGGTGCCTTTGATGAAGCCTGTTGCGCCTATTGTTGGAACTGGACTTGAGAAATCGGTTGCAGAAGATTCAAGAATCTTGATGCGTGCCGAGGCGGATGGTATGATCGAATTTGTTGATGCCAACGAAATTCATATCCAGTACACGAGAGACGAAAAAGATGATCTCGTTTCCTTCGAAGATTCAATCAAAGTGTTAGATATCCCTAAGTTTCGACGAACAAACCAGGGAACCTGTATGAATCTAAGACCGATTGTCAAAAAAGGAGATGCGGTGCACGAAGGCCAAGTTCTTGTGGAGGGATACTCCACAGACAATGGTGAGTTGGCCTTGGGTCAAAACATGCGAGTGGCCTTCATGCCATGGAACGGCTACAATTTCGAGGATGCGATTGTCATCAGTGAACGTGTTGTGCGTGAGGACATCTTTACTTCTTTGCACGTTGATGAGTATGTACTAGAAGTTCGAGATACCAAACGCGGAGTTGAAGAATTGACAAGTGATATTCCCAACGTAAGCGAAGAGGCCACTAGTGATCTCGATGAACATGGCTTGATCCGCATTGGAGCAGATGTAAAAGAAGGCGATATTCTCATTGGTAAGATTACTCCAAAGGGAGAATCGGACCCGAGCCCTGAGGAAAAGCTTTTGCGAGCCATTTTCGGCGATAAGGCGGGAGATGTGAAAGATGCTTCATTGAAGATGCCACCATCGGGACAAGGTGTGGTAATAGAGAAGAAGTTATTTTCACGTGCCATCAAGGATCGCAAGTCCAAGGCAGCAGATAAGGCTGTATTGGAATCCATTGACAAGGAATTTGATGTCGAGGTTGCAGCACTGAAAAAGGTGCTTGTAGAGAAGTTGATGAAGCTCGTTGGCGGCAAAGTTTG
>DDEH01000100.1 GCA_002336085.1 Flavobacteriales bacterium UBA1959 | reverse complement strand
TCATTTCTCTATCGAATCAAAGGGACAAGCCCCCAGAAAGAAATCGTTTCAATCCCTAAAATCTTCTATTTCCGAAGATTACCTTTGAAATGAAACTTTACTGGAAATCATGTCCGTTCATCAATCTGCCAAACGCATCACCACCCAGGTGCTTGCTGAAATGAAAGCCAATGGCGAGCCCATCGCCATGCTCACGGCCTATGATTACTCCATGGCGACCATCGTCGATCAAGCCGGTGTCGACGTAATACTCGTCGGAGACAGCGCATCGAATGTGATGGCTGGTCACGAGACGACACTGCCCATCACGCTGGATCACATGATTTATCATGCGTCAAGCGTGGTGCGCGCCGCGAAACGCGCGCTCGTGGTGGTGGATTTGCCCTTTGGCACCTACCAAGGCAATTCAAAAGAGGCCTTGAATTCTGCCATACGCATCATGAAGGAAAGCGGGGCACATGCTGTAAAGTTAGAGGGCGGTCACGAAGTCAAGGAGAGCATTGAACGCATCCTCACCGCCGGCATTCCCGTAATGGGCCACCTCGGGCTAACGCCGCAATCGATTTATAAGTTTGGCTCTTACACCGTGCGAGCAAAGGAGGAGATGGAAGCGGACCAATTGCGCGCAGACACGAAGATGCTCAATGACATTGGTTGTTTTGCAGTTGTTTTCGAAAAAATCCCCGCGCATCTCGCACAAGAAGCCAGTGCTTCTGTCGCGTGCCCAACCATTGGCATCGGTGCGGGAAGCGGATGCGACGGACAGGTCCTTGTATTGCATGACATGCTTGGCATTACGCAGGCGTTCAGCCCTAGATTTCTTCGTCGCTACCTCGACATGGGGGAACAAATGAATGGCGCGATTCAACAGTACGTGAAAGACGTTCGCAGCCGAGATTTCCCAAACGAATCAGAGCAATACTGAGTCACGTGCCATGAAGCACAAATCCGACGCACAAGCATCTGCTGAGCCGCACACTTGGGCGAGAAAACCCAAGGCACCCATTGTCATGAGTAATATTGACAATCTGCAGGTGCTCTACGAAGACAATCATTTGATTGCAGTCAATAAGCGATCATCAGACATCGTGCAGAGCGACTCCAGCGGTGACATTACCCTTTGTCAAGTTGTCGGAGAATACATCAAGAAGAAATACAACAAATCGGGAGATGCTTTCATTGGCACCGTCCATCGCTTGGACCGTCCAGTCAGCGGTGTGATTCTCTACGCGCGGACGTCAAAGGCTCTGTCCCGACTGACCAATCTATTTCGATTACGTGACATTCAAAAAACGTATTGGGCTGTAGTACGCCCAGGTCCAGACTTGTCCGAAGGTCACATCGTCAACTATTTGGAGAAAAACGAACGCATCAACAAGAGCTTCACTTACAGCCAAGACGGTCCAGGTCGCAAACAATCTGAACTCACTTACAACGTGATCGGCCGCTCCGATCATTATTCCTTCGTCGAAGTCAAACCCAAAACAGGACGCCATCACCAAATCCGAACCACATTGAGTAGCCTGGGAAGCCCCATCAAAGGCGACATCAAATACGGTGCTCGACGCACCAATGATAACGCCTCCATTCACCTCCACGCCCGGCGCATTGAGTTTGTGCACCCGGTGAAAAAGGAGCCCATCAGTATCCTCGCCCCGCCCCCGGAAGATCCACTTTGGAACGAATGGTTACGGGTAGAGAATGACTTGGTTTAAAACGTTTGGTAAAACGCGTTTCAATCCCTTTTTAGGCCGAAGGACCTGTGTATATTTGCGGCCATGAGTACGCAACCAGAACACGTAAAATGCCTGATCGTTGGATCAGGACCTGCCGGATATACCGCTGCCATTTATGCCGCACGTGCGGATATGAAACCCGTTATGTATCAGGGCATGCAACCGGGCGGACAGCTGACAGAAACCACTGAAGTAGATAATTTCCCAGGCTATCCGGATGGAATCAACGGTCCTCAAATGATGATGGACTTGGAGGCGCAAGCCAAACGTTTTGATACCGATGTGCGCACAGGCTGGGTGACCGAAGTAGATTTATCAGGTCCCGTGCACAAGATTTGGGTCGGCGAGGGAGCCGATCGTTTGGAAGTACACGCAGACTCGGTGATCATCTCTACAGGAGCTTCGGCCAAATGGTTGGGCTTGGAATCCGAACTACGTCTGCGCGATGCAGGCGGAGGAGTCAGCGCTTGTGCCGTATGCGACGGCTTCTTCTATCGCGGGCAAGACGTGGTTATTGTAGGAGCTGGGGACACTGCTTGTGAGGAAGCGAGCTACTTGGCGAAACTCTGTAAAAAAGTGACCATGCTTGTAAGGCGTGATCAAATGCGCGCCTCAAAGGCCATGCAGAATCGCGTACTCGGAATGAAAAACATAGAGGTGCTTTGGAACACTGATACGGTGGAAGTGCTTGGTGAAGAAGGTGTGGAAGCCATCCGGGTTCGAAACAACAAAACAAATGCGGAACAAGACATTCCTGCCACAGGGTTTTTCGTAGCCATTGGTCACAAGCCCAACACCGACGTATTCAAAGGTTGGATTGATCTTGACGAGCAAGGCTACATCAAGTACGGTGAGCCGGGTACCTCGCGCACCAACCGCGAAGGGGTATTCGTCAGCGGCGATGCTGCCGATAAAACCTACCGTCAAGCCGTAACCGCAGCAGGAACCGGCTGTATTGCAGCACTAGATGCGGAACGTTACCTCGCGGCGAAAGGCATTCACTAATCGTTCCACGACAATCCGGTTGAATTAAAAAGCCCTCCAACGCATTGTGCTGGAGGGCTTTTCATGTCTCAAAGGACATCTTTCCGAATAACTCCAAGATGGTTAAGAGATTACTCTCCTGATAAATTAAAACCAACAGAAATAGTGAGGCGCAGTCCCGTTTCACGCAATTTGATGGTTTCAAAGTAATCATTGACCTCCAAAACATCCCCAGCTGCCGAGTTCCGCGATCCGAGCTTATTTGGGACTACAGAGATATTGATTGGCATATTCAAATCGCCTTTCTTGATGTTGTAGCCCGCAGCAAATACAAAACCCAATCCCGAAGCGGATAGGTTTGGCCCTGTTGCAAATTCAAACCCCCCTTCTCCTCGCACTCCAACCAAGCTTGAGAAGCTGGGCAAAAACATTCCTTTCTCCATACCTGCAACAAAGACTACCCATTCTACCAAACCAACAATTGGTCCTCCACTGTCTGCAAATCGTGTCTCCCACTGCCAACCGTACTGCGTGGTCCACGTAAAAGGTAAGCCATCAGCATAGCCTGATTCTGCATACTCCAAGCTATCCATTTCGTGAACACGGTTTAAAATTTGCGATGTGGACCCATCACTGATGTAGGTCAAACCAAACCGAGGACCCGTCAATTTTCCGACTTCAGAAATAGTAAGAGGTTCTCCGGATGTTTGAGCCAAACAAAATGATGTGAAAAAAACTGCACCAACTAGAACAAACACTTTATTGAATATAAACATGCCGCGAATATACAATATATTGGTTTTTATAAATCAGCCTGTATCACATCCGAAGTGAACAACCTGTAAACTTTGGACCTTCTAGTAAAAAACAATTGTACGTTCATGTCCATCCCCACCCAAGAAGAAACATTTTATCCGCTGCTTGATGTTTTGTCCCACGGCGATCCGGAATGGTACGAGTCGATGCGAAAACTTGCCAAGAAAAAGCATTTTTTGCACCTCGATTCCATCGACCTCATCGCTACGCATAGCAACGGTCAGCCCTTGCTTCTTAATCGCATGGGCTGGGCCAAGATTAATCTTTGCATTGCCGGATTCATTCGCACACCCGCTCGGGATGCAGTGCAAATAACAAAAGCAGGAATGGCCATTTGGAAAAAAGGCTCATGCCACTGGGCCGATTTACAAGCAACTGCAGCTTGGCAACAAAAGATGGGGACAAACTTACCCGGAACACAAACAATTGGATGAATCCATGGTTCGGCAACCGCTGCCTCTGCTCTTCTCTCAATCCCAGAAAACAAAAAAGCCTCGCAATGAATTGCAAGGCTTTTTTTTGGGTGGCTAATGGGGCTCGAACCCACGACCCTCGGTACCACAAACCGATGCTCTAACCAGCTGAGCTATAGCCACCATGTACCCCGCAGGGTGCGCAAAGATAATTGGAGTTTTTGAAAGTCCTACACCAATCGAGGTGAAAGCGAAAATAGCGTTAGAGGATCGCTCAAACCGGCAACCTTTACTTACAGGTTTAATCGATTTAAAAAGACAAATAACTGTGGCCATCGATTCAACAATGGCTTCGGCTTCGAATGAACTTCTGGGAAACACT
>DDEH01000060.1:16467-54971 GCA_002336085.1 Flavobacteriales bacterium UBA1959 | reverse complement strand
CCAGCAGGGCAGTATTTCTCCTGGCAACCACCTGGTAGACATACCTGTGAATCAATGGTCGGCGGGTACCTATCTTATTTCTGTATCGCTCGACGGACGCAGGCTTACGAAGCAGTTGGTCATTCAATAACCAAACAATTGATCATAGAAACGGCCGCTAATAAGCGGCCGTTTTCAATGGGTTCAAGATTCTCTAAGGGCTCAGCTCTTTGAGCCTACCAAGACGGTCACACATCCTTCGTGCATGATTGCAGAACGCGTTTCCGGTACATGCACCTGGACTTGCAGTTGCTGAGTTGTCTCCATGTTAAAATCGACGTAAGACACATCGGGTTCGTTCTTTCTGCTATCGAACAACCGCTTGCCTTGGGCATCGAAGATTTCGTAAGTAACGTCTCCGAGGACTGGGTGGCTGCAAACGAGCAGTCGATAGTCTTGTCCTGCGAGGAAAGTCAACATCAACTGTGCCTCGTCACCCGGGATCAGGATGGCACTGTTGTAGTTGTCATTTTGAATGTAGCCTTCCAACTCGGTGAGGCAATTCTTTTTGGTAAATGACCGGCACTGGGCGTCTGCAGTTGTAGCAAAGAGCCCAAGGGTCAAAAGGAGGATTATTGTATGCTTCATCGTACTTCTTGACTTTATTGGATGCACGCAGCTCTGACGGATTCGACAGCTGCGGCAATGGCTAAAATAGTTGCATCATCAGCGGCAAAGGTTGCCCCTCCACCGATAGTAAATGAACCGGATTCTTCTCTGTTTGTGGTGCTTTCACTCGTGCTGGTCGTTACACCTTCGTATGCTGTTTCAATGGAAAGCATAGAGGCAAGCAAATTGGCGAGTGCCGGTGTCTGGTCATAGCTGCCGCACAATCCCATCACGTCGGCCAAAACGAGTTTCTGCTCCGCAATACGCTGCTTCAATTCTTCGGGCGCGGCGTCGAGGTGGCGTGTCGCGAGGTACATCCCTTCAACCCAACCGGAAGCGACGACTAATCCCGCCAAATCTTCTTGGCCGTTGAACTTCAACCGCTCGTTAAGATCGTAGAATGTGTTGGATACAATATCGATAAGAACATCACGATCGTTTCGATTTTCTTCCACTTCGCTCATTACATCATCGCTCAGGACATCGCTGACTCCTAAGGCTTGGCTGAGGGATTTGATGGAAGAGAGGTAATCTAAACTTGTGCTATTCTCTTCGAAGATTGTTGCATAGCTAAGATCCGCTCCATAAATGCCCAGATTAATTGCTTGCTTATCGCTGGTCGTATAGTTATCGTATTGGTCCGCTCCATTCAGTGCGTCTGCATGAAAGTGTGCCCCACTGCGTTTTATTAGCGAAGCGGTTTCCATTGGTGAGGGTGCCGCATGGAAGATTTTTGTAAGTGTACTTTGTCGGGTCGTAACGGCCATGCCGTCACTATCCATTTCCTCTCCACTTTGGGTGTGATCACCGTGGTCATGACCGGAATGGTCATCAGCGGTTTCACCACATCCTGTGATGAGAAATAAGCCCAATCCGAAGGCGATGGGCAATGCTTGAATTCGTTGGTTGATGCGCATAATTAGTATTCTGGATATTGAAGCACAATTTGCCTCGCACCGGGGTGGTTTACGCAAGGGCACTCAAAAAGTTCCACACAGACCAATGTTCAGGACGAATCGGTGTATTTAATGGGCTTCAAGCCAATCTCTTCCAGAAGACATGTCCACCGCTAGTGGAACGTCTAAGGCCACAGCATCGATCATCGCCGGGCCAATTAAGGCTTCCAATTCCGCTACTTCGGAAAGGGGCACATCAAAGACCAATTCGTCATGTACCTGCATGATCATCTTGGCTTTTAATCCTTTCGCTCTTAGGGCCCCGTCGATATTTACCATGGCCACTTTAATAATGTCCGCTGCTGAACCTTGAATTGGAGCATTTACCGCGTTTCGTTCTGCGAAGGCACGAACCGTTGCGTTGTTCGACTTTATGTCCGGGAGATACCGGCGGCGACCCAAGACGGTCTCAGCATATCCTTTGTCGCGGACCTCTTCCACACATTGTGCTGTGAATGCTTTGAGCGCGGCAAATTGTTCAAAGTAAGCGTCGATGATTTCCTTGGCTTCGCGCCGAGGGATTCCCAAGTTTTGAGCCAATCCAAATGCGCCTTGACCGTAGAGAATTCCAAAATTGACTGCTTTGGCCTTGCTTCGCATGTCTCGGTCGACCGCATCGTTTTCGACTTGAAAGACCTTCGCTGCAGTAGCCGTATGAATATCCATGCCTTGAACAAATGCCTGCACCAACCCCTGATCTTTGCTCAGTGCAGCGGCGATGCGCAATTCGACTTGGCTATAATCTGCAGCGATGAGGACGTGGTCGTTGTCGCGCGGTATGAAGGCTTTTCGAATGGCCCTTCCCTCTGGGGTTCGAATTGGAATATTTTGAAGGTTGGGATCTTTTGAACTCAGCCGACCTGTAGCGGCTACAGTTTGCTGGTAGGTTGTATGGATCCTTCCGGAGTGTGCATCCACCAACTTTGGAAGCGGCTCGACATATGTGCTCTTGAGTTTTTTTAATTTGCGGTATTTGAGTACCGCTTCAACGATTGGGTGTGCAGACTTAATTTTTTCTAAAACCTCTTCACCGGTAGGATATTGGCCTGTTTTTGTTTTTTTCACCTTCGCTGGGATTGCGAGGGTCTCAAACAAAATGGGTCCGAGTTGCTTCGGACTATCGATATTGAATTCTTGGCCCGCGTGCCCATGGATCGCTTCGGTCAACGCATCGATTTTTGTGCCAAGCTCTTTGTTGTAATCCTCAAGTTCAGCGACGTTGATTCGTACACCTTCTAATTCCATATTGGCAAGGATTATCGCCAAGGGCATTTCCACATCACGAAAGAGCATGGTGCTGGCGACATCCTCCAATTGGGGAATGAGACGTTCCCGAAGTTGTAGTGTAATATCGGCATCTTCGCAGGCGTAGTCGGTGATTGACGATGGGTCCAATTGACCCATGTGCATTTGATCTTTCCCTGATTTGCCAATGAGATCAGTGATGGGAATTGTGGCATATCCCAATTCGGTTTCGGCCAATCGGTCTAGTTTGTGCGAGCTTTCTGGCTGAATGAGGTAATGTGCGATCATCGTATCAAATGCACGAACGGAAAACTTCACTCCTCGTCGCGCCAAGACTTTGTAATCGAACTTGAAGTGATGTGCTACCGCTTCCTTGGTAGAATCTGCGAAAATAGAACTGAGTCGCTTGAGTAGAGTCGTTTCGGTCCAGTCTTCACTGGCGACGGGAACCCACCAGGCCAAACCAGGTTTCGTTGCAAATGACACACCCACCAAGTCGGCAGTCATGGTATTCAGTCCGGAGGTTTCGGTATCGAAAGCGAAGCAATCGCAGGCTTCTAATTCCGCCATCAATGCATCCAGTGCTTTGGTGTTTTGTACCAAGGTGTATGAATGCTCTTTATTGGCGAGGGTAGCATAACCAGAATCTTTAGTTTCTGCTTCAGTAAAGTGCTCTGCGGCGCCTGCATCCACTGTGCCTCCTGGCGTTCCAAACAAGTCCAGTTGAGCTTCGGGAGTTGCAGGTTTTGGCGCTGTAGTCGCGGGATTAGGCTGGCTCGAGTCTCCTTCAGCATCTCCAAACATTCGGCGCGCTAGGTTTCGAAATTCAAGGTTTTCCAAGGTTTTTCGAAGTGCTTCCGTGTTTGGTTTTTCCAGATTGAGCTGGTCCCATTCGATGTCCATGGGAATGTCAAGGCAGATGGTTGCGAGAGATTTGGACAGCTTTGCCAATTCTATATTTTCCTCAACCCGTTCTTTTAGTTTTCCTTTGAGCTCTGAACTCTTCTCAATCACGCCTTCTAGACTGCCATACTGCTTGATCAGTTTGGAGGCGGTCTTTGCCCCGACACCTGGAATCCCAGGAATATTGTCTGCGCTGTCTCCCATCATACCGAGCAAATCAATGACTTGGAGCGGATTGTCTACTCCGAACTTTTCGCAGATCTCCTCAGGACCCCAAACTTCGGCGGGGCCACCTCCCCTCCCAGGACGGTACATTTTGATGTGTGGAGAAACGAGTTGCCCAAAGTCTTTGTCCGGGGTCATCATGTAAACTTCAAACCCCTCTTGCTCCGCTTTTTTGGCCATATGACCGATGACATCATCTGCCTCGAACCCTTTCTGACTGATGGCCGGAATCTTCATGCCTTCCAATACCTCCATGATCCAAGGGACAGACCGTTTGATGTCTTCGGGTGTCTCATCTCGGTTGGCCTTGTATTCCGGATACTGCTCATTGCGAAATGAGCCACCAGGGGGGTCAAATACGACTGCAATATGCGTGGGCTTCTCTTTCCGAATAACATCTAACAGGGCGTTGGTGAATCCAAAAACGGCACTGGTATTCATGCCTTTCGAATTGATGCGGGGATTCTTGATAAATGCGTAATAGGCACGGAAGACAAGTGCAAAGGCATCAACAAGAAAAAGCTTGCGGTCAGATGGTGCGGAAATCATGTGGTTTCGAGTCGGATGTGACACCTCGAAGTTACCACCTGTACCTTAATTTTTCGCCGGTTTCCTGGGGCGTTTGTACACGGGAACCGTGGAACAGGGCTCGCCATAGAAAATGGACATGGCGACCGGTTGCAAATGCCTAATCGCTTTGGCCAAACTGGCTGCATTCGTGCCAGAGGAGCAGCCTTTGATGACAATCCGAGCATCACGAAACTCATCCAAGGGCAGTTGCTGAATGGCTTCAATCAGAAGCGTTTGCTTGGCTTCTTCCGCATTTCCAATCGCGACCTCAGCTCCGCATGCTGCGAGTCGAGACGTGGCCAACATCCATGCCCATTCCGGGATAATTGCATCATTGCTGCACTGAAGCGCAGCAACTTTTTCATTCCAATCTTCAGCATTCAGAGCCTTGAGGGCCTCACGAAAAGGCCTCTCTCTAAGGATTAACCCGTTTTCAAGGCAATCAGCAAGATCAAAATTTACAATGGACTTTCGTGTGATGAGGTCATCCAAATCAAGGGTCGTCAAACCACTTTCATTTACACGATTTCGGATGGCGTCAGCAGATGATTCCATGGTTAAGCGGTCTGCATATTCGTTTTGTCAGCACCTGCAGCGGAAATTAAATCTTCTGCTGTTGCTGCGATAGCATTGGCATCGTATCCATTTTCAGCGTAGAGCTCAGCCTGTGTGCCGTGTTCGACGTAATGGTCTCCCAAACCGAGGCGTTTGATGTGGGCTTGGTAGCCGTTGTCTCCCACGAATTCTGTCACGGCGCTTCCAAAACCACCCATGAGGCATCCGTCCTCGACGGTGACTACAGCCTTGAACTTTCCGAAAATTTCGTGAAGCATTACTTCGTCCAATGGCTTCACAAATCGCATGTCATAGTGCGCTGCAGAAATCCCTTTCGTTTCCAGTTGGACAATCGCTTCGGTGGCCTGTGTACCAATGGCTCCGATGCTCAGAATGGCAACATCATCTCCCGCTTGGAGCTTTCGTCCCTGGCCAATTTGAATGGCCTTGAACGGCTGGCGCCAGTTTACAATGGAGCCCGCTCCGCGAGGGTATCGAATTGAAAATGGGCCGCTTTGCTTGGCTGAAGCCGTATACATCATATTGCGCAATTCCAATTCGTCCATTGGAGCAGCCACAATCATGTTGGGAATGCATCGCATATACGCCATATCATAGGCACCGTGGTGTGTAGGTCCATCAGCGCCAACGACACCTCCTCGGTCCAAACAGAAAACGACATGAAGATTTTGAATAGCTACGTCATGGACCACTTGATCGTAGGCCCTTTGCATAAAAGTCGAATAGATATTGCAGAACGGTACTTTTCCCTGTGTTGCCATGCCTGCGCTGAATGTCACTGCATGTTGTTCTGCGATGCCAACATCAAAAGCTCGATCAGGCATGGCCTCGAGCATGTATTTTAGAGAGCAGCCAGATGGCATGGCGGGGGTCACGCCAACTATGCGTTCATCTTTTTCGGCCAATTCAATGATGGAATGACCAAAAACATCTTGGAACTTGGAGGGTTTGGGCTCCGTATTGACTGATTTCACAATCTCTCCAGTCGCCTTATTGAATAGACCTGGAGCATGCCATGTAGTGGGGCTTCCTTTCTCTGCAGGCTCATATCCTTTGCCTTTCATGGTCACGCAATGGAGCAGCTTCGGTCCGGGGATGTCTTTGATGTCTTTCAAAATTTGCGCCAAATGCTCCACATCGTGGCCATCTACCGGGCCAAAGTATCTGAAGTTTAGCGATTCAAAGAGGTTGGATTGCTTCAATAGCGCTGACTTCATAGCCACTTCAATTTTTTGCGCAACAGCTTGTGCATTCGGCCCGAATTTTGAAATACGGCCGAGCAAGTGCCACACTTCATCTTTTGCTTTGTTGTAAGCTTTAGAGGTTGTTATGTCGGTGAGGTATTCCTTGAGGGCGCCCACATTGGGATCGATGGACATGCAATTGTCATTCAAAATGACGAGCATGTTTGTGTCTTCAGCTCCTCCGTGATTCAGTCCTTCAAAAGCAAGGCCAGCGGTCATTGCTCCATCTCCGATTACTGCGACATGTTGACGCTGGCGTTCTCCCTTTAATTTGCTCGCAACAGCCATTCCCAATGCTGCTGAGATGGAAGTTGAACTATGGCCTACACCAAATGTGTCGTATTCACTTTCTGATCGTTTTGGAAATCCACTCAACCCCTGGTATTGACGGTTTGTGTGAAATTGTTCGCGCCGGCCGGTCAATATTTTATGCCCATATGCTTGGTGCCCTACGTCCCACACGATCTGATCATCGGGTGTGTTGAATGCGTAATGCAATGCAACCGTAAGCTCGACGACACCGAGGCTTGCACCAAAATGGCCTCCTTTTTCAGACACTACATCCACAATGAATTGCCGCAATTCATCACAGATGATTGGCAAGTCTGTATTCTTGAAGAGTTGCCGTAGATCTTCGGGCGTTTTAATGCGAGAAAGATGAGGGCCTGCTGGATAGTGACTCATGGTTGTAGGGTCTTATTGCACCTGTGCAACTGAAACAAAGCTAATGGCATTGATGTTCAGTGGAAGGGAAGTCTGGCTGAACTTTTCTGAAGCTCTTAACGAATCGTACTCAGACATTTTAGCCTTATGCCTCGATAAGAGCCGCTAGCCCTGACAAAATTTGTGCGCCATCGGTATTGCCAAGATCGCTGCTCGCTGCTCGTTCAGGGTGCGGCATCATACCAAAGACATTCATTCCTTTATTGGATACACCAGCGATGCTATCGATCGATCCGTTTGGGTTGGACCAAGGGTTTACCTTTCCGTTTTCATCGCAGTAGCGGAATAGAATCTGGTCACGATCTTGCAATCCTTTCAATCCTTCGTCATCGATGAAATAGTTTCCCTCTCCGTGTGCAATGGGAATTGTAATGGCTGCTTTCGGGTCTAAATCACTCGAAACACATGCGGTTCTGGAAACAGGTTTGAGCTGGACGTTGCGGCAAATGAACTTGCGGCTTTCATTGTGTAAAAGCGCGCCAGGCAACAATCCTGATTCGCAGAGAATTTGGAATCCATTGCACACTCCGAATACACGGCCCCCTCGTTTTGCATGCGCCACAACGGATTCCATGATGGGTGAAAAGCGCGCAATGGCCCCGCTTCGAAGATAATCGCCATAGCTGAACCCTCCGGGCAGAATCAAAACATCAGCACCTTCGAGATCTCGGTTTTTGTGCCACAACTGAACGACATCAAGCTGCAACTCATGTTCCATAACATGGACCATGTCCATGTCGCAATTGGAACCCGGAAAAGTGACCACTCCTATTTTCATGGTACTAAGTTCGTGAATTCAATGGTTTTAATGAATCAATCTAAGCCCAAAAACAACCAACAGCATACCAACAAAAATCAACCAGCTGAAAGCCTCCAATGAATTCAATTTGTCGTTTCTTCTCTCACGTTTGGGAATGAGACCCACGCAAATAAAGCCGAGTGACCATGCAGCGATCAAGGCCCAGTGCTGTCTAGCGTGATCTATCGAATTCACCGCCTTTAAAAATGTTGGGTCGAGCCAATGGAATGCGCTGGCGCCTGCGACCAAGCAAAGAAGGCTCAGAATGGCGTGGTAACGTGTGTTTTTTGTTTTGAGGGTGAGCCGTGGGTTTTCACGAATAAGCATGAACAGCCCAAATGCACCGGCTATAATCATCGCCAATATGGACCAAAGACTGCTGAGGGAAAGAACTTCATTCGAAGCTGGACTTGCAGCGATTGGAATCGCCTGACTTCCAGACAGCAGACGCCAGCACAATTCTGCAATCAATAAACCATGTGCAAGGCCGATTACGAGCATGGCCCATTCTCTAAAGACGGCGGGGCGTGATCGGATTTGGACAAGCACAAGCCCGAGTAAAATTCCAGCATTTAGCGGTTGCATGCCAATAGCTAGTCCTGCAAGTATCGCCGCTCTGAATTGGATGGAACTCGTAGAGGGTTGGCGATGGATGCGGAGGGTCTGGTCCAATGTTCCGCTTATAAGCAAAAGGCTGATCCATGTTTGCACACCTTCTGAGGGTGTGGCCACGGGAACGAGCGCAACGCACCAGGCAACGACTGACCACGCCAGTGCTGGATCCCCTCGTTCGACAAAGTTTCTTTGGACGTACAAACGGTGGGCGTACCCGGCGAGCATTAACGCACCAATCCCATATACAGTAAGGGCCAGCGCAGAGCTGTCACCATCCCAAATGTGCCAAGCAATGCCCAGTAAAATGGTCGCGGGGACGATTGACCATGCAATCGGTTGGTTCGAACGGAGGATTGAAATCAATGCTTGCTTATTTTTGCTTCGAATTTAGCACTTATGAATACGCAAGAAATAATTACACCGGTCGCAAAGTTCATCGAATGGACATTTGAGACTTTTCTCGTTCCGATGACCTCTCCTTTCAATTCAGGTGTGATTTTTTTGGGTATTGCGGGCCTGCTATTTTGGCTGCGATTGCAAAGCAAATACAACCAAAAAGCAAAGGAAAAAGGCGATTTGGCCTAACGCGTTGGGTTTTGTCTAAACCCCTGTTGTAAGTGTGCTTCCAATGAAGGGAAACTTTAGCCGTTTTTATCAGGCCAAGTCCAAGACGTCTGCTCCGATGTCTTTTCTGTAATAAGCATCCTGAAATTGGATTTTAGCCGCTTGCTCATAGCTTCGCTTCAAGGCGTCCTCGACCGTGCCTCCTCTTCCTGTAATAGCTAGTACGCGCCCTCCGTTTGAATACAGTTTTCTGCGAGAAATTTTGGTGCCTGCATGGAAGATCATACCGTCCCATTTTGGGTCTGCTTCAGTCCCTTTGATTTCAAAATTCGTCTCGTACTTTCCCGGATAGCCGCCACTTGCCATCACTACCGTGGCCGCCGCGCGTTCATCTATTTCCAAGTCGTATTCCGAAAGCAAGCCAGAACAAAGGTTTTCGAACAAATGCAACAAGTCACTCTTGATACGTGGCAACACGACTTCCGATTCGGGATCGCCCATCCGGCAGTTATATTCTATGACATAAGGATCACTGCCCACCTTCATGAGGCCGAAGAAAACAAACCCGTGATAGGGAATTTCATCTTTTGCTAGTCCCTTGATGGTAGGAATGATGATCTGATTCAGTGCCTTTTGCTTGAATTCTTCCGACAGATAAGGGACAGGTGATATTGCACCCATGCCTCCCGTATTCAGCCCTGTATCTCCTTCTCCAATGCGTTTGTAATCTTTTGCAGAAGGCAACATGTGATAGCTTTTTCCGTCGGTAATGACAAACATGCTCACCTCCTGGCCCTGAAGGAACTCTTCAATGACTACGCGTTTTCCTGCATCTTTGAATGCTTCGCCTTCCAGCATGGACTTCAAGGCGTCCTTGGCTTCTTTTTTTGATTCCGTGATGATAACGCCTTTCCCGCCTGCGAGTCCATCAGCCTTTATTACATAAGGCGTTTTAAAACTGTCAAGAGCAGCGACGGCCTCTGCTAGCTGATCCTGCCCAAAGCTCGCGAAGCTCGCGGTAGGAATATTATGACGCTTCATAAAAGCCTTTGCAAATTCTTTGCTGCCCTCGAGCATTGCTCCTTTTTTCCTTGGTCCCACTACGGCTACTTGGGTTTTTTCAGAGGCATCGAAATAATCTGCAATTCCAGCAACAAGCGGGGCCTCAGAGCCCACAACAATCAAATCAATTTTGTGTCTGCGTACATACCGTTCCACCGCCGCAAAATCCATGGCTTCAACGTCTGCCATGATTCCTAATTTTTGCATTCCACCGTTTCCTGGCGCGATGTGCAGATCGCGCAAAAGGGATGACTCGCTCATCTTCCAGGCCATCGCATGTTCGCGGCCACCGCCTCCTAACAAAAGTACATTCATGGGGTAAAATTAAGGGGTCTTTGGGCGCGTGCAAAGAATCGTTCGAAACTTCATGTTCGTCCGCAGTAACTTGCGCATAATTCGCATCGGAACGACCACCAATGGAGGAACCTTTTTTGTCAGCTGTTATCATTGCGCACAATGAGTCGCACAACATTGAGCGATGCTTGCGTTCACTCCTCGGTGTGGCGGATGAGATTGTGGTTGTTGATTCAGGTTCTGCCGATGATACCGTGGCCAAAAGTGAGGCGCTAGGTGCGCGCGTTTTTCACCATTCGTTTGAAGGGCATATCCAACAAAAGAATTGGGCGGCACAGCAAGCCAAGGGTAAGTGGCTCATTTCTTTGGATGCGGATGAGAGCTTGAGTAAAGAATTGAGCGCGTCATTGACGAAATGGAAAGCCACGCCTGCGGCGTATAATGGCTACCGTGTGAATCGATTGACGTCGTACTGCGGCCATTGGGTGCGCCATGGGGGCTGGTATCCTGATCAAAAAATGAGGCTGTGGCGAAACGGACAAGCTGCATGGACGGGCGAAAATCCACATGATCGGCTAGAATTGTCTTTGCCCGGGATGTCGGGTCATCTCCAAGGTGATTTGCTCCATCATTCGTATCACTCAGTGGAAGACCATATTCAGCAGATTGATTATTTCTCTGATATCGCAGCGGTACATTATGCTGGTGCGTACTGGTTCACGGGGCCTTGGCTGCGCCCTTTTAAGATGGCGTTTCAATGGTCGAAGAATGCATTGATACGAGGCGGATGGCGGGATGGTTGGGCGGGATGGACCATCGCAAAGTTTAGCGCCCGTGCGACGGCTATGAAATACGATAAGGCCAGGCGTTACATGCGCTCCTCAGCGTTGTTGAGGTTGGCCGGAAAATCCAGTATTCGAAAGATTTTGATCTGTAGGACTGATGCAATAGGTGACACAGTTTTGACCTTGCCCATCGCAGGATGGATTAAGCAGTCTCAGCCAAGTATGCAGGTTGATTTTCTTGTTCGATCATATTCTGCACCTGTGGTAGAAGCGGCAATAGATGTCGATAAGGTTGTGGTTTGGAGCGAGGAAACTGTGCCCAATCTGTCGGATTACGATGCGGCAATCATGGCATTTCCGGATTTGAATGTGGCAAAATCTTTGCATGCACAGGGAGTTGCTATCATTGTAGGCACTTCAAGAAGATGGCCTTTTCGCCGGTGGGTGACACACAAGAACAACGTATCTCGAAAGCTCTCGGGTCAGCATGAAGCCTGGCACGGCATCGAATTAGCGCGATCACTTCATCCTGCACCCGGTTGGAAGAATCCGGGGTTAAAGTTACCGAGTAGTGCTTTGGAATGTCAGGAGTGGGGCAGGATTCGTCCTGGACAGTGGAGCCAGTTCTATGAAAAAATTGACGGCGCAGAGGATTGGATTGTTCCAGGGTTGTCACATATTATTGTCCACCCCGGATCGGCGGGAAGTGCGAACAATTGGTCTATTGACCATTACGAACAATTGGTCAGACGATTGTGCGGTTTGGGAAATCGGGTGATATTGACTGGCACAGCATCAGAGGCAAAAAGACTGGGATTTCAGCAGATGGATTTTCCAGAATCGGTGGTGAATACCATGGGGAAACTAAACCTGGAACAGCTGCTGGCGTTGATTGGTGTAGCGGATGTTTTAGTTGCGTCAAGTACAGGTCCGCTGCACATGGCGGCAGCGTCAAATGTTGCCTGCATCGGCTTGTACGGATCGGATGCTCCGGAATGGCCGGAGCGATGGCATCCCCTCGGGCCAAACGCCCGCTGGCTCACGGCAAAGCACGGATCAAATGACGGGCCGCTGACGATTGAAATCGACCGTGTTTTGGATGCTTTAGCCGAGATAGTACGTAAGTCTGATTGAATGGAATATTAGGAAGTTACAGAGGGTTTCTTCTCCCTGTTAAGCCAATTAGAAATCCAGCGAAGGTCACGCCTGCCTGTGTCTCGAGAGTATCCTCAGTCAGACAGGATAATGCAATAATGAAACACGCTAAAAATGCGATTTGGCGAGGATAGGTTGGATAAACTTCTGTGGAAACCGAGACCAAAGCCATTAAGATGGCAATCCAAAGGAGCATAGACAATGGCCCTCCCGAAATCAAAAAGGTGATGTATTGGTTGTGAGGTCGGAGGCGAAAGACGGCTTTGAGCGGCGAATTTGTTTCGGTGTACGCCATTGCGATTTCCGACGAAACATCTCCTGCCCCAACTCCTAGCGCAGGGTGTTTTTGAAAAATATACAGGGCATTTTTAATGAAGAGAAACCGCTGCACAAGCGAGTGGCCGCTGGGGTTGCCTCCGTCCAATGCATTCCAAATTTCAAATTGTACGATGTCCCAGCGACGTTTTAGCCCTCCATGTTGTAATTCCAGAATCGTGGGGATTCCAGAATGGATGTTGGCGATGTCAATTTCTTGCAAAGCCTCTATGCCAGAACGGTCCTTCGTTAATCCCAAGGAAGTCATGTATCGGAGCAACGTCATCTTCAATTCCTGGTCCCGCTCGTCTTTTCCGTCAAATGGGATTGCGCTTCGATGGCTCCAACTCTCGCGGAGTTCGTCCCAGGCGATATTCGTCCAAACGTGTTGACCATTTTCGCGCATGCAGCGCTCTGGAAAATGCTGATATGTCGCTCCTTGAACGGTGTTCGTCTTCAGTGTGTTTGCATCTGGATACTGCGGCCAAATGCTTGAGATTGTCCAAAGGGTTCCGGCGATGAAAAGGCCAGCGAGACCTATCAATAAATTTTTTCCATGGGGACTACGTTCACGCGCATTGTGCGTCACGGAGTAAGCTACCAGCGCTGAGAGTGGCAGTAGAATTGCCCCTGTGATGGAAGCACTTTTCCATGTGAACGCGGCACCAACTAATCCGATGATCAAGGTGATTCCCCATGCTTTGACCGAGCGAGTGGTTATCGAGCGAAGCAGCCACCACGATCCGATGAAGGCAATCATGAGACTGAATCGAATGTGTGAAATGAAAGGAGACCAATCACGTGCTTCTACCGCCTTGTCTGCTGAACTCCCGGACCACAAGGCAGCGATGCATGCTGTTACAACGGAAAAGCCTAAAATGTGCTGTACCAATTCGAGCCCTCTGGACTGATTCCATCGCCCAGTAATAAGGACCAATGGAAATGCCAAGAGCGGCAGTTGAATTCGCAGTGCTCGCCAACCATGCGCCAAATCATTCGTCCAAAACTGCCCGGCTAAGTGCCAAGTGAACAATGCTAAAATGGCCCATAATATGGGCTGAGAGCGCCAGAATTTCCAGGTTCTTCCACGAAAAATAGGCCCATTGTGCCAACGGTCCAATCCCCAGGCAAAAAGCAATAAAAATGCACCTTGGCTCATTAGAAAATTAGAGAAGGGCAATGCGATTGAAGTGATAATCAAAGCCAAATCATAAGCGCGTTGGACTTGCCGTTGTCCACGTCCTTCAAAAGGGTGATGCGCTTGTATGGCTTCCATGCTAAAGCGGATTATTTCGTTCCTGCAAGTATGGTTTCATATGCACCCGAACTGAGCAGCTGAACAGCAGTGGCAAGTGTGGAATCTCGGGGAAGGGACCATTCGAAGAGCCCACTTTGTAGATAGTAGCGCATGATAATTTCCTCCTCCAATGCTGTTTGAATTTGCCACCGAAACTCATTCAAGTCTCGTTCTAAATCCGGTTGAATGGCGACTTCGAGGTTTTCAAATACGGCTGTATTTGATGTGTAAACCTCTTCTTTTTCTGCCAAGTCTTTCAAGCGATTCCACAGAACAGACGTTTGAGATTCATAGTGTGTGGAATCATTGGTAGAAGCAAAAGCGACAAATTCTGTCCAGTCAGCTTCTGTAAACTCGAAGTCATCTGGCGATGCAATGCTATCACGTTTCGCAGTCCAAGCATTCGCAAAATCGAAGAGGGTTCCACTTTCGTAGAGCCCTTCCAATACGTACCCTAGCGGAGGCAATGCAGTGGTAGCGTCAGGCTGAATACCTTTTCCATCTACTACAGGTCGGCCATTGCGGGTGTGAAAGATTTCTATCAATGAGTCCGCTACAGCCTGGGCGCTTCCGTCTTTTTTTCGCGATCCTCCATAATCCAGTCGTTGGATGCACCGACCACTTGGCGTGTAGTACTTCGCTACAGTTACCTTAAGTTTCGTTCCGTAGGCAAGTTGCTTGGTTTGTTGAACAAGTCCTTTTCCGAAGCTTTCTTGTCCCACTACGATGGCGCGATCTAAGTCTTGAAGTGTACCTGAAACAATTTCTGAGGCGGAGGCAGACATACCATCAATTAAGACTGCTAAAGGCATAGCAGGTAGCAACGCGTCGGCCATGGTGCTGTAGCTTTTTTCCCAATCTTCAGTCTTTCCACGTGTGCTCACCACTTCTTCTCCCTTTCCAATGAATAAGTTCACGATGCTTATAGATTCCTGCAGCAGGCCGCCACCATTTCCACGAAGGTCAAGCACCAATTGTTTCATTCCCACGCTGTCTCGCAAGTAGCGAATGGCCTGGCGCAATTCAAATGAAGAGCCACGGGTAAAGGCGGATAGCACTACATAGCCTGTACTATCCTGCACCACCGCACGATATGGCACGGCGGGGAGTTTGATTTTCGCCCGCGTCACCGCCACGTCTTGTGGAATATTCGATGCATTGGGAATAAATTGAATATTCACCTCGGTGCCACTAGCGCCTTGGAGCATCTCGGGAATAAGGTTTTCCTCAATTTCAGAAAGATTTACGCCATCAACCTCAGTCAATTCGTCTCCAATTTTAATGCCTGCTTTTGCCGCGGGAAAGTCAGGCAGCACATCGATGAAAAGGTGGCGATTTCCCATCATTTGGATGCTTGCACCAATACCTCCGTATTCCCCTGTGCTCATGAATCGAAGATCTTCTACACGGGACTCTGGATAATAAACAGTATATGGATCTAGGCTGGAGACCATCGCGTCAATGCCCGTTTCCATGAGCTGACCCGGTTGGATTTCATCTACATAGAAAACATTGAGCTCGCGGAAAAGAGCATTCATGATTTCTAGCTGTTTGGACAACTCAAAATAATTTTCTCGCAGAGGAACGGCTGCGATGATTAGAGCCAAAACAGGGAGCATCCATAGTTTGAATATTCCCGCCTTTTTCGTTGGCTTTGATGGGGGGTCGAGTTTGGATTTGTTCGCGTTTTTCACGGGTTCAGTCTTGGTCTTGTTTGTCAGGTAGCATTTGGCTCACGAGTGATGCAATAGCAGATTGTACTTGCTCGAGAGTAGGCAACTCATTCCCTACAAAGATGAAAACGATTGCGCGTTGTTTTTCGTTTGCAGCCAACCGATTTTCCAATGGAGGCTTTTCCAAGCGCCAAGCCTCTCGCATAAGGCGTTTGATGCGGTTGCGATCCACGGCTCGTTTGAATTTCTTCTTACTCACGGTCACCATGACCTGCGTGGACACGGGTTCGGGCAGCAGCGTATCCAAGAACCGCGCAATGAGCGGAGTCGCTTTGGCTTTTTGACCAGTCGCAAAGACGAGGTCTGAAATTTTTTTGGACTTCAGGCGCTGATTGCGTGGAAACGAGAAGGATCCGATTTCGGACAAGGGCTCTTTATTTGCCCTGAATGTAGTGCTCAATGGCCATAGTCATTGAGGGTGCTTTCGGTGTAGGGGCAGATATATCAACACGAAGGTTGGCTTCGATAGCAGCTTTTGCCGTTGTCGGGCCGAATGTTGCAATCCGAGTTTCTCCTTGCTGAAAATCCGGAAAGTTTTTGAACAAGCTCTCAATTCCACTCGGGCTGTAAAACACCAATAAGTCGTACTTCACGTCGCTCAGGTCACTTAAGTCTGAACACACAGTTCGGTACATCGTAGCCCGGGTGTAATTGATTTTTCCTTCCTCCAGAAACTTGGGGATTGAAGGCTTCATCAAGTCGCTGCAGGGCAACAAAAACTTTTCGTTTTTATGTTTTTTTATCAGCTCCATGAGGTCCTGAAAGCTTTGCTTTCCAAAAAAGATTTTGCGCTTGCGATACACCACATACTTCTGTAAGTAGTAAGCGGTGGCCTCACTGATGCAGAAATACTTCATTGTGTCTGGCACCTCAAAACGGAGTTCTTCCGCCAAACGAAAGAAGTGATCGATTGCGTTTCGACTTGTAACAATGAGAGCTGTATGCTCTGAAAAATCAATCCTTTGTTGTCGAAAGTCCTGACTCTCGATGCCCTCAACATGAATGAATGATCGAAAGTCAATGGTGAGTTTTTGACGTTCAGCCAAATCGAAATACGGCGATTTCTCCGCAGTTGGCTTTGGTTGCGATATCAGGATGGTCTTGACTTTTTGAGCCATATTCAGGGGTTCCATGCTTAATCAAATAGCCTCAAATTGCTTGAAAAGCAAGATGGTAGGCCCAATTTCGAAGGTGCAAATGTAAACAATTCCCCACCCAAAATGAAGCCCGTTGTGCAGTACAGATTGAACCTGACGCAACCATTTCAAAAGCAACCAAATTCCCCAGATCAAGATTGCTTGATCCCAGAGGAGCTCTCTGCCTTGGAATTGAATGTTTTGACTCAATTGCAGAATGCTTAAAATCATCAATAACCAAAGGAGCCAATTGCGCATATGCCTATCGATTTCCAATCCGCGTCTCGTCGACTCAAAGGCCAAGGTGATCCAGCCACCGAACAGTGCAGCGGCAGATCGACAGAACAATGTACCCAGCCCTACTAGCGAACCATACCCCATTCCCAACCATAGGCCAGAAAGTGTTTCATCCACGTGACTCAAGGACCAGGCGCTCCCGAGGAGACACCAAGCCAACAGTCCCATTACAAAGCTTGTGAGCGTGCCCCCGGTACGCGCCGATTCGTCAGCCAGTCGCTGCCAGACGCGATTGATCTTGTAGCTAGTCCAAATGGTTAGGCTCCATTCACGCTCACATCGAATGCGCAACAGAACAGTTGCACCAAGTCCTAGCCCGACGCAGCATATCACTGCGGCTAGTAAGTTGTATGAGGCGTGCGGAATGAGATGTCCTTCGAACATTTTGCGAAGATTCAAAATTTTTCTTTCGATGAAACTTCAACGCCATGGCATTATGTGCACAGGACGAAAATATTTTTGCAATTGATTATTGTTTTCAGAGTGAAAATGAGCGGAAACCCAGTAAGTTCCAGGTGGAGGGATCTTACCCCTGATGAAGCCGTCCCACGTTATTTCCTTCTCTTGACCTTCCAAAATCCATAATTCTCGGTCTCCTATGCTTGCGATTGCAAGCCCCGATGCACTTGTGATGGACACGGAAACATTCCATGCTCCTGTACCCGGAGCTCGAATTCGAATTCGTATCGGGTCGATGGCCGAAATTCCATCATTTCCCCAGGTATCATTGAGGATTTCGAGTGCTATGGCGTTCGGCGAATCAATTACGAGCAGATCTTGCCAGCTGTTCGATTTTCCGGGTGTTGACCCCAAGACGTCCAACGAGGATGCCCATTTTCGCTGCATCTGAGGACATTCAGACTCCATAGAATTTTGATCGGTTATACGCTCCAAGGATCGCAGGTGTTGCCAATTGCTCCAAGGAGAATCATGTCCGGGGTGCAAATGGATGCTGTCAATCATTGCGCCAGAGCGGGCAAGTTGTACTTCTCTATTGCCCCAGAGACTAGGTAAATCCAGTGGGATAATTCGCCCGCCATGGTGGGAAAGTCGGCCGGGGCAGGTACTAAATGCGACTGGAGCGCCATTGGCTATGAACCAATTGACAACTGGAGAAACCGGTTTCCAGTCGTTCGGATTGGGCACCGTTGCCGTTGCTAAACTGAGACCCTGTGTATTCAACCAGGAATATTCTGTTTGCACGATTTCAATGAAAGGCTCTGAACCTTGCAGCTTCAAGGGTTGGACTTCATGAAGCAAGAAATCGCATATACCTACCATTGTTACTGATGAAGAAGAGGGGCAAATGGATGAAATAGAGACTTTCTGAGTTGACCAATTAACTAGTGAAATACTGTCGGTAAGCGATTGGAATTTGGACGGTCCGATCCATAGTTGATTGGCATCCATCATGTGATATCCTCCACTTTGATTTTCATGCGGAAAGACATCCCAGTTGGGCGATGCGATTTCCACTGGTCCATTAAATGCAACGGCCCATCGGTTTTCGAAAATGCCACAAGCGATGGGCACAGGCTCGAATGAGACAGATTCTTCAGCAGGGTCTCTCAAATTCGGAGAACACCCCCGAGGATCGGCGCTGCTATTCCAGTTGAAAAAACCATGCACCCCAGGATTCAATTCAATGCGAACGAGGCTTTTTCCACTGCCCTCATCTGAACGCTTTCGGTGCCAGCAGCGGGAATAATTGACTTCATCGATTACAATGCCTGAGGCTGATTGGACAGAGACTATTCCAGAAATATTGGGCAAAGTGACATTCTCGAAGCAGTAGCGATGGCCAGGCGCCAAAAGAATTCGTTCAGAGACTTGAGCGTCATTGCAAATCAACCCTCCTAATTCGAGGGAGTCTGTTGGGTGGACATTCGTTACCTCCACGAATGACCCCCATTCTTCCGTCATTCCCTTGGGTTCATGGGCAATTTCTGAAATGATTACATCTTGGAATTCTGGAAACCGCTGCGGGGAAATGTGCACGGGCCATTTGGTATGCGAGGAAGAAGCGTGTGAACAGGCGGAGAGTCCTGCAATTGTAAAGTTGATTTCTTGCGTTGGATTTGAGGCGGAAAGCTTCCAGAAAATACTGCTATCAATTGCGATGTCCCACGTTAAATAGCCGGGATGAGCCCCGTTGAATGTGATGTTGGATTGAAAGTCGAGCGGTTGATTGAAAACGAGCCGTCCTGTGGTTGGATTGGTTGGGATTGCAGCGATCAAAACTAGATTTTCTGCTTCTGATATGGCTTCACCTTCTTGCTCAGCAGCATATCCCGGAGTGGAACCGAGAGAATCGGATGAGGCTCCCCAATTGCTTGCGCCGTTGCACGCATCCCAATCGGTGATTTGGAGAGATACTCCGCCGCCGTTGCTCTCGTTTATCCAATCTGCTGTGTAATGAAGGAAATCAGCAGCAGATCCGTCTTGTCCTAGCAGCATCAAAGATTCTCCTTCATTGTTCAGTCCAGGCCAGGGATTGCCCAATGCTTGTAGTGTGGAGTCTCCACCGATGCGAACATCACTCTCCGAGATGATCGCCCTTGCCCCTGGAGGCAGTATGCCATTCCAACCGAACAAAGGCGAGAGGGCAGAGAGGGTTTCTGAACTTCCATCCAATAAAAAAAAATCTTGAATTGAATGAAAAAGACCTGTTCGGTTATATATCTCGACCCACTCCACTTCAATCAGACCCATCGATGGTGTTGGATCAAACATGATTTCCGTGAGCTGAATTTGATGTGGCTGCATCTCAAGCGAATGTGTCCGCAGCACTTGAATTGGTCCAAAGCTTGTGCTGATACCATTGGCGTCCTCAATCCCATTGAGCTCTAAATACCGAGGCTGACCCGCAGGCCATGGTTCGGAGATGAGCCCAATGCGCTTGCTGCTCATGTACGGCTCCGTTGCGAAGAATAAAGAGTCGCCATTGGGCCATATTCCAAAGCCCAGATTGTCAGTGAGTGGCTCGTTAAAGCAAAATTCCAAGGCCTGTTCATCGATCCAATCGAATCCCAATAATTGAGGGCCGATGGAGTCGTTTGTGTGGTGGGAGAAAGATTCTATTTGCACTCGAAAATCATTGGAGTGGCTGCTTGTGTATTTGGCTGAAAATCCGAGACATTTTGGAGTTATTCCTGCAGCCGCACTCATTGCGTATACCCATTCATATGGCTCGGAAGTATCGCTTATCTGAAGCATGGCCGAATCTGAGCCGGGATGCTGATGCCATTCCATCCAATGTTCGATGTGTCCGGATGTACCGGGCAAATCGGAAGATCCAATTGGAATCATCGCGCCCTCCCAAGGGGTCTGCATCCATCGAATGGAATCTGAACTTCCGCTTTCTCCAAGATGAAGAAAATTGCCGTTTGAGAGTCCTGCGTAGTTTGCCCATTCTGTTATCGGAAATGGGGGGTTTTTTCCTGTTTCCCACCCATCGTTGGGGTGGGAGATGAGATGGACACGACTAAAATTCTGCGCGGACCCCGCAAAGGACTGTGACCAATGAAACCGAATGCTGCGACCAGCTAGTTCCTCCAAACTGTCGATAGGGCAAAAGCAAATCCATGACTCACCTGCCCCATCAGCATTCAGTTTCCACCCGTTTTCGTGTGGAATCCAATCGTCCGCCGATGCTGCGATCTCCCAATGCGCCGAGTTTTGGCTTGTTCCATCCTCGGAAAACAAAAATATTAAAGCGCAGAGCAATAACATAGGCTTCCACCCCAAATTCAATCTCCTCAATTCCATCGTCTTTTACTCGTCAAATCTCGAAAAAATGTTCGAGTTTTAAAGCGTCGGACACAAATCAAAAGTCGCCAGCTAAAAATTAGATTCGGAGATGAATAAAGAGCAAGGACTGGTCGTCGCGGTAATCGGAGCAACGGGATTGGTGGGTAAAACCATGCTCAAGGTTTTGGAGGAGCACGCATTCCCTGTGCGCTTGCTGCTGCCTGTTGGGAGCAGTAGAAGTGTAGGTTTCACGGTCACCTTTCAGGGCGATGAGGTGGAGGTAATGACAATGGAAGCCGCTATTTCTCACAGTCCAGATGTGGCGTTGTTTAGCGCGGGAGGAGCTGTGAGCGAGCAGTGGGCGCCGCAATTCGCGAAAGCAGGGATCACAGTTATTGACAATAGCAGCGTTTGGCGAATGGACGGAAACTGCCCTTTGGTGGTGCCGGAGGTCAATGGTCATCATATCCTACCGCATCATCGGATCATTGCCAACCCGAATTGCACTACCATGCAACTCATGATGGCCTTGAAACCTCTTCACGACATCTACCAGATTACGCGTGGCATTGTCAGTACATATCAAAGCATCACCGGTACTGGCACGGCAGCAGTTGTTCAACTTGAGGAAGAGAGACGTGGAGAAGAGCCCAGCGCGCCGGTGTATCCCCATCCAATCGACATGAATTGCCTTCCGCATTGTGATGTTTTCGTTGAAGAGGGTTACACGAAAGAAGAGATGAAGGTTTGGCATGAAACCAAGAAAATATTAGGTGATGATGCTGTGTCCATTTCTTGCACGGCCGTTCGTGTGCCTGTTCAGGGCGGACACAGTGAAAGTGTTTATTTGGAATTTGAACGTGAATTCGAACTCCAGGATGTACGTACGGCCTTATCGGATTTTCCGGGAGTTGTTGTTATCGATGACCCGCAGACAAATGCTTATCCCACGCCACGTATGGCGCATGGCAAGGATGCTGTTTTTGTCGGTCGAATTCGCCGTGATTTGGCCAATCCCAGAGGGCTTCATCTTTGGATTGTTGCAGATAATTTGCGCAAGGGAGCCGCGACCAATACCGTACAGATTGCCCGCTATTTGTTGGACTCCGGTCGCTGGGATTAAGCGAAGAAGTACCCTTTAAGGTCTCGCGTTTTAGCGATGGCTTTGAAACATTTATAACCAACCCTCTTGCGGATGTGAAGGATCAAGGAACCATCGAAAATGGAAAGCTAGAAGGCTACTGGGCCTTTGGCCGAACACTTTCGGCATCGCTGAAGATGATGTTCTGATCAGCGGATAGTATCTCCTGCAGCCGTTCCCTCCTCGGGCGTTACGAAGCGCAACGAGCCGTCTTCCGATTCGGCCATGAGCACCATGCCTTGGCTTTCCACCCCTCGGATTTTTCGTGGTGCGAGGTTGGCAAGCAACGTGACCCGTCTTCCAACGACTTCTTCGGGCTTGAAATGCTCTGCAATTCCGCTCAAGACGGTCCGTTCGTCGAGGCCTGTGCGGATGGTCAACTGAAGCAATTTGTCCGCCTTAGGAACTCGCTCACATGCAATCACTTCACCGACTCGGAGGTCGAGCTTTTGGAAATCTTCAAAGGTCATCATGGGCTTGAGGGGTTCACGTGCTGCAGCAGTCGGCTCGCCGGCTTTGGCAGACTTTAATTTTTCAACTTGGGCTTCAACGGTAGATTCCTCCACTTTTTCGAACAGAATAGGCAACTCACCAAGCTTAGCCCCAGGGTGTATCATGGAGCCGCTGGCGTTTTCCCAATGCGCTTGATTGATTCCAAATGCAACCTGCATTTTTTGCGCAGTTATGGGAATAAATGGCTCTAGCATTACAGAACAGTTCGCTGCAACTTGAATGCATGTATTCAAGATTACAGCTGTTCGTTCTTCGTCTGTTTTCTTGAGCTTCCATGGCTCCTGTTCTGTCATGTACTTATTGCCCAAACGCGCGATGCCCATTGCTGCCTGCAGGGCATCTCGGAAGCGATTCCGGCGAATGAGGTCAGCCACTTGGCCGGGGGCTGAATCCAAGGCTTGGATAATCGCATCTTCATCGGCAGTCCATTTGGAGCGTTCGATGGCAGGGACCGTGGAATCGTAATATTTCTGAGTGAGGACAATGACCCGATTGATGAAGTTTCCAAGCACGTCTGCCAGTTCGTTATTCACGCGCTCGCGGTAGTCTGACCACGTAAACTCACTGTCCTTTTGCTCCGGCATAATGCTCGCGAGTACGTAACGCAACTCGTCGCTCTTTCCGGGAAATTCTTCCAGGTAATCCTTCACCCACACAGCCCAATTTCGGGACGTGGAAATTTTGTTGCCCTCTAAGTTCATGAATGCGTTGGCAGGTACATTCGTGGGGAGATTAAATTCCCCGTGCTCTTTGAGCAGAATGGGGAAAATCAAGCAGTGAAATACGATGTTGTCTTTTCCAATAAAATGGATCAATTCCGCTTCGTCTGATTGCCACCAATCTTTCCAGTCCTGGCCAGCCTTTGCCGCCCACTCCATGGTTGAAGTGATGTAGCCAATAGGCGCGTCCAGCCAAACGTAGAGCACTTTTCCGTCTGCGCCTTCCACCGGTACGGGGACGCCCCAATCCAGATCGCGCGTCATGGCGCGGCTTTGCAGTCCGCCATCGATCCAGCTTCTGCATTGACCGGTTACGTGAGACTTCCAGGTGCGCGTATCGTGGTGCGCTTGGCCATTGAATTCCCCTTTTTCGATGTAATCCCGCAACCATTCTTCGTGCCGTCCCATGGGCAAGTACCAGAGGGTGGTATCCTTTGAAATTGGCGTAGCACCGCTCAAGGTCGATTTCGGATCAATTAAATCCGTGGGTGACAAAGCAGAGCCACATTTTTCACATTGGTCTCCGTAGGCATCAGGGGCCTCGCATTTGGGACATGTGCCAGTGATGTATCGGTCTGCTAAAAATTGCGCGGCTTCGGGATCGAAAAATTGAGCGTCTGTTTTGACTTCAAAACTTCCTGAATCCAGAAGTTTTAAGAAAAAATCTTGTGCGACTTTGTGGTGTTTTTCGCTCGATGTGCGCGAATAATGATCAAAAGCCATGTCGATTCCCGCAAATGCCTCTTGCATTTCAGCATGGTATCGGTCCACAATTTCACGGGGAGTAACGCCCTCTTTTTTGGCGCGCAATGTAATGGCGGCCCCGTGCTCATCGCTTCCACATACCCAGAGTACTTCAGAGCCCGCCATGCGCTCAAACCGCGCTCGGATGTCACCGGGCAGATAAGCCCCTGCAATGTGCCCAATGTGAATGGGACCATTGGCGTATGGCAAAGCCGAGGTCATCATCAGTCGGCGGGGGTGGCGAAATGGCCGTTCAGTAGGAGTCATGGATATAGACGAAAAGAAGTGCGAATTTCGGGCTTTTTCGCTATCCATTGCCATCTTGCGCAATACCAGCGTAAACCAACCATGATTGACCCTCCCCGTTCTACTAAGAAGCCTGCTCCTCTTAAGCCAGGGGAAAAGATTATGCTCGCGGCACCTGCCCGTTTTGTGACAGAAGCGCAAGTCAAGTCAGCGATAAAACTGATAGAACAGGCGGGGTTTATCCCTGTCATCCCCGAAGGATTGCAATCACGTGATGGTCAATTTGGAGGCAATGACGCGCACCGTGCGAGTCTTTTGAACTGGGCTTTTTCTTCGGATGATATCAAAGCAGTTTGGGCCATGCGAGGCGGGTATGGCTGCGCTCGACTGTTGCCGCTGCTAAATCAAGCATCATTTTTAGCAAATCCCACTTGGATCATCGGTTTTAGCGACGTGACGGCATTGCACGGTTGGGCGAATCGGGTTGGAGTCGCATCCATGCACGCTTCGGTAGCCAATACGTTTTCAGCCGGGATAATGGCTGAACAGGACGCCGTTTGGGAAGTGCTTAAGACGCCGGTAAATAGCGAAGGTGAACCGACTGTTGTGGGAGGCAATTTGAGCGTGCTCTTCAGCTTAATAGGGACGCCATACTTCCCGGACTGCGCAGGAAATTGGTTGCTGATTGAAGACTTAGATGAATACCTGTACCACATTGATCGCATGATGCTTGCTCTGCGCTTAGCGGGTGTATTGGAACAAGTCAAGGGACTATTGGTCGGCTCCTTCACAGACTTACATGATAATACCATTGCAGCGGGCCAATCCAAAGACAATCCTTTTGGTCAAACGCATGAAGAAATAATTCGTTCACACCTTCCCGATGGCAAGCCCATCCATTGGAATCTTCCTTTCGGCCATGGTCCAAACAACGCGCCTGTTATTTTGGGGGCTAGTTGGATGCAACAAAAGCATCGCATCACCCGCGAAATCGATTAATTTTGTGGTGTTAAACTTTAAATCGTCCCCATGTACGGATCTATGAAACAGCACCTCAGCGACGAACTAGCGAATATTGAGGAGGCGGGTTTATTTAAGCAAGAGCGGGTTATTTCGGGAGCTCAAGACATGGAAATCACGTTGGAGGACGGCTCCAGGGTTCTGAATTTTTGTGCGAACAATTATCTGGGCTTGAGCAACCATTCCCTGGTAAACGAGGCGGCTAAGAAAGCCATCGATAGCCATGGGTTTGGAATGTCTAGTGTGCGGTTCATTTGCGGCACTCAGACCATCCATAAGCAATTGGAGCAGAGCATTGCCGATTTTCACGAGACGGAAGATACCATTCTCTATGCCGCAGCCTTTGATGCCAATGGCGGTGTTTTTGAGCCGTTGTTGGGTCCAGAAGATGCAATTATTTCAGATTCATTGAATCACGCCTCAATCATCGATGGTGTGAGGCTTTGCAAGGCGGCTCGCTATCGGTATGCCAACAATGATATGACGGATTTGGAGGCGCAGTTACAAAAAGCAGAAGCAGCCAATCACCGCTTCAAAATTATTGTCACCGATGGCGTTTTTTCTATGGACGGTTACGTCGCTCAGATTGGACAAATCTGTGATCTCGCAGATCGTTATGATGCACTGGTTATGGTGGATGAATGCCACGCCACCGGAGTCATTGGAAAAACGGGAAGAGGCAGCGTGGAATTGGGCAATGCACTGGGACGTGTAGATATAATTACGGGAACTTTGGGCAAAGCCATGGGGGGCGCTATGGGGGGATTTACAACCGGAAGAAAAGAGATCATCGAGATGCTCCGCCAGAAGTCTCGGCCGTATTTGTTTAGCAACAGTCTAGCGCCAAGCATTGTTGGAGCTTCATTGGAAGTCTTTAATATGCTCAGTGATTCCACGGAATTGCGTGATCGATTGGAGCAAAACACCCATTACTTTAAAGCGGGTATGCGGCGCTTGGGATTGCCCATCAAAGACGGTGAATCTGCAATCGTTCCGGTGATGTTGGGAGATGCCAAGCTTTCGCAAGAAATGGCGAATCGCTTATTGGATGAAGGCATCTACGTCATTGGATTTTTCTATCCAGTCGTGCCGAAAGACCAGGCGCGCATTCGTGTTCAACTATCAGCGGCACACACCCAGGAGCAGCTCGATCACGCCATAGCTTCGTTTGAGAAGGTGGGACGTGACTTGGGAGTCCTCGAGGCTGTGGGATAATGACAAACAAAAACCAAGGGTCGGTATTGATTATAGGTGACGGCTTAGCGGGCACGCTCATGGCGTGGAAATGTCACCAACGTGGAGTGAAGTTTGTGCAGTGGTCCGATGGTTCACCGGCAGCCTCAGATGTAGCCGCGGGCATGTTCAATCCTGTTTCGTTTCGAAGAATATTGCCGCAATGGGATGCTGCGAATTACGCGGAGACGGCACGTGAGATGTTCCAGGCCATCCAGCAGGAATTGGAATGCAAACTGCGGCATGATGTGCCTGTCATCCGAGTTTTCCCCAATGAGAGGTATGCAGCACTTTGGGCGGAACGTATCGCAGAAGAAGGTGAGGTTGCCCAATTTATTGAGATACTGCCGCGGACAGAATTACACCCCTCGTTGGATGCGCCATTTGGCGCCGGCATTGTGCGAAGTGCAGGCTGGGTTGATGTGCGTATGTTGACACAGAAAAGCCGTTTGCTTTGGCAGAGATTAGGCCTATGGGAACGACGATCTTGGGCGATGGAAGACGGTTGTCCTGTGGGATTTAGCACTGTGATTGATTGCCGGGGAGTTGGTGTGGCGGATGACTTGGCCAAATTTGGATTGGAAGTGAGCCGCAATCATGGAGAAGTACTTACTATCCAAACGGAATTGGATTGGGGTGAGCAGACGGTGAATAATGTGACATGGGCCCTGCCTATTGGTTCGGGTGAATACCGTATTGGATCCACTTACCGATGGGACATGGATGAGCCCTTGGTCCGACCGGAAACCATCGAAAATCTCACAGAGCAAGTCAGCACGGTAAGAAAAGGTGCGGCGCTGGTAGCGACCGATGTGGTTAGTCATCGCGCGGGCCTCCGACCCGCTTGTTTTGATCGTCGTCCAATCCTTGGCCGCATTTCCTCTAAATCTCCTTGGTATTTTGTGTGCACGGGATGGGGAACGCGGGGGGTTTCGATAGGCCCCACCATGGTGGATTGGACCTTGGATGTGGTTTCAGGCATTCGGGACGAGGTCCCGGATGAGGTTCATCCCAAGAGATTTCGTACTTTCACAAAAAACTGAAAGTAAAGAACCTCGTGGAATACACATCCCTGGCGCCAGCCGAGCAATCTTTCATTGAACATTGGCAGGAAATTGGTCAGCATTGGGGTGTCCCCAAGGCGCTACTGGCCGTGCATGCATGGTTAATTTTGCGCGCGGAGCCGCAATCCACGGATGATGTTATGCACCATTTGGGGATGAGCCGAGGCAATGCCCACAACATGCTGATGGAATTGGTGGACTGGGAATTGGCTCACCCACTCAAAAAACTTGGAAAGCGGCAAGTGCGTTTTATGGCAGAGAAGGAAGGCTGGGCCCTGATGTCTGCAGTGATTCGGGCTCGAAAGAAGCGAGATTTGGATCCTTTTTTGACTTTGGACGATTGGCGAATTATTCATGCCTCTGAGCTCGAAGCCGGCGCCTATGATGACTTGGATGACCGTTTGAAAAACTGGATGGCCACTGCGGTGAAGTTGGAGAGGCTCGCGTATTTGGCCTCTCGCGAAGATGAATCATGGTGGCGCCGCTGGATTTTCTCCGCTTTGAGAACAAATTGAAAATTCATGGGAAGGCCAACGGTAACCCTTAACTTCACAACAAATTCAGTCCATGCGCGCGCTGCCCAATCATCACTATTCATCTCCTGTTGTCTCGTCTTTGCTGACGTGGATGCTGAAGTTTGGGTATCATAAGTCGCGCAGTCAAATAGGCTCAGTGCTCATTGGTTTCATGCTGGTAGCCGTCGGATTGATCTGGATAGGTAGATCCAATTTGCATGCGCAAGTTCAGTTCAACCAAACTAGCGCGATGGACGAATCGGACACTCGATCCATTACGAAGGCAAATTTCCTTTTCCACTTCTCTGCATCGAATCAATGGCCTTCATCAAAAATGGAAGGGCCTTTTCGATTAGCAATCGTTGGCAACCCTTCATTGCACGCCATTTTAGCGGATAAGTATGGCATGAAAGTAATTGGGTCCCAGCAGCTTGAAATCATTGCATTTGATGATGCTTTGGCTCTGGAGCGGGCGCCTTTTTCGCATGTTATTTATTGCGAGGAATCCGGTGAGACTTTGGAACGCATTGCGAAGTACATAGAGGGCCAACCTGTCCTTTTGATTTCGGATGCATCGGACGGCTTGGAGCATGGAGCGCTGATCAATTTCGTAGCTGTAAAGAACCGTATTCGTTACGAGATCAATTCAGAAGAGGCTTCGAAACGCAACTTGCTCATTGGAAATAGAATATTGTCTTGGGCTGTAAAATTAGTGCCATGAAAATCGACATACAATCCGCCTTGCTAGCATGTGTGCTTGTGATTGCCGCTGCCGGTTCTGATTTAAATGCACAAACAGAAGCTGACCGGGCTGCTGCCCTTGGGCGCGAAGGCAGATGGACAGAAGCTCGGCAGTTGCTTGCCCCTGTTATCGCGACTCAAGCGTATCAGGCGGATGGCCATGCTTGGTTTGTCATGGGATTTATTCACAAGGAATTGCATAAGATGCATGGGGAATATGGAGCGGATGCGCCGGAGCGTGCTTCAGCTGTAATGTGCTTTCAGCGGGGACTGCAAGTAGGTTTGATTGCCTCTGAACGTCAAATGGCCGCTGAGGCTATGGATTTTCTCGCTCGGAGCTATTTCCGCGAAGCTATTGGAATGGTGGAAGGCTTTACGTGGGGCTCCACCGATGATATTTTTGCTTTGTTTGGCCAATATGAAGCCATTCAATTGAGCTTGGATCCAATGAGAAGCTTTGCGCCGGAACGGTCGGATTTGAACCGCTACTTGGGTCAGGCGCATGCGATGCTCCTGGAGTCTGGATCACCGCAAAATTCCGCGGAGTCAAAGGCTATTTTTGATGCCGCCATTGGCCATTATAAGGCAGCTTTGGAAGGCAATCCAGGAGATTATTCTACACAATATAACTTGGCAATTACCCTCTACAATGAAGGCGTTCGAAAATTGAAAACAATCGACCACAAAACATCCATGTTTGAGCTGATGGAAATTCAAGATGTCTGTGTGGAATTGTTTGAACAAGCCTTGCGCCCAATGGAGGACGCTCACGCTCAACAGCCAGAGCGTCTGGAAACATTAAAAGGACTCATGACGTTGCACTACGCGCTGTCTCAAAAAGAAGAATCTGGTCGGTACAAGACTCAAATTGAACGCATTTTAAGCAATCGCTGAATCAAAGGCTTGTAGAAGAATGGTTTGCGCCTTTCCCGCTTTAACTTGGTCGAATGATTCGCACACAGGAGCCAGGCCGCAAGGCCAAGCGTAAACCTGGAAAATTTCAATGGGGCATCGGATGGCGCATCTCGGTGGGTTTTGGAGTTTTTGGGCTTGCCGTGGGTGCGTTATTTCTCCTAACCCGAAATACCCTAGAGGAGAGTCAAAAGCTCAACCAGCACATTAATGGTGTGCTTACTCCCAGCATTCAGTCGTTGGAAGAATTGGACCGATCCATTGCAGAGACCAGGATTTTGATTCGGCACTGGTTATCTGTCCAGTCAGGACCAAGGGATCCCGAAAAAAAAGACTTGCTGGAGCTTATGGGTGCAAAAATCCCGGGCGAATTGACGGCGATGAAACCGCTGACGCTTGAATGGACTAGGACGCTGCAATTGCAATTTGATTCCTTGAGCCGAGATGTGGAATACCTTTTCTTGGCTTATGCGGAGGTTATTCGGTTACTGCCCGATTTTCGCGCTTATGACGACCCCATCGTGATGATGGAGGCTGAGTATTACGCCTTGGATGGATCCAGTATTCCACAATATACGAGCAGTATCCGTGAGCGAATGGATGTGATGTCACTGGCCCAGACAGACGCCTTGATGGCATCTACGACTCAAATGGATGAACTGAGCAACCGGCTCAAACTGTATGCAGGCAATGTGGCATTGGCAATTTTAATCCTTGGTTTTTTAATTGCGTGGGCGGTGACTCGTTCCATCGTGCGACCGATCAGTGAACTCAAGCGCGCATTGCTCTATTTGGGAAGGGGTGTGCCGCTTGCAAACAAGGTGGAACCGACAGCAGATGAAATTGGAGAGATGGCGCTAGCAGTGAATCGACTGGCGGACGGACTGAACCGAACACGGGCATTTAGCTTGCGTGTTGGACAAGGAGAATTTGATGCGGATTATGAACCGCTGAGTGATGACGATGCGTTGGGCCATGCGATACTCAAAATGCGCGATGATTTGGAAAGCAATGAGCAAGAGCTGGAGGGGAAGGTTCAGATGCGAACGGCTGAAGTAGAGGAGCAAAAGCGGCGCGTAGAGTCTTTGTATGTGGATTTGAAAGACAGCATTAATTATGCGGAGCGAATACAGAAGGCCATCCTACCATCCATGGCCGATCGCGCTAAAGTCTTCGAGGAAACGGCAGTTTTTTACCGGCCACGCGATGGCGTCTCTGGTGATTTTTATTGGTTTCATTCGGTGGGACGTGTTAGGATGTTTTCTGCGATTGACTGCACGGGACACGGCGTTCCAGGTGCCTTTATGAGTCTGATCGGTCACAACGCTCTGGAGCGGGTCACAAAAGTTTATACCCAGCCCGACCGCGTTTTAGAACAATTGAATCGCGCCGCTTGTGAATTGTTGCGTCCGCAGGGGTTTAACAAGGACGAAGGAATGGCAACAGTGCAGGACGGCATGGATTTAGCGATGGTCAGTGTCGATCTTGAAAAAATGGAGTTGGAATACAGCGGCGCCAACTGCCCTCTTTACCTCATTAGAAAAGGGATGCTTCAGGAATTGAAGCCGGATAAAATGGCGATTGCTTCCTTTGAGCCCGGTACACGAAACTTTCAGATGCACACACTTCCCCTTGTTTCGGGAGATGTCATTTTTGTCGCAACAGATGGCTTTCCGGATCAATTTGGAGGGCCAAAAGGCAAGAAGTTCATGCGCAAGCGCTTTCGGGAGCTCTTGATTCGCGTCTCAACGCTGCAAACGAAGGACATGGAAATCGCACTTGCTGAGGCCTTCAATGATTGGAAAGGCGAAGAAGAGCAAGTCGACGACGTACTGGTCGTTGGCGTCCGGATTTGACGGACAAAAATTTGATTTGCAGTAGGTTAGTGCGAAAAAACGGACCCACGGACTACCCGTGTCTCAATGGGGTTGGTGATCAGCACAGGAATTTGAGCTTCATTCGTAATGATTTGTTGCTCATACGTCTGCCCTAAGATTCCCATGAGACTCTTTTCGTGGAGATTCATGATGCTGATCAAATCTGATTCAATGGCTGCAGCATGGCGCACAACGTCTTTGACAAACGCACTCGAGCTGTGCTTAGAAATTTTGACGGTGTATTCGATGTTCCGCTCTGCAAAGTACTCCTTGGCATAATCGATGTTTCGGCTGAGCTGATTCTTCAAAAATTCATCTGATTCTGCTGGGCTAATGATGTGCACGCGGCCTTTGAAGTAGGTGGCCATCTCCGCAACGGTTGAGAGCTTTTGTTTTGTGTCTTGATGCAAATCCAGCGGCACAACTATGTCATCATACCCCGTGTCTTTGATTCCTTTTTCTTGCGTGATGATGACAGGTGTTGAGCAATTGGTGACAATCCGCAGCGCTCGGCCGCCGGTTAAGAATTGCATTCCTTTGAGGCCGTGGGTGCCCATGATTACCAAGTTGGCATCCTGCTCTATGGCGACATCGTCAATGTCTTCAAAGATGGATCCAATGCGTATGGCGGTTTTCACAGCGTAGGTGTACTTTCCATCGAATCGGTCCATCAGGGCTTTTACGCGAAGCCGTGCATCGGTCATTTCTTTTTTTGAAGTGATGATGTGCAAGAGAAGAATTTCACTTGTGAAAGCCTTTCCCACAACAAATGCGTGCTCCATTGCGATTTCACTTACTGGAGTGAAATCCATTGGGATTAGAATACGATGTTGGGCCATGTTAATTGTTAATCAATTTCCCCGCGAAGTTACGAGCAAAGCGAGTATTCCAACGAAATTTGCGCCATGCGGAAGCAATGGTTTATGAAAATGTTTGCAGCGAGTTTCAATCGCTGGAAACAATCGGATCAGTCCATGATGGGCTGGGCCGTCTTGACGGGTTGCTCTGCGGGTTTGTTGGCGGTTCTTTTGAAGCGGACTGTAGGGGCGATGCATCTTGCGATGAATGGGATTTCGGGTTTTTTGAATGCTCCTTGGTGGCTCGGAATCGGTCCATTAATGGGCTTGCTGGCCACCCGTTGGGTCGTAAGAAAATGGTTGCGTGGCGAACACCCAGGTCCGGGAGTTCCGAGTATTTTACATGCACTTTCGCAACGGCATGGGCGCATCAAGCGGATGTGGATGTTTGCCCCTCTAATCACGAGTTCGCTCTCGGTGGGTTTGGGGGGGTCGGGAGGATTGGAAGGCCCTTCTTTGCAATCTGCCGCAGCTATTGGTTCTGAAATTGGAAGGCAGACGAAGCGCACTTTTAATCGGCGGATGCTCCTCATAGGCTGCGCAGCCACAGCTTCCTTGGCCGCACTTTTTAAGGCTCCTGTTGCGGCCATAATTTTTGCGGTTGAAGTGATTATGATTGATCTGACAGCAGCGAGTTTGGTTCCATTGCTCATGGCCTCTCTTTCTGGACTGATCACGGCAAGCCTCTTTCAAGGCCACAATGATATCTTAACAATATCGAATTTGGAGGGATTTGAATTGAAAACGTTGCCTTGGTATTTATTGCTTGGCGCTGCGTGTGGAGTGGGGTCTGTATTGTTTTCAAAACTCTACCTCGGCGCGAGTCAAGCAGTCACTCGTTTGCCGTCTCATCGGCTCCGGATATGGGTGGCCGGGATTGGGATTGGAGCGGCTTTGTTGCTTTTCCCTTCGCTCTACGGAGAAGGATACGAAATTGTCAATGCCTTGTTCGATGGGCAGGCAGAGATGCTCGCCACGGGAGTTCGTTTTCAGAGCTTGGAGCTCAGTGGATGGATGCTTATTGGATTTCTGATGCTGGCGTGGGTGCTAAAGCCCGTTCTAACGGGAATGACCTTGGGGGCTGGCGGAGTCGCGGGGGTTTTCGCTCCGGCGATATTTTGCGGAGCCTTGCTTGGGCATCAATTCGCTATTGTTGCCGATTGGATCAACAGTTCTTGGGCTTTGCCGATGGACCATGCCGTATTGGCTGGTCTTGCGGGAATGCTTGCAGGGGTTTTGCATGCGCCGTTGACGGCGATTCTTCTCGCCGCAGAAGTTAGTGGAGGTTATTCGCTGTTCGTCCCGGTGATGTTGACTTCTGCAATCAGCTTTAGAATCTCAAAACGATGGATGAAGCACACCGTCTACACCCGTGAATTGGCAGAGAGGGGTGAGCTGCTCACCCATGACAAAGATCAGTCGATTTTAACCCTTATGAACCTCATGGATCAGGTGGAAAGTGACCACGAAGTGGTGAATCCTCATTGGACGCTGGGCCAATTGATTCCTATTATTGAACGCAGCCAGCATAGCTCTTTTCCGGTCTTGGACACAGAAGGACGCCTGTTGGGCCTCATTGAGTTGCAGGAAATTCGTGAGGTAATGTTTGATCGAGAATTGTATGATCAGCTACATGTGCACGAATTGATGAACATCCCAGTGGCGACTATCGACACCAACGCACACATGGAAGAGGTAATGGCTATTTTTGAACGCACTGGTGCTTGGTGTCTTCCCGTGAACGAGGGGAGTGCATTCAAGGGGTTTGTTTCGCGAACAAATTTATTGTCGACTTACCGCAACTGGCTGAAGGATTCAAGCATTGATTAGTGTTCATCCCTCAATAAATTCGAGGGTTACCTCTAGAAATTCTTCTGGATGACTGGCGTGCAGCCAATGGCCTGCGTTTTCAATGCAATGCGTGTCAAGCTGCATACATGCTCGATCAAAAGCGTCCAAAGCGGCTTCATCAACATAGCTTGAGTTTCCGCCATAAATCACCAAAGTGGGCAAGGTGTTGGTCTCTAGAGGAACCGCGGATACAATCGCATCAAGTGTTTTTTCTAGGACGTCAATATTGGGTCTCCAGCGAAATCCACCTTCCTTCAAGCGTCGAGCATTTTTCATGAGAAATGCAACGATTCCTTGGTCTTTTAAATGCTTCAATAGGTGTCCTTGAATTTGTGTTCGTTCGGTCGCACTTTCTACTGGTGCGGACAGAAGAGCATCAAAAATGGGCTGGTGGTGCGGCGAATAACCTTGAGAAGCAATATCTGCAATGATGAGCTTTTCGATGCACTCTGGAAAAAGGTGAGCGAACACGAGAGCGGTTTTTCCGCCCATGCTGTGACCAATGATCGATGCTCTGCTTATTCCGTGCTCATCAAAATACCTCGCCAAATCATGCGCCATTGCCGCATACGAGTGTTCCTCATGGTGGGGGCTCCGGCCGTGGTTACGTTGATCGATGAGGTGAACATGGTGGGTCTTGGCATAGGCTTTCCCCAATGTTTGCCAGTTGTCTGATGTTCCCAGTAGACCATGCAAAATAACCAAGTGTGGTTGATGATTTTCGCCCATTTTTCGAGCAAAAAGTGAGACGGTGGCGTTCGTTTTCAATTTGAAGGAAGGGCGTTGAGGCAATTCAAGTATTGCTTCACAGCTTGCTCGAGTCCGAGGTAGAGGGCATCTGAAACCAAGGCATGTCCAATGCTGACCTCTTCCAAGTACGGCACATTTTCAGCAAAGTGTTGCAGATTATTCAGGTCCAAATCATGCCCAGCGTTGACTTGCATTCCGCAGCTGTGAGCAAACGCAGCAGCACGCGCAAAGGGAATGACCGAATCTGTATTGCCGCTGGCAAAACCTTCTGCGTACGGTTCGGTATATAATTCAATTCGGTCTGCTCCAATGGTGGCGGCGTGCTCGATCTGTTTCTGATCGGTTGAAGTAAATAGGCTGACACGAATCCCCGCTTTTTGCATGGTGGCGATGGCAGTTGTGAGGAGTTTTTTTTCGGCAATTACGTTCCATCCGGCATTGGAGGTTAGTACGTTAGGTCCGTCGGGCACGAGCGTTACTTGTTCTGGACACACTTCCAAAACCAGCTGTAAAAACCCTTCTGATGGGTATCCTTCAATGTTGAATTCGGTGTGTATTACGGGCTTTAATTCACGCACATCGGCATAACGAATGTGGCGCTCATCCGGACGCGGATGAACTGTAATGCCTTGAGCACCAAATAATTGAATATTTCTTGCTGCCTCAATGACATCAGGTGTATTGCCTCCGCGAGCATTGCGCAGAGTAGCAATTTTATTAACGTTGACGCTGAGTCTTGTCATTCGTACCTTTAGGTTTCCACACCTCCGGTGCACTCCATCGGTGGATAGACGCAAAATTACGCCATGTATGCAGAGCGCATAATGAATTTGAATCTTCCATTTGTGCGGCCTGAAGACTCGGCTGAGCAAGTGCTGTCATTGATGGATGAATATAAGGTGCGGCACTTGCCATTGGTCAATGGAGAAGAATTTCAAGGCCTTGTTTACGAGGAGGACATTACTGAAATCGATAGCCAAACGCCGATGGCCACGCTGCACGCTCGACCTGTTTCCATATCTCCTCAATGCCATTTGTATGATTTGGTGGGGCAATGGGTGAAGGCTGAAGTTGACGCTATGCCGGTGGTGAACGAAGGAAAATATTTGGGCAGTGTGGACGCTCCTTCAGTGCTTCGGTTTCTGGCAGAGCAAACCCATTGGGCCGAAAAAGGTGCTGTAATCGTACTCGAGGTTGCTGAGCGTGACTTGTCCATTTCGGAAATCGCTCGACTTGTGGAAAGCAATGGTACTCAGATCATAGCCTGTGCCACATCCCAGGCTGCGGATTCGAGCAATGTTGCAGTGACTTTAAAGTTGCAATCCGAGGATGTCCAGCCCGTGATTTCAACCTTCCAGCGGCATTCATACACGATCCAGACCTTCATGCATGCCCCCGAGGTAGAAGAAGAAATGCGGGAACGTTATGATGCGTTTATGCGTTATTTGAAACAATAGATTGACCATGAAAATTGCAGTGCACGGCAGAGCGTTTTCACCAGAATTTGACGATGCTATCAAACAAATTCTTAAGCGAATTTATGCGCTTGATGAGTCACCAATGCTCGAATTTCACTTCAAGCGATTCCTAGATGAGCGGATGTCCGTGACGCGTGATTGGAATGCTTTTGATGAAGCGCACGAAATTGAAGATGTTGACTTGCTCATTGCCATTGGAGGTGATGGAACGGTGTTAGAGGCTGCAACTTTGGTGCGCGATACAGAAATTCCAGTGCTGGGGGTGAATACTGGCCGATTAGGCTTCTTAAGCAATGTTGGTATCGACGAAATCGATTTAGCAATGGATGCCGTCGCTGCTGGAAAAGTCTGGTACGAAAAGCGACTGTTGCTGAAGATTGAAGTCGATGGAATGGAATTGGGTGAGTTTCCCTATGCGTTAAACGAAGTCGCGATTATGAAACGAGATACTTCAAGCATGGTGGCAGTTGAGGTAGAGCGTGACGATTCGTTTGTGAATAATTATTGGGCAGATGGGCTCATTGTGTCCACGCCCACTGGATCTACTGCTTACTCTTTAAGCGCAGGCGGCCCCATTGTTATGCCCGGATCAGAAGTCCTTTGCATCAATCCGGTTGCGCCGCACAACTTGAACAATCGTCCCCTTATAATCCCAGCCAACGGGGAGTTACAGATGACAGCGGAAGGGCGCGAGAATCAATTTTTATTGAGCTTGGATTCGCGCATGTTCATCCTCGATGGCGGTCGAAAAGTTCGTGTTACCCCTGCACCTTTTCGATTCGTTTTGATGAATTTGGAGCACCAAGAATTCTTCAGCACTGTTCGTGCAAAAATGCACTGGGGAATTGACCCAAGAGATCGCTGAATTTCGTGGATAACATCGGGCGTTTGTTGGCCGTTTTTTGCATTTGATTCGGGCAATTCATCTTATTTTCGTGCGTTAAGATTCTCACGGAGCTTATGATTAACTTTCACGCGACCCTGATGCCCAATTTAATTTCACGTTTCGCCCTGCGGACGCTGATTCTATTCGGGGTAGTTGGTGGTTCAATTGAATCGACGCAAGCCCAGCGACAATTTGACCAATCCAAAGAGATTGGTTTCGCTTTTGGCACGGCCTATTACATGGGGGATTTGAATGAGGGCAAACACTTAAAGGGCCGTTTTGCTCCTGGATTTGGTGCCTTTTATCGCCACAACTTTTCTCAGCGGATATCACTAAGAGTGAATTATTTCAAAGGAAGGGTTGAGGCATGGGACGCTGATAGCCCGGATCCTTGGCGACAGAATCGAAATCTCCATTTCCGAAACGATATTTCTGAATTGAGCGCATGGGTAGAAATCAATTACCTCGATCACCGACTCGGGGACCCAGGAGACCGTTTTACAGCTTTTCTTTTCTTGGGCCTTGCCGCTTACAATCACATGCCAGAGGCTGAATTGGATGGACAGTGGGTGCCGCTGCAGCCGCTGGGAACGGAAGGTCAAGGGACAACTTGGGGCGATGCATATAGCATCGATTCATATGCTACTTCGGGAATTTCTGTCCCTATTGGATTTGGTTTCAAATCTAACATCGGCTCATTCACGGCGGTCACGTTTGATTGGGGCGTTAGAAAGACCTGGACAGATCATCTGGATGATGTCAGTGGCCTGTATGCTGACCGTGCAGTTTTGCTCCAAGAACGCGGAGAGATGACCGTTCAGTTAGCTGACCGAAGTTTGATTCAAGAGGGCGAACTGCCCAATCAAGGTGGGCTGCAGCGTGGCGACAGCTCGAGGGATGACCTCTATGGATTCATCTCAGCGTCCGTTAGTTTTAGAATTAGTAAAAAACCAACGACATGTTGGTCGGAAATCCGATGAACAAGAATCAAACTTCCGTTTGCGAGGTCCAAGGTCTTGATTCCAGTCGGATTCCGCGCCACGTTGCCATTATTATGGATGGAAA
>DDEH01000060.1:0-16160 GCA_002336085.1 Flavobacteriales bacterium UBA1959 | reverse complement strand
ATTATTATGGATGGAAACGGAAGGTGGGCAAACGAACGCGGTGAGTCCCGGGTTTTCGGGCATATGCATGGAGTTGAGTCGGTACGTTCATCGGTTGAAGCGGCGATGGAATTGGGTGTTAGGCATTTGACTTTGTACGCATTCAGCACAGAAAACTGGAGCCGACCGGAGGAAGAGGTTGAGGCGTTGATGAATTTGTTAGTGGACACTCTGGTCCAGGAGGTTAAAGAACTTGGCAACAAGGGAGTTCGATTGCGAACCATTGGTGATGTTGGCGCGCTGCCTGCGAACTGCCAAGCGCAGTTGCATGAGGCAGAGGTCAGCACTGCTGACCAAAACAAGTTGGATCTTATTTTAGCACTGAGCTACAGTTCAAAATGGGAAATGGTTCAGGCCATCAAAAAACTAATTGATCTTGGTGTTACTGCGGAGGAAGTCAATTCAGAACTGGTCAGCGAACACCTTTCTACGAACGGGATTCCAGACCCAGAATTGATGATTCGCACCAGCGGCGAGCATCGAATTTCGAACTTTATGTTGTGGCAGTTGGCATATGCGGAATTTCATTTCACCCCTGTTTTATGGCCAGATTTCCGCAAGGATGCATTTTTCGATGCCATCCGAGATTTTCAGAACCGGGAGCGAAGATTCGGCGGACTGCTGGACACCAATCACAATGTATCGTTGCAATGAGAAGGATTGAAATCATGATGAAGAAGGTGCAACGTTTAACGATGGTGGTTCTCGGCCTGGCAGCCGGTGCAATTTCTATTGCGCAAGGACCGACAGTCGAAAATGCTTCGACCTACACGCTTGGTGGATTAACGGTGTTGGGAGCCGACTACACAGATGCGCAAGCGGTGAAATTATTCAGCGCTTTGCAAATTGGACAAGAGTTGAATATCCCAGGGGAAGATGTTACACGGGCCATCAGAAATTTATGGGCACAAGATCTCTTCTCTGATATTTCAGTGGAGTTAGCCGAGGTCCGGGACAACCTAGCTTACCTCGTGATTCGTGTGGAGGAATTGCCGCGTTTGACACGCTATACATTCCAAGGAATAAGCCGATCTGAACAAGAAACTTTAAAGGGTGAAATCGAATTGCTCACGGGTCGTGTGGTCAATGACAACGTAGTCAAGACTGCGCGCAAACGCCTCAACGACTATTATGCGGAAAAGGGATATTGGGATGCAGAGGTGAATATCATTCAGAAGTCCGATACAGCCTTCGAGAATGGCGCGCGATTGAGCATATCCATCGAAAAAGGAGCCAAGGTAAAAGTGGGTGAGATTGTTCTGGCAGGGACTGAGAAAATTGAGGCCAAGAAAGTCCTTCAATCCATGAAGGATCTGAAAAGCAAAAAGTGGTACCGTATTTTCAAGTCGAGCAAGTTTGTAGAAGAGAATGTGGATTTGGCAATGGCGAGCGTCACCGCTTTGTACAATTCACAAGGATACCGCAACGCACGTGTGATCACAGATTCCATTTACCGATTGCCAGATGGCAATGTTGGAATTGCATTTGACGTAAACGAAGGGAATCAGTTTTACTTTGGGGATATAACATTTTCGGGCAATTCGAAATACCGCAGCACCCAGTTGGACTCCATCATCGGCATCCGAGAAGGAGACACTTACGACTTGGAGCGTTTAGAAACACGGGTGTTTATGGATCCGAAAGGCCTGGATTTGAGCTCATTGTACCAGGACGATGGCTACCTGACTTTCCAAGCCATGCCTATGGAAAATCGCATTGAAAACGACACAATCGATATCGAGGTGCGAATGATGGAGGGCAAGCAATTTCGAATTGGCCGAATCTTGGTAAAGGGAAACACGAAGACCAATGACCATGTCATCTATCGTGAAATCCGAACGCGTCCGGGAGATTTGTTCTCAAGGACAGATATCATTCGAACCCAGCGTGAATTGGCTCAACTGAATTACTTCAATCAAGAGGCTTTCGGAATCAACCCCATTCAGCACCCTGAAGATGGTACTGTAGATATTGAGTATGCAGTGGAAGAAAAACCATCGGATCAGATTGAGCTTTCCGGGGGCTGGGGTGGAGGCCGAGTCGTTGGGACTTTGGGAGTAAGCTTTACGAACTTCAGTGCGCGAAATATGTTTAAAAAGGGTGCCTGGAAGCCAATCCCTACGGGAGACGGTCAGAGGGTCTCCTTGCGAGCTCAGTCCAATGGATTGTTCTTCCAGAGTTACAATTTTAGTTTTATGGAGCCTTGGCTTGGCGGCAAAAAACCCAATGCCCTTAGTTTTAATGTTTGGCGCTCCGTTCAATCCAACGGACAGCCAAAGCGTGTGGAAGGTGAAATCAATGAAAATCGACAGTCGTTGCAAATCACGGGTGTGCAAGTTGGATTTGGCCAACGATGGAAGAAGCCTGATGATTGGTTCACTATGAATGTAGCGCTGAGCTATCAGCATTTCCAACTCAACAATTATGGAGTGTTTTTCAGTTTCTCTGATGGAACAGCAAACAATTTAGCCGCCAACTTTACGCTGGCTCGAAACTCCATTTCAGACCCAATTTATCCAGTTTGGGGGTCAAATATCTCGCTGTCTGTAAAGGCCACACCTCCTTACAGTGTGTTCAGAGGTAAAAGCGATGAATACTACGAGGGCATGTCGGATCAAGATCGATTCCGCTGGGTAGAGTACCACAAATGGAAGCTAAAAGCGGAGTGGTATACGCCCTTGACCCAATCGGCTGGTGAAAATCCTAGAACATTGGTTTTGCGCACCCACGCGGGAATTGGCCTCATTGGTCAGTACAACCGCTCGGTGGGTTTGTCTCCATTTGAGCGCTTTTATTTGGGGGGAGTTTTCTTGAGTGGTTATGTTTTGGACGGAAGAGAAATCGTCAATTTGCGCGGATTTGATGACTTGTCCTTGACCATGCCGGATCAAAACACGGGTGCACCAGTAATCGCGAAGTATGGTGTAGAATTGCGTTACCCGCTTTCCACCAATCCCAGCGCTACGATATTCATGCTGGCGTTTGTTGACGCAGGCAAAACATGGGCTGATGCTCGTGAGTTTAACCCATTTGAAGTTTATCGTTCTGCCGGTGTAGGGATGCGTATCTTCCTTCCTATGTTTGGACTGTTGGGACTGGATTATGGATGGCGTTTGGATGACATCCCAACCCAACCAAACATGTCGCGCGGACAATTCCACTTTAGCATCGGGATGAATACGGGCGAACTTTAATCGAACAACAGAAATGAAACGGATAAAAAACGGATTTTTGATTGCCTTTTTGGCCACATTAGCTGGCATGCCAACTGCAGAGGCACAGAAGTTTGCTTACGTCGATACCGACTTCGTGCTGCTCCATTTGCAGGAGTATGCGGATGCGCAAACTGAGTTGAATCAATTGGCCATTGATTGGCAAGTTGAAATTGAGACAAAAATCGAGTCGATTGAACGCTTGGAATTGGCATACCGCGCCGAGCGGGTCTTGCTTACTGCCGAGATGCGTGCCAAGCGAGAAGAGGAAATTAGCACCAAGAGGCTGGAGGCGCGCGAACTTCAAAAATTAAAGTTTGGGGTGGATGGTGAATTGTTTCAGCGGCGACAGGAATTGATTCAACCTGTTCAGGATCAAGTATTTGAAGAGCTCAAGGATATCGCGAGTGGAAGCGGATACATGGTGGTGTTTGATAAGAGCAATCAGAGTAATATGCTTTATACGAATCCGAAGTATGATATTTCTGATCGACTAATCAAGGCGCTGGGATACGTACCCGGTGAGACGCTTGAGCCCGAGACCAAAGAAGGCGACGAAGGAAAGTCCATCCAGGACCGGGCAAAGGATGCCATGAACAAGGGCAAAGATTCTGCAACGGACCGTATGCGCGGTGCAGCTGGTGGAATGCGTGGAGGGAATACTGTAAACAGCAAGAGTAAAAACTAATCAAAATATGGGAAGGATCTTCCCCAATAGCACAACATAATTATCATGAAAATGAAAGGAATTTTAATGGTCATCGGAATGGTGGCGGCCATCTCGGTTACGGGATTAGCACAGAAGTTTGGTCACATCGATTCTCAAGGGATTTTGCTCGGTATGCCTGAAAGAACCAATGCTCAAACTACGATTGAGGCGCGCGCTGCGGAATACGAGGCTGAAATTGCGAGAATGCAGCAAGACTTGCAAGTAAAGTTCGCGGAGTATCAAGCCAAGGGTGAAACATGGCCGGATGCGATCCGTCAGCAAAAAGAACGTGAATTGCAATCATTGGATCAAGGGATGCAAGAGTTTGGTGCTACTGTTCAGAATGAATTGGCACAGTTGGAGCAACAATTGCTGATGCCGATGATCGAACGTGTGCAAGAAGCTATCAATGAAGTTGGGTCAGAAAATGGGTTTACATACATTTTTGATACCAGTTCAGGAGCTACTGTGTACATAGGAGGTGAGGACGTCGGATCGTTGGTCCGTTCTAAACTCGGGATGTAATTGTCGGCGCATGCCCGAGGCAATGCGACCCATAGGAGTTTTTGATTCTGGAATCGGAGGGTTAACAGTGGCGCGCGCCATTTCGGCGCGCTTTCCGAACCATCCTCTCATTTATTTTGGAGACACGGCACATCTTCCTTACGGTGAGAAAAGCCCTGAACTGATTCGGCGATATGCTGCAAGTATCACGCAGGAATTGGTTGGAATGAACTGCTCTGTAATCGTTGTCGCCTGTAACTCTGCTTCGAGCAATGCACTGGCCGAGGTGCGAGACTCTGCAGGCCCTAACATCCCGGTTATAGACGTTATTCACCCGGTTATTCAAGCGGTTTCCGAGCGATTTATGGGTCAGTCTATTGGCGTTATCGGCACACGCGCTACGATTGATTCAAAGTGGTACCAGCGATTGCTGGAGAATCAAGGGTGCGAGGTTATAGCCAAAGCAACACCACTTCTAGCTTCTGCTATAGAGGAGGGTTTTTATGAGGGCAAGGTTTCAACAGCCCTAATCGAGGCGTATTTAGCGGATGATGCTTTTTCTAAGATTAATGCACTTGTATTGGGCTGCACGCATTATCCACTTATTTCAGATGAGATTCGGAAAGCATTGCCCAATGGGATTGAAATAATTGACAGCGCTGCTGCTGTTGCATCGGCATTGGACAATTTAAATGCGTCTTTGACTCCAGGATCGGAAGCGGTGGAGGCCGATCCGTTAAGGAAGTTCATTGTCTCAGACCTGACGAAATCTTTTCAGCTTGGAGCGGAGCGATTTTTTGGTGCTCCAGTGGTGTTGGAAGAGCGAAAACTGAACAATCGTACGTAGGCGAGTAAGTCTAATTGCTTGCTTGAGCCTTATTTGCCGTCCGCGAACCACTTTGTGTAATCGACATAACGCTTGGCGGTATCCGCTAAAGCTTTGCGCAAGGAATCCTTCACGAGCCCACGTTCTTTAGCAGGTACGCCAGCCCAAAGTGTACCCGGTGGAATGACTGTGTTTTCTAAAACGACAGCTCCGGCAGCGACCACGGAACCGCGCCCAATTCGGGCACCGTCCAATACCACTGCACCCATGCCAATCAGTGCTCCTTTTTCTATGTGTGCTCCATGCACGATGGCGTTGTGGCCGATACTCGCGTCGTCCTCAATGCTCGTCTCGCTTTTATTTAAAGTACCGTGAATGACAGCACCATCTTGTATGTTGACACGTTTTCCGATGGAAATGGGAGACACATCGCCACGAACTATTGCATTGAACCAGCACGAACTCTCACTGTCCATTTTGACTTGCCCAATGACGGTGGCATTGGGCGCCAACCAACAGGAATCATGGATTTGGGGCTTAATTCCGCGGCAAGAAAGTACAAGGCTAGGGGGTTGATGGTTCATTTGACAATGTCTTTTGTTGTGTCTGATAGGAATGCACGCCATGTTGTATTTTGGCCATTCTCCCACCAGTTCGGTCGGCTAAATATCCGCATTTGACAGGCGAATGCTATGCTATCCAAGCCAATTTCATTCGACTTTAGTAAAAGTGAATGTGTTAGTGCAATGCTTTTCAGTGATTGTATCTCACGCATTGAACAGCCGTGTTGTTGGGCATGCAACCTAATAGCGTCTTCGGCTTTACTGCTCCATTTGGAGGAGTCCAAGTGCTTGGTATGGAGCACTGACCGAACGGATGAAACCGCCTCACATGCGGCTTCCAATGAATACATCCAGGGCGGACCATCCGATGTTGTATTTCTTCGATTGGTACGGTGTGAGGTAGTCTCCATGTGAATGGGAAATCGAGAACTGATAGGACCTGTGATCCGATGCAAGTAACGTTTGACAGCCCCTGCGCTGCAAGAGCATTGTCTTTGCCGGTCCTGAAAAAATCCACATGGACAGGGGTTAGCGGTTGCAATGACTAGTGCTTGAAAGGGCAAGTCGATGGCGCCATGCACACGACCAATTTGAATGGATTGGTTTTCCATGGGTGCCCGCAAGCTTTCGATGCATTTTCGATTGAATTCAGGGAATTCATCCAATGCAAGAAGGCCTCCGTGCGCCATGGTGCATTCACCGGCGACGGTGCCATTTTTGTTCGATGATCCCAGCAATCCTGCAGTAGATGTTTGTGAGTGTGGTGCTCGAAACGGAGGGACTTCCGTTGCGGGAATCAATTCGCCTCTCGTGGTGCCCCAATCTCTCAGCTGCATAGCAGCAGATTCCGTGAGGGGTGGGAGGAGTTCATGAATACACCGAGACATCATGGACTTGCCTGTTCCGGGCGACCCGATAATAAGCGCATGATGCTTTCCTGCTGCCGCGACAATCATGGCCATTCGCTGAATAGACGGAAGCTGTATCTGCTCAAATTCAGGATTCTTTGAATATTCACGTTTTCTGCGATTCAGCCAACTACTTTTTGAACGAAAAATTGGGAGTTGCTTGCCACTGTTTAAGTGTTCAACCAGTGCCTTGAGGTGGTCAGAAGGACGGTAATTCCAATTTTGATGGCTCTTCTGTGTCCATTTTTCACACGCCAAAGATGGCATGTAAGCCTCTAGCAGGTTTGGCGCATTATGTTCCTGCTTGTGATGTCGCGTAGACCGCGTGAGATTCGACAGGGCTAGGATGTGAGTATTGCATGCGGTGTGCGAGATCACTCCATCCAAGGCGAGCTCACCAAAAAACAGTGCTCGATGTACGATGTCATTCGGAACACATTCCATGCTCGCCAGAAGCCCAATTGCAATGGGCAAATCCAAATGGGCAGTACTCACATGTTTCATCTCTGGGCCAACATGCAAAGTGATTGCCCCTGATGGACGAGGGTATTGACATGTTTCAAATGCCGCGTATATGCGGGCGAGCGAATGCCGCAATGCGTTCCATGCTATTCCAGAAGCATGAATGCGCGCACCCTTGGTCCGGTGCACTTGAACCGATACCAAACGCGCAGCCGAGTCGGAATAACCGACTCCGTGCGTAGAAGTCAACATGAAAAAATATTTTACTGCTCTCGCTCAATCAGGTCAATCCACGCATGGATGACTTTGATGTGGGCTTCCTGAACGCGGTCCGCGAAACCTTCCCAAGGAACATCAACCACAACGTCGCACATAGCCTTTAGCTCTCCTCCTCCCCTCCCGGTTAATCCAATCACACGCATGCCTTTGGCCTTGGCCGCCTTGGCCGCCTCCAATACGTTCGCGCTATTGCCACTGGTCGATATGGCCAACAACGTGTCCCCTGTTTGACCAATGGCTTCAACGAACCGAGAAAAGATGAATTCAAACCCATAATCGTTTCCTACGCAAGTAATGTGCGAGGGGTCGCTGCAAGAGATTGCCGCAATTCCGGGCCGGTGTTCACGGTAACGGCCACTCAGTTCTTCTGCGAAATGCATCGAATCACTCATAGAACCTCCATTGCCGCAAGAAATAATTTTACCACCTTGTTTAATGCATTGCACCATTGCTTCGCCAGCCCGTTCAACCGAATTTAAGAATTCGGGGTCCTCCATTAAAGTGTTCAAAAGCTGAGCAGCTTGCTCGAAATGCTCGAATATGCGTTCCTTTTTGTTCATAGTGCAAAGTTGGAGTGCGAAGTCAGTGGGTGGAGGTGGGATTTGTAATCGCCGTGCTCAATCTTGCTGATTAATCTCGAAATTTCCGGATGCTTCCTTCAAGGAACTCTACAAATACTTCAGGATCTGCATTGTAACCAACACCCTCTGAAACGGGTTGTCCGTCATGGTCTAAGAGGACGTAAAATGGCTGGGAGTTTGTGTTGAATTGGGATGCTTGCAGGTACGACCACTTGTTGCCGACTGTCTTAATTTTAAAAGCTTTTCCTCCGTACATCTCTTCGCGTTGTTCCGATTCGGGTAATGCCTTTCGTTCATCAACATAAAGTGAAATCAAAACGACCTCATTCATGAGCATATCAGCAACAGTGGCATCAGGCCAAACCTGTTCTTCCATTTTTCGGCAGTTCACACACGCCCATCCCGTAAAGTCTAGCAATACAGGCTTGTTCTCTGCAATCGCTGCAGCCATGCCTTCATCATAATCAGTGAATCGCGCTTCTACATGCCCCGAGGCATGTCCATTGGCACTGGTGCTTCCGCCTTGGCTCCATTCGCTGTAAAACATCGGAGGCGGAAAGCCACTGATGAGCTTGACAGGTGCTCCCCACATGCCCGGCACCAAATAGATGGCAAGCGTGAGGAAAATCATCCCCATGGAAAAACGGAAAACACCAATGCGTTCCGTTTTTGAATCGTGGGGGAAGAGAATCCATCCAAATAAGTAGAAGGCGATGCACAAAACGATCGCCACCCAGATAGCGATGAACAATTCGCGTTGAAGTAGTCCTAGCTGCAACACGAGGTCCGCATTCGATAAGAACTTGAAGGCAAATCCAATTTCCAATAGGCCAAGTACAACTTTGACGCTATTCAGCCATCCTCCAGACTGGGGCAGCGAATTTAACCAGCCTGGGAAGGCAGAGAAGAGCATGAAGGGCAGAGCCAGTGCAAGTGAGAACCCAAACATCACAGCCGTTGGTGCTGCAAACGAACCCGTAGCGGCTCCAGCCAGCGCACTTCCAACCAAGGGGCCGGTGCATGAGAATGAGACGATGGCGAGCGTTGCAGCCATGAAAAAGATCCCAAGCAATCCACCTTTGTCCGCAGCTTCATCGGTTTTGTTGGCCCAACTGGCTGGCAGCTGGATTTCAAATGCTCCCAAAAAGCTCGCTCCAAAAATCAAGAGCAACAAGAAAAGGAATACATTAAAGAAAGGGTCGGTGGAAATGACATTTAGGATGTCCACTCCAAAAACAGCGGTGAGCAAAAGCCCCAATCCCGTATAGATGAATATGATGAAGAATCCGTAAATCAGAGCATTGCGAATCCCCTCTGATCGGGTTTTGGATTGCTTGGTGAAAAAGCTCACCGTCATAGGAATCATCGGAAACACACAAGGGGTTAAGAGGGCCGCAAATCCAAGCAGCATACCTAGCAAGAAAACACCGAGCAATCCTTCTTTTTCTTCATCCTTGTCATCTGATGACGAAGGGTGATCAGATTCAACACACAATTGCTGTGAGGCAGGACAGAGCTCAGGACGTTCGTCTGCCTCAGGTGCATTGTTCCAATCTGTTATGTTTACGCTGAAATCCAAATCAGGAGGGAAAACACAACGTTCTTCTTGGCAGGCCATGTAGGTGATAAAACCTGAGACGTCGGATGCAGTAGCTCCAATGCTGCGGAAGCGTTGCACAAAGAAGACTTCCTCTTCAAAGTACGGAACATTCATATTGAACTGGGGGTCGAATTTGACGATGGGAGCACACTCCTCCATCTCTCCAATAGCCTCTACTCCTGCTGGCCATTCCACGGTGAATGCCGTGGGTATGGGGCCGTCAAAGCCCTCGATGATTTGGCTGTATACGTGCCAACATGCTTCAATCGATGCGTGGAAGACCAATTCAAACTCATCACTTTTTTTGGTTTTGTAAATCGTTGTTTCCCATTGAACTGGATCCAAAATCCCTTCGTTTTGGGACATTTCCAAGCCACCATCTTCATGATTACATAGGTGCTTTGAAGAAGGGCATTGGTTTTTCAACGGCGGTAAAATGTTGCCGCTCAGGTCGAATTCAAACGAGATGTCTTCCGGCGGCAAACAGCGAGATTCGTCACAAACCATGAAACTGAAATAGCCTGTGACGGGAGCACTGACACCATCTTTCACTTGCACGGTTTGCACCCAGTTTACTTCTTCCTCGAAAAACTTCAAGTCCATCATGAAGTTTGGATCGTACTCCACCAAGGGCTCGCATTCTTCTACTGGTCCCACTGCACGCACTCCCTCTGGGAATTCAAATTCGAAATACGTTGGTAACGGACCATTGGGGTCGTCGAGAAATTGGCTATAAATGTGCCAACAGGGCTCTACGTCAGCGTGAAAAACGAGGTCTAATTCTCCTTCTATTTCCGTTTCGTGAACCGAGTATGACCAGGATACAGGGTCCAAGATTTGGGCTTGGAGTGGCGAAAATAGCAGCACCAAAATGCTGAGGCCCATCGAAGCCGCCAAAAGGCGTTGGATGCGATTGGTTGAATTCATTGCTTTGCGAATATAAAACGTTCAACACCGAGAACCGATGTGGACACTACAAACGTTTGTTATTCCGAGGTTTTTTAGCAGCAGTATCGTCGTCACAACGTGATTTCTTCTCCGAGTTTGAGGCCAAAAGGCCTCCGTATGAGCCAGCTGCCCAAGTAGACCAACGGCGTGTCGAAAAGAGCAACCACGCATTTAAAAATGACGCCATAAAAAAGAAGTGTCCCGAACAATTCCCATTGGATTTGACCAGCGGCACACATCAAGAAAAGGACGGCAAAAGTGTCAATGAATTGAGAAGGGATTGTGCTCAAGTTATTTCGTAGCCAGAGTTTCTTGCCGTTGGTGAGCTTTTTCCAATAATGAAAGAGTCTAACATCGAGAAATTGAGCCAGCAGATAAGCGGTCATTGATGCACTTACAGCGACAACAGTGGAGCCAAAGACATGGTCGAATTCAGCGTTGCTTACTGGCGACCAGTCTGCTGCTGGGATGGATTGACTTACCGTAATAATGACCAATGTGAAGGCGCTTGCAAACAATCCAGAAATCACGACCAAATTGGCTTTTTTCTTGCCAAAGCATTCAGAGATTAAATCTGTGACTAAGAAGGTGACGGGATAAGGCAATAGCCCAACACTTTGTTCGAAGGTCAAGCCATCTATGGGGGTCCAGTGGAAAAATTTTCGAAAGATCAGATTGCATGCCACCAAACTCGCAATAAACAATGCGGCGAGAATGAGAAATATTCGCAGAGCCAACTCTTTTTTACGGGCATCGGTCAGCATCGGCGAGGGCGTATCAGGAGTTTGGCTCATTGCGTTGGGGAGCCCAAATCAAGGCTTGTTTTTTCCGGGTAATGGTGATTGTGTTGGACGTGAATTGTGCTCCTGATTCAATTCCAGTGGCGGTCAGAGCGGCAATTTCTTGCACAGCTTTGGAAGATACATGATGGTGACTTGCCAGCCAATGCAAGGCTTCCATTCGGAGAGGTTCCGCCCGCCAAGGGCCTAAATTTAGTCTCCAGTGGTCACCGTTTTTTTCCGAACAGCGGGTTACTGTTTCTCGAACGGCGCGTTGCATTTCGGCTGTCAAAGGCTGCAGACGCGCTGCCGTGCGTGCGATGTGCCGCGCGGATCCTGGCCGCAGTTTTTCCAGAAGCGGTAGCACCTCATTACGCAGGCGATTTCGGAGGTAATCGGCTTTTTTATTGCTTGAATCTTGTCTCGGTTGCAGTTTCCATAGGCTCGCCCATTCTTCAAGTTCTGCTCGGGATTCATCAAGAAATGGTCGAATGAGGGAGTTATCTTCACTCATAGGTCGAATGCCTGACTGCGCCAAGGGATCCGAGGAGCGCAACAAATGCAACAACACCGTCTCTGCTTGATCGTCTGAATGGTGGGCAGTCGCTATGTAAACGCGTGATTCAGTTCTGTCCTTGAGCTGTCCCTGAATTTCGGCAAACCAGTGGTACCGGATGCGCCTTGCCTCAGCCTGAATGCCATCTGGAGATTCATTGATTTTGGTTAGGTGCTCATGCCACATCACTTCGCGCGAAGCGCACCAGGACTTTACGTGATCTGCATCACCGTCAGATTCGGAGCCGCGCAACTGGTAGTTGACATGGGCGACTTCGATGGGGTGTCCGCAGCGGTAAAGGCACTCTGCCAACACCATGGAGTCTGTTCCGCCGCTGACGCCAACGAGAATTGTGTTTTTCTTGGTGATGCCATGGTGGTTTAACCAGGCCGTCATTCGTTGGGTAATTCCCGACCGGTCGTTAGGCATTTTTTTGCAAGGTTTTGAGCATGGCCTCGGCTTTTAGAAGACACTCTTGGTATTCTTTTTCGGGGATACTCAAGGAGGTAATGGCCCCGCCTACGTGCATGGATATCTGTTGACTGATGGCATTGTAGAGCAAACTGCGGATGACGACATTGAGTGAAAAGTCACCGTTGGGTTGAAAATAGCCGATGCTACCTGAGTAAACGCCGCGTTTGCATCCTTCTAACTCGTCAATGAGTTCCATGGCGCGCACTTTTGGAGCACCGGTCATGGATCCCATTGGAAATGTTGCTCGGATTATATCAGCCGGTTCACATTCGGCTCGTACCTCACATTGCACCGTTGAAATCATCTGGTGCACGCTCTGGAAACGATGGATACCAAAAAGTTCAGGTACGCGTACCGTCCCCGGTTCCGCAATGCGGCTCAAATCGTTTCGAACGAGGTCGCAAATCATCACATTTTCTCCGCGTTCTTTGGGGTCCGTGAACAGCTCCTCTGCGAGTGCCTGATCTTCGGCTTCCGAAGTCCCTCGGGCAATGGTTCCTTTGATGGGGGAGGATGTCAGTGTCTTTCCACGTTTGTCCAAGAAGAGTTCAGGCGAGCCCGAGACCACGTGGAATTCTCCTGCTTTGACCAGTGCAGAATAGGGTGATTGGGTGAAATGTTGCAGCCTGACAAAGGAATCCCAAACAGAATCGAGCTGTTTCTCACCGGTCCACTCTTGGCACAAATTCAATTCATACACATCCCCGCGTTGGATGTGTTTTTTGACGCGTCTTGCGCGTTGCAGGTAGGTCGCTTCATCCCAACGGGGCTTGAGCGCAATTCCCGGCGCTTCGGGAATGGCGGACAATGGAACTTCCACCTGATGCAACAGCGTGTCCGCATCATTTTCGTCTGAGCCGTGAACAATGCGGGCTTTTTGTTCTGCACCACCCCATTCTATGACTACCCGGGGCTCTACCCAATTCAACGTTGGGAATTGTGCGTTATCCAAGCGCTGTGACTCTAGGTTTTCAATGCCGTTTTTGAGGTCATATCCTAGCCAACCAAAGGCCCAAGTGGCGTGTCCTGCAGGTTTCAAAAATGAATTCCATGCATCGAGGCATTCGGGGCCTTCTCCGGACCAAGTAAAGGAGCGTTTAGCTCCAATGGCAAGCAAGCATTTTCCGTTGGGGTGGTCGTCGAAGAGCAGCGAGGCATGCGTTTCGCGTTCAAAGATTTCACTCAAATCGGGCAGCATTCGTGGCTCAAACGGCTTCGGGTGTTTGTCCATCGATTCGGACCCGCCAAGGGGTGCACTCAGGCTGCTGATTGGCTTTGCGAATTCTTGCGTTTCGGTGGACATGCTGGAGCGTATTTACACGTGCAGTGCCCTGTTTCCTGTCGCAGCGAGTGCGGCCTCTTTGATCGCTTCTGTGAAGGTGGGATGGGCGTGTGACATACGGCTAATATCCTCTGCAGTGGCTCGAAACTCCATGGCCACGACGGCTTCTGCAATCATATCTGCGGCGCGTGGACCGCACATGTGAACCCCGAGAATTTCATCGGTTTCACCATGGGCAAGAACCTTGATGGATCCGTCTGTATCCATTGATGCGCGAGCTCGGCCACTGGCTTTGAAAGGAAACGAACCTGACTTATATGGTGTGCCAGAAATTTTCAATTGTTCTTCGGTCTGGCCCACGCTTGCTACTTCTGGCCATGTGTAAACCACATTAGGGATGAGATTATAATCAATGTGTGGGTGTTCGCCGGCAATCACTTCGGATGCAACGACCCCCTCTTCTTCAGCCTTGTGTGCGAGCATTGCGCCGCGTACGACATCACCGATGGCAAAGATGTGAGGCACAGCGGTTCTCATCTGATCGTTGACATCAATGCGGCCTCGCTCGTCGGTTGTCAGCCCAGCCGCTTCGAGGTTCAATCCGTCGGTGTATGGCTTGCGCCCCACCGAAACCAGACAATAGTCTGCCTTCCAGCTAACCTCGTTGCCTTTTTTGTCATCCGCCTTAACTGTCACGCCTTTAGCGGTGGATTTGACCTCTTTGACTCCGTGTTGAAGATGAAATTTGACCCCAAGCTTTTTCATGCTCCGCATGAGCTCTTTGCCCATGCTTCTGTCCATGGTTGGAATGATTGCATCCTGGAACTCTACGACATGAACTTCGGTCCCCAATCGTGCATACACACTTCCCATTTCCAATCCAATAACTCCACCACCTATGACGACCATTCTCTTTGGAAGCGCATCGAGGGAAAGAGCTTCAGTTGAGGTGATAATTCGTTTCTTGTCAATCTTTACAAAGGGAAGTGACGCTGGTTTAGAGCCCGTTGCAATGATGATGTGAGCCCCTTTTACTTTTAGAGCTTTTCCACTGCTCGGTTTCACCTGAACGGTCGTCGCGTCTACAAATGACCCCAGGCCATTGAGAACGTCGATCCCGTTTTTTTTCATGAGAAAATCAATGCCGCCTACTGTTTGTTCTACGACTTCAGATTTCCGGCGAATCATGCGTTTAAAATCGAGCTTCAACCCGCCCGTTTCAATGCCATGTGCATCGAATTTGTGCGCTGCTTGGTGAAAATGTTCAGAGCTGTCGAGGAGCGCTTTTGATGGGATGCATCCCACGTTCAAGCATGTCCCGCCAAGCGAGCTGTATTTTTCAATTAAGGCCGTTTTCTTTCCCAATTGCGCTGCCCGGATTGCGGCTACATATCCTCCCGGGCCACTGCCAATGACAATTACATCATACGATTCCATGGAGCAAAGGTAACATTCAGGGCATTCAATCACAGCCTTCTCGTGCATTGAGCACGAAGGCGGTCATTTTCCCCTTTCTTTGCAACTATATTTCCGAACAACGCCAGTTATTCATTAGTTTAATGTGTTCATCATCGTCCAAAGAATTACTCACGTTTCATGTGGAATAGCATAGCATCCGTATTAATCCGTCAACGATTGATTTGGTTGATTTTACTGACTTGTGGAACAGTATTCATGGCGAGACAGATTCCCAATCTGCGGCTACAGTACACGTTTAACGGCTTGCTCCCTGATGATGATTCCATTGCCATAGACTATGCCCGATTCCGAGATGTCTTTGGAGCTGAGGGCAATGTGATGTTGATTGGTGCAGACTTGGCCCCATTGAGCAATCCGGAAGGCCTCAGGGCTTGGGAGGAATTGGTGCGTTCAATCCATGAGATGGAAACGCTTCGAGACACGATTGATGATGGGATTGATAATCCGATTCAGGTTCCACTCATCGACAGCGTTTTTTCCATCACTCGGGCCTTTGAAGTGAAAAAGTCCACAGAAGGCCGCCGGTTTGAATTGAATCCCCTGGTCCCTCCGGATCGGTTTGAAAACGAAGATGCTATTGATCAGCTTTATGTAGACAGCCTGCTTCGACGCCTGAAGGAGCTTCCTTTTTACGAAGGTCTGCTCTTCAATGCATCGCACGATGCGACCCTCATGTCCGTTTTTATGAATCCGAATTTGTTCGATTCTCAAAACCGAGGACCGGTAGTTGAAGATGTGGTTGCATTGGCAGATGCTTGGAGTGAACGCCATGGTGTGAAGCTATCGCTTAGCGGATTGCCGTTCATTCGAGTGCAGATGATCAACAAGGTCAAGAATGAAATCGGATGGTTTATCGGTGCCGCTTTGTTTGTCACCATGTTGCTTCTCTTGATTTTCTTTCGCAACCCCATTGTAACGGGAGTGAGCCTAATTGTCGTTGGAACGGGGGTTATTTGGTC
>DDEH01000033.1:5238-5589 GCA_002336085.1 Flavobacteriales bacterium UBA1959 | reverse complement strand
ATACACATTATTCATGTATGCAATCGTAGAGATCGCAGGGCACCAGTACAAGGTAGAGAAAGACCAGCAGGTTTTCGTCAACCGTTTGGACACTGAAGAGGGCAAAAGCGTCAAGTTTGACCGCGTCCTCCTCATCGACCAAAAGGGAGATGTAACTGTTGGCGCCCCAGCGATAAGCGGCGCGGAAGTGTCAGCTCAGGTTGAACGCCACCTCAAAGGCGATAAAGTTCTGATCTTCAAAAAGAAGCGCAGGAAAGGTTACCAGAAGTTAAATGGTTTCCGCGCTTCATTGACGGAAATCAAAATCACCGGCATCAAAGCGGGTGGTGCCAAAAAAGCGGCAGCTGAGAA
>DDEH01000033.1:0-4851 GCA_002336085.1 Flavobacteriales bacterium UBA1959 | reverse complement strand
AAAACCGAAGAATAATGGCACATAAAAAAGGTGTAGGAAGTTCGAAGAACGGACGCGAGTCTGAGTCGAAACGCTTGGGTGTCAAAATTTTTGGTGGCCAAGGTTGTATAGCTGGAAATATCATTGTGCGCCAGCGCGGCACACGTCACCATCCCGGTGAAAACGTTGGAATAGGCAAAGACCACACACTCTATGCATTGACCGACGGGGTCGTAGAATTCCGCAAAAAAGCCAATGACCGCTCTTTTGTTTCTGTGGTCCCTATGGGAGACGCCTGAAACAACGAAAACGCATGAACAGAGGTTTTCACCCCGAACTCTCTCTGTTAAACCATATTTGTGACTCCCGACCCTTCATTGGGTTCGGGAGTTCTTTATTTTTACGCATTGACAGCCATCCTGTCAAAGAACAAATTCAATCATCGCCCATTAGCCATGCTCACAATACAATCGTTGCGGGAAGATAAAGAGCAAATTGCAGCCGCCTTAGACAAGCGAAACATTGATGTCCGCCAAGACCTTGACCAAATCCTTCTGTGGGATGCGGAGCGCAGAAGCACACAAGCGAAATTGGATGATTTGCTCGCGCAAAGCAACGCCCTGAGCCGAGAAATCGGGACCTTTATGCGCGAAGGAAAACGTGAGGAGGCAGAGGCCGTCAAAGTCAAAACGGCCTCATTCAAGGAAGAGACCGTTACGCTCAAGGATAAAATGCACGGAATAGAGCAGCAAATGCACGACGTGCTTTGCGCCATTCCCAATGCACCACACAGTGACGTTGTGGCTGGGCGCAATGCCGAAGACAATGTCGAAGTCTTTCGCTCGGGCAGCGCTGAAACGCTTGATCGACACACCAAACCACACTGGGAACTGGCAGAGGAGATGGATCTTATTGACTTTGAGCTCGGCGCCAAGGTAACTGGAGCTGGCTTTCCCTTTTACAAAGGAAAAGGAGCCAAGCTGCAGCGCGGACTCATTCAGTTTTTCTTGCAAAAAGCAGATGAAGCCGGATACACCGAGTACATCCCGCCCCTCATGATCAATGCAGAAAGTGGCTTCGGAACGGGACAACTTCCCGACAAAGAAGGTCAGATGTACCACATGCAGAACGACGAGTTGTACATGATCCCAACGGGCGAGGTTCCTCTGACCAACATCTACCGGGATGAAATGGTGAAGGAAGGTGATTTGCCGATTAAACTTTGCGGGTACACTCCGTGCTTCCGACGTGAGGCTGGCAGTTATGGAAAAGATGTTCGTGGTTTGAACCGATTGCATCAGTTCGATAAAGTTGAAATCGTACAACTCTCTCGGCCCAATGACTCTTACGCCTTATTGGACCAAATGGTGGATCACATAAAAGAACTTTTGGAAGGGCTAGAGCTGCCTTATCGCATCTTGCGTTTGTGTGGCGGCGACATGGGCTTTACCGCCGCAATGACGTATGACTTTGAAGTTTGGAGCGCCGCGCAAGAACGATGGCTCGAGGTGAGTTCTGTTTCCAATTTTGAAACATACCAGGCAAGCCGCTTGAAATGCCGGTACAAAGGAGCCGAAGGCAAAATGCATTTGGTGCATACCTTAAACGGATCAGCGCTTGCTCTGCCGCGTATCGTTGCTGCGCTATTGGAAAATCATCAAGATGAAAATGGCATTCAAATGCCGAAAGCTCTCGCTCCCTTTTGTGGGTTTGACCGCATTGAGGCATAACCTTAGATAGTCTACCTATGCGAATAGTAAACGATTCACAATTGCTCATCTGGATAGCCGCAATAGGGATGTGCAGCTGCAATTCCAATGCGCGGTTTTACGACCAAGAAAAGCAACTCATGCGTCTGGCTGATTCCATTGAAATAGAAGCCAATCAATTAATGGATGTGTCCACTGAAGAAGCCGCACATGCTTTTCAATGGGCCCAAGAAAACCTCCGCGAGTTTGAGTTGCTCTTGGAGGATGAAGAAATGTCGGTCACACGCGAGGAGGGTGAAATCATCTCCGACGTGTCCCGTGCGCGACGTTTGCTCAAAGACCAATCAAAGCGAAGGAAATCGATTGCCAACAGTCAAAAGCGCACGTTAATGCAACTCCGCGGACTCGGTCAAGCCTTGGGCAACCAAGCCACGCATGACAGCCAAAACACCCCCATTGACTCTGTCTACGTCGCTGTAAATCTCACGCGCGAATTGAACATGGGCCGAACGTTGAAAGCCAGTATGGCAGAGACGCGGTCGTATGCAACACGCGGAATAGCAACCGTGGAACGAATTAAGCCCAAAAGCGACAGCCTCCAAACAGCCTTGCGCGGTCGTCTAGCACGGCTCATATTGCAGCGTGACTCCACTGAATAACCTCCATTTCTCCCTCAATCCCGCATGAAAAAATCTTGGATCCTCGTTGCATCAATCTTGGTGGCTGCCACTACAAGCTGGAGTCAATCAGATCTAGAACTTGCTGAGTTCTATTACAACGAAGGCTCCTATGTGCAGTCTAAACTGTACCTCGATCAGATTTGGAAGAAGAACAAGACCAAGATGGTCTTTGACATGTATTACGATGTTCTCATCGCTTTGGATGACTTTGATGCCGCAGAAAAATTGGTCAAAAGCCGAATGCGAAGCAAAAACACCCGAGCAAATGCCTACGTTGAGTTGGGAGAGCTCTACCTCCACTTTGGCCGTGAAGCGCAAGCACGCGAAGCATTTGATGAAGCCATGGCGCGTCTCCAACCCAGTCGCAACAGTGCGATTGGCCTAGCGAACGCATTCCTGAAGCTCAACGAACTGGATCTCGCCCTTGAAGTGTATGCCAAAGCCCAGACGATGGGGGTAGACAATCTGGATTACCAATTGGTGGACCTGGAGGGCCGGCGCGGCAATTATGATGGTATGATAGACGCTGCAATGCGGCTGTTGCATACCAAGCCGACTTATTTCCGAAACATCCAAAATAGCTTCACCCGCAACCTGAGGGTTTTGGATAACCCCGAACTGGGATCTTTACTTAAAGGCAAACTCATCACCGCCGCTCGGAATTATCCCGGTGATAGCGTTTATCCAGAATTACTCGTTTGGTATTTCAATCAGGTAAAGGACTTTGGCAATGCGTTCATTCACGCCAAATCTTTGGATCTACGCGGTGGCGAAGATGGAAATCGTATCATTGCCCTTGCTCAAACCGCGGCGCGCAATGGAGATTACAGCGCTGCAGCGCGCTGTTACGCATATGTTGCAGGAAAAGGCATGGACAATCTCTATTTCTTTACCGCACGCACACAATCCCTTCGAATGCGAATGGAGCCTTTGCTAAAAACAATCCCAACAGACAATGGAGCGATTGAGGGCCTCACTGTCGAATACAAACAGACACTCAACGATTTGGGCTTGAGCGCAGAGACCGCTGGGATTGCAAAAGATTTGGCCCATGTCCAGGCGTTTTACCTTCGATCTCCTAGCCAAGCCATTGAACTGCTCGAAGACATTCTGAAAATTCCGGCACTATACGAGCGCACCGCTGCGTTGTGCAAACTGGAACTCGGAGATATCTTGGTCTTCCAAGACAACATATGGGATGCCTCTCTTTTATTCTCACAAGTAGAGCTCGATTTTAAAGATGACTTTTTTGGCCACGAAGCCAAATTTAGAAATGCGCGCATCAGCTATTATGCTGGGGACTTTGATTGGGCGCAAGCCCAACTTGATGCATTGAAAGCATCCACCTCCAAATTGATTTCCAACGACGCCATTGATCTGTCTTTGCTGATTACAGATAACTATGCGATGGATACGATTAGCGCACCTATGTGGCTCTATGCGCAAGCAGATCTACTCGCGACTCAACACCGATATACAGAGGCACGCTCGAAACTCGACTCCATCGTTGCCGTTTGGCCAGGCCACGCTTTAGAAGACGAGATTCTCATGACGCAAGGCCGCATGGCATTGGAACAAGGGGACATCGATACAGCACTTGTGATTTTTCAAGAAGTGGTCGACCTTCATTTTGACGACATCTTAGCAGACGATGCACTGTTTGAATTGGGCAAGCTCCATGAAGATCAAATTGGCGATGAGGAGGCAGCGGCGAACTATTTTGAGCAGCTTCTCTTCGATTATCCCAATAGCCTTCATGCCGTTGAAGCTCGCCGTCGTTATCGTGCCATGCGCGGAGACAACGTCGAACAATAGTCCCTCAAAAGCATCGCCAGCCAGAGAAGCATTGCCACTTCCGCACATCATAAAAACCCTCTCAACGGCGCGCAGCCGTTGGGAGGGTTTTTTATTTTTTGCTCCGTAGTTTGAAATCGAGTTCAAACAAAAAGGGCTCCCCATATGGGGAGCCCTTTCTTTGTTTTTGCTCTGGGTGTTTTAGTTACACAACTCACCGTAGTAAGCAAGGAGAATCAACAGGTCAGCTGTTCCAACGATTCCATCCTCGTTGAGGTCTTCAGCGCCTCCGTTTTCGGAGTTGCTGATGGCCTCTGGATCTTGCTCCCCATAGAGGCTCAAGATTGCGAGGAGGTCATTGGTACCAACCGCGTTGTCACCGGTTACATCACCAGGGCATTTTCGGAATGCCATCTGCTGAAAACCTTGAGTCAAGAAGATGTTTCCATCTCCAATCGTCGTAGTGAATACTTGGCCGATGCTTCCATCGATTTCTCCAAGTACGTCTCCAATTGCGTCAACTTCTCCCGAGTGGTAACCAGAGGTTATAGCTTGGCGATCCATCGAAATTTGTGCCGTTGCCTCTTGGTTAATCATCGAGAGGCCCCCGAGAACAAACAAGGTATAAAAGAGCTTTTTCATAATTACTCGTTTTTTTGGGGGTTATACTTATTACTCTTGGAAGTCAG
>DDEH01000070.1 GCA_002336085.1 Flavobacteriales bacterium UBA1959 | reverse complement strand
TCCAAAATCACTCATGAACCGCATGAGTCTTGGAATGTTTTCCTGTGATTTAAAATCCCAAACAGAAGCTGTGTGGCATCCCGATTGATAACCGGCATCGACCACAGGTGAAATGACTGTCGCTGCCATCATTTCTAATTCTTGCGATGTCATCAAGCCCGTTGTGTCTTGGGAACCTACAATATTGACTTCAACGCGCACATATGATCCTGCATGAAGTCGAGCTCCTGAACTTCCGACTACATTTTTATTGAAAATTTTCTCAACAGCTGTAAACCCTTGATTTTTAATCGAAACCTCTTTCGAGTTCGCAAAAACAGGAGGGACGTCTTTTTTGAGTGCATTGGCTGCGAAAGCTTGAAGCTTCTTGCCGAAAACGATGGCATAAGAACCTCCGGCTTTCATAAACTCAACTTTTTGCGGTGTAAACGCTGAAGAGACATCCATCAACTCCTTGTCTCCATCAAATAATTTTTTGCTTTTGGTATTTATCGTTAGCAAAGTGCCGGTATCTATGGAGTATACTTTTTCTAGAACCGGTTCTTCATTCTCATCAAACACCACATTGCCCGTTGCATCAATTTTTTTTCTCCAGTTTTTCAAGTCGAGTCCAATACCGCCCGTTACGCCTACAGTTGTAAGAAAAATTGGAGAGATTCCATTGGTTCCAGCTACAATTGGAGCGATGTTTATGAACGGTATATAGGGGCTCGCTTTCTTACCAATCCAAAGCGCCATATTATTTACGCCTGACATTCTTGAAGAACCAACTCCCATAGTGCCTTTCTCGGCGACAAGCATTACCCTTTTGTTCGGATGCTTCGCCTGCAAATCCAGCAGAGCCTGTTGTTGCTGTTTGTTGTGTTCGAACATACATTGCCCATGCAGTTCTCTATCAGATCTAGAGTGAGCATCACTGCCCGGAGACAGTAAATCCGTGGAAATATCTCCAACGCCAGCTACAAACGTAACCACCTCAATCTTCTCAGGAAGATCGGGGAGCTTTGTGAAGAACTCAGCTTTCGCATAGCTATCAAGGACCTCCCTTACCAACTGGTGATTGGCCTTCAATGCCTGCTCTAGCCGAGCTGTATCTGCCTCGTATAGAAAAACCTGTTTCTTCAAAACTGCAGCAGCTTGAATTGCTACCGCTGAATCATCTCCGAGAGTCATGTCGAGCAGAACTTCAATCGAAGGTCCTCCCTTCATGTGGGAGAGTAAGTCAAAGGCAAAAGATGTAGAAATCTCCTCAACAGCGACTTGTCCTAAGATAATTTGCTTCAAAAATTGAGCCTTGACAAGAGCTGCATTCGTTGTACCCGGCAGAACATTGTAACATAAAAAATGAAGTGAGTCTTTTCTGTTTTCGTGATTTAAATCTTTTATCTGCTCAATAATTTCGAGCAATAAATCATCACTATCAATTGGTTTCGGGCTGAGACCTTGACCTTTTCTTTCTTCAATCTCTTTTAAATATTCAATATATCCTTCCATCAATTCTATTATGAAGCATTACGCAAACTATAAGGTACCAAAAATACTGCATTAATTCTGACAAAAGTTCTAGGGAAAATAGGAGCTAAGTTGAGTGTCCTGAAACAAAACGCAAACTAAAAACAGCTCAAAACAAACATCCACAGAAGGCCTCTAATTTGCGGTTTCAACGAAATTTGAACCGGTCGAAAAACCTAACAAATCTCCTTCAAATCAAAGGGCATCATGTATTTCCTTTACCCTGTAAATGTAAGCAGTACATTCGCATAACATGAAAAAGGAGTTGCTCATTGAGATGATGAGGATTGCTGTGCGGTCCATTCGAAGCAATTTGCTCCGAACGTCACTGACCATTGCCATAATCGGGCTTGGAATCATGGCCCTGATCAGCATGACCACGGCCACCTCATCTCTCGAAGCCAACGTAACCCAACAATTCTCTTCCTTGGGCACCGATGTCTTCACCTTGCGGCAACGAACCGAAACAGGTGTAAACCGAGGCCGCAGAATCAAGGCGAGCGAGCCAATTACCTACGATGAAGCACAACGATTCGCGGAGGAGGCTGCCGAAGAGATCACTGTCAGCTATTCTGTATTCGGCACAAGCCAAGCAACATTGACTCGAGGACAGGATCAAACAAATCCGAACATTCAAATTCTTGGAGTCGAGGAAAATTACTTGGGTGTAGGCGGCTTCAACCTCGCTAGCGGGCGAAACTTCACCCCCAAAGAAGCGGCTTCAGCCCAGCGTCTTGCCCTCCTAGGAGCGGACCTAGTCGGTGAGCTCTTTGACCCTTGGGAAGAACCTGTGGGATCAGAATTCTCCATTGGCTCTCAACGCTACCTTGTAATCGGTATTCTCGAAGCCCGGGGACAGTCGTTCGGAATGTCGCAAGACAATCAGTGCTACGTACCTATTCCTTGCATCCGGCAGCAGTTCTCAGATGAAAACCGAAGCTACAGCATCTCATGCAAAGTAGAAAATCCCGAAAATATCTCCGCCCAAGCTGAAGAAGCCATTGGATTGATGCGTGTAGTCAGACAGGACCGACCGGGAGAAGATTTATCCTTTAGCGTTTCCATGAGCAATAGCCTTGTGGATGCGCTGCAAGAGGCAACGGGAGGAATTACCATGGCCGCCACCATCATTGGAATCATCACCCTATTTGGTGCGGGCATCGGACTCATGAATATCATGCTGGTGAGCGTATCGGAGCGAACCCGTGAAATTGGAACACGAAAGGCGCTTGGAGCAACTCCCAATGCCATTCGGTCTCAATTTCTCATTGAAGTCATCATCATTGGCCAACTAGGAGGAATCGTGGGAATCATCTTTGGCTTGGCCACTGGCAATGCCATCGCTTATTTTATGGAGACGCCTTTTATACTTCCCCTTGGGTGGATGATTGCAGGCGTTGTGCTCAGTCTTATCACGAGTATCGCCAGCGGATATTATCCAGCCAGACAAGCGGCAAAACTCGATCCAATCGTAGCATTGGGTCGTGAGTAAATCGTCTGAGGAATGAAAAAAAAGAAGTCACGAAGGCTCGCGCTCCAAAATTTGGGCCATTCGCCTGCGCTCTTTCACAATTACAAGCCGTGCCTCTTTCGTATTGCCTTCGATTGAAGCCAACAACGTTTGCCAGTCGATTTCTTCCCTAGCCGGAATAGGATCCAGCACTATATCCTCGCTCGCAGAATCCATGGAAAGTGCCAAAAACTCTTCCATATAGCGCAATTGCAAGTTGCACAAAGCATTTCCAAATCGCACCAACACGTCTGGATCCAAGGTCGCAGCCATGGACGTTCTCAACCGACGAATGTTCTCCAAATGATTTCGCACCAAGAGAATGAAATTTGAACCTGATGGAAGAAGGGCGGGCAAATCGACAGGAGCTCCTAGCGGTTGGACACTCAAAACACGCGACACATCACTCAATTGGACCAAACGATTCACGCGTGAACGATAAAGTGTAGGAACCACGGGTTGGCGCATGAAGTGGTCTCGAACGGCGAACGCCTCCGCATCCAATCGCTCCATAACGTCTTCCTGGTCTATGGGAGCTGTTAGCCCCAACAATACATGTGCCGTTCCTGTGTCCATTCCCCATTGAATTGTTGAAGAGAGTGAAGATAAGCCAACAAATTAAATCCTCCTCGTTTTAAAGCGCTTCCGTTGTTAAATTTGTCGCAAACCGAAGTCCTTATGAAAATGACGACCCTTTTCTCTGTTTTGTTCGCTGCATGGACCCTAATGGCCTGCAACGCAGAAACTACTGCAAATTCCGTTCCTTCAGGCGAGAATCAATCCAACACTGCTGCTGCCGCGAATGAGGCTCCCCAGACGGCACTTATTTCCTCGTTGTACAAGGATGGGACTGACGACCAAAACCGCGGAGACAGAATTGGTGTTGTGCGTGTTCATGGCACAATGACATCAAGTGTATCTGGAGATGTAATCCTTTATGAAAGTGAAGGCCGTAACGCTTCAGAAGTAGCGCGCACCAAGTTGGTCAATCGCTCTTTTGATTTTGGAGCATTGGAACTCGGGCGAGGGTTTTTCAAGATTGGTTACAATGGCGAGACAAATTCGACCGACATCATCATCAATCCTGATGAACCGGAGCTGTTTATCGAATTTAAGTCCAGCCGACTAAGTGCCACCAAGAGCGCCTTGGCTTCACGAGAAAACACGGCTTGGTTTGCCCACCAAACAAAGCAAACGCAGCATGACCAGGCAGTGCGTAAACTTCGCCAAGGCATCAAGGACGCCGGAGCGTTCCGCAGTCGGATTGAAGCTCAGATAAAGACGAAAGAGGAGGAGTTTACGGGGGAACAGCACGCCATGATGGAAGCCAACGCTGGGACCTTTTTCACCAAGTGGCTCGGTTGGAAAAACCCAAAATATCCGACGCTGAAGGGACGCTTCTTTGAAGACATTGACCCACTCGACAATAGTGCTGTGCGGTCTATGGCCCTCAGCGATCGAATTCAGAAAATGATGCGCGCTTTCAGCGGGGGTACAGACAGTGGTTTTCTCGCTTGCATCGACTTGGTAAAGGCACATTTCGAGCCTAATCCTGTTGCATTGGAAAGTGTTTTGTACTCGATGCTCGATGGGTTTTACAACACAGGAAAAGAAACCATATGCCAATACATTCTCGACAATTACATATTCGACGAAGACTGTGGCGCTGACTTAAGTGACGCCATTCGCCTCCGTGCACAAGGCATTATCAATCTTCAGGTAGGCAAGACACCTCCAAATTTTCAAATTGCAAAATCGAACGGAGGAACTCTTGACCTCTACGAAACAGCCGGCCAGAATAAGTATACCCTTTTGATGTTCTGGGCATCGTGGTGCCACAAATGCGAACAAGAAATGCCAAATATCAGCCCGATGTATGCGAAGCACGGATACAAAGGCTTCGAAGTCATTGGCATCAGCTTGGACCAAGTCAGAGGAACCTGGGAAAAAGCCATTGCAGACAACGAAATGACCTGGCCCAACGTCAGTCAGCTAAAAGCGTGGAACAGCCCTGTGGTTGCCGACTACAAAGTCACTGCAACACCGACCTACTTCCTTCTTGACCAGCAAGGAGAAATTGTATTGAAGCCCAAGCGATACTTCGAAGTAGAGGCATTCTTGAATGAAAATTTGAAGTAAGGACTATTCATCCCCTGAGAAGATTCAGTTTTGAAGCTTTTTAGACATCTGTAGGATGACCCCATCGGCAAGACCAACCTTAGGCACCCAAATGAAGTCGGCATCTGCGATGGCTAGAATTTTGATGTAAATCTCTCCGGCGGGGATAATCACATCGGATCGATTTCTTTTCAGACCAAATCGAGTCGAACGCTCCGCCAACGGCACGGCCTCCAATTCGCGCATGATGGATGCAATTGATTCAACGGGCAGATTAGCATCTTTTTCCAGCCGCGCGAGGCGATGATACCGGTTAATATTGCCCCCTGTACCAATGGCCAACCAAGGGGTTTCGCCTCGGTGCAGGTTGACAAAATGTTCAATTCGTGCCCACTCACCCTCGGAAGTAGTATCCTTCAGCATTCTAACCGTTCCCAACTTAAAACTTTTGAGAGCCACGAGTTCATTGTTTCGCAACACAGAAAGTTCCGTGCTTCCTCCTCCCACATCGATGCAAAGCAAATCCCGGTTTAATTCTCGGCTTGCATCTTTAAAATTCCGAAAAATCAAGCCCGCCTCTTCGTCTCCAGTCAAGCATTCAATTTCTATTTCAGATTTTTGCAGGACGGTATCAATGACATCGATCCGATTTTTGGCGCTCCTCAGTGCACTCGTCGCAACCGCTCGGTAAGCATCCACTTGCTGAACATCGATGAGATGGCGAAAAGCGATCATTACTTTGACCAGACTCTTCGTATTCGACTTCGATAATTTTCCCTTTTCGAAAACATCCCCACCCAACCGAAGTGGAACGCGGTAGTAAGCGATCCGTTCTTGTTGAAGCTTGTGTGGATTGGTTGCATCCACATCTTTGATCAAGAGGCGGACAGCATTCGAACCAATATCAATAGCAGCAAGTCGCATAGCCTTTAAAATTAACGCACAATTCGATGCGATGGCACGGATTCAAAAACACGCTTATCCTTTGCCATCTGTATAAACTTGGTAAATTTGCTCTGAGGCATCAATCATTTTGCCTCCCTTTTTTGGCTTTATAAATCTATTGGCAAAGGTCACGTCAATCTTTCGAGCGTGCACGTTGTCTTTGAGCTGAAAATCGAGGAACTGGGCAAGCACAGACTGAAGCTGAAGATCCTCTACCGGCACACTCACCTCCACACGGTGATCCAAGTTGCGCTTCATCCAATCAGCTGAACTTAAAAAATATTTAGGGTTCCCGTTGTTCTCAAAATAAAGCACCCGGGCATGCTCGAGGTAACGACCAAGAACGCTTCGCACGCGAATGTTATCGCTCATCCCTTTGACGCCTGGAATCAGCGAGCAAATACCGCGAACGATCAAGTCAATACGCACTCCTGATTCGCTTGCTGAATACAACGCCTCAATCATCTCAGCGTCCACTAAGTTATTGAGCTTCAGAATGACGCGCGCTGGAAAGCCTGAACGCGCATGATCCACCTCGCTCGCCAAGAGCTTGAGAAAAGTCATGCGCGTCTGGTACGGACTCACAATCAAGTGTTCGAAATCTGGTCGTTCGTAGTTGTTTGAGAAAAAGCTGAAAAGCTTTGCAACCTCTTCCGTCAATTTGGGATTGGCCGTAAACAATCCGAAATCACTGAATAATCTTGCTGTTTCTTCATGGAAATTTCCTGTTCCGATGTAGGCAATTCGCTGAAGATCTCCTTCATGGAGACGATCGATGAGGAACATTTTAGAGTGCACCTTCAATCCGGTTACACCGAACTCAACTTGAATACCGGCCTCTTGGAGTACGTTGGAGATCTTTATGTTATTTCGTTCATCAAAGCGAGCCGCCAATTCAATAACCACTTGAACCTTCTTGCCATTGTAAGCCGCATTCACTAGCGCATTGATGATTTTTGAATTCTGCGCAACGCGGTATAAGTTGATGCAGATGCGCTGGACAGAAGGGTCAATAGCAGCCTCACGCAATGCATCAACCACCTGCCCAAAATTGTGGTAGGGATAATGCAATAACACATCGCGCTTCAGTACCTGATTGAGTATGCTGCTCTTCCCTTGAAACTGCTTGTGCTTTCGCGATATCCGTTTCGAAAAAACCAAGTCATTTCGGCCAAAATCCGGGAATTTCATCAAATCCTTGCGGTTGTGGTATCGAGTGCCTGAAATCACATTTTCACTCTCCCCCAAGTGCAATTTCCGCATGACTACATCGAGCATGGCCGTCGGCATTTCTCGGTCATAAATCATCCGCACGAAGTCACCACTCTTGCGCTGACTGACCCCGTCAGCCATCTTATCCATAAGAGACATGGAGAGGTCATCATCCATGTCCATCTCCGCGTCACGCGTGACTTTGATGGCATGGGCATAGAGACGATCAGGCTGAAAGAGCTGGAAAATCTTATGCAGCTCCTTTCGAATAACATCATCAACAAAAGCGACCGAACGATCTCCTTGCGGCGAAGGCAGAATTACGAAACGAGGGAGATGCGGCGGAATCTGCACCAAGGCATACTCCTTTTCGACTTTTGATCCATGTTGGGTCTCCAACCCCACGACAAAATATAAGACGCCATCCTTGAGATCTGGAAATGGACGGTCCGCTGTCACCATGATTGGCACGAGGTGAGGCCGAATCTGTTGCTTGAAGTAATTTGCTACAAACGACTCTTGCTCCTCTGAAAATTGCTCTTCATTGAGAATCTTGATTCCCTCCTTTTCCAAGGCAAGCTCAACACTTTCATAGGCTGCATTGTACTCAGCCTGCAGCTCCACTACTCGATTGGTCACTGCTTGCAAGGTCTGCTGAACGCTAAATCCCAGCGTTGTGGAACTGGCTTCATCCACCAAAAGGGCACGCTGCAAGTTGGCCACACGCACCCGGAAAAATTCGTCCATGTTGTTGGAGAAAATTCCCAGAAAACGAAACCGCTCAATGAGGGGGTTGTCCAAGCGAATTGCTTCTTGCAGGACGCGATGGTTAAACGCAAGCCAACTCAACTCACGGTTAATCAAGCGATCGGAATAGACGGGATTTTTAGTCACGCTCAAATATACTTTTTAAGGGGGCGCAAAGCGAGGAAGCCGTTAACTTTGCTATACAAATTCATAACGCCATGGCCATGCTCGTCGGTAAAACCGCCCCCCACTTCTCATCCAATGCCTACATCAACGGAGAAATTGTTCGAGATTTCTCGCTTGATGCCTACCGAGGAAAACAAAACGTATTGCTCATTTTCTACCCAAAGGATTTCACGTCTCTGTGCCAAAGCGAATTGGTGGCATTTCAAGAGCGTTTGAGTGACTTCGAGGCGCGAAACACAGCAGTAATCGCCTGTTCAACGGATACCGCCGATGCCCATGCCGCAGCCGCTCGCATTCCTCAAAATCAGGGCGGAATTCAAGGCGTCACCTTTCCCATTGTCAGTGACGCAAATAAAACCATTGCTACCAATTATGACGTCATCAGCGGAGAATACGAATATTCAGAAGATGGCTTGCTCACCTGTGGTTCTGAGATGATTGCTCTGCGGGGATCTTTTCTTATCGACAAAAACGGGATGGTGCAACATCAGTTGGTCAATTTCTTTACCCTTGGACGCAGTGTAGATGAAGCATTGAGAATGACAGATGCCCTATGCCACGTGCAAGAAAACGGAGAAGGCTGTCCTGCCAACTGGACCAAAGGCTAAACGACTCTAGAGCATTGAGTCTAATCTGAGCCAATTTTCCATGCGGTTCACCGCAGCTTCAGAACCTTCCATTGCCAAGGTGACCTGATGGTTGTCGCGCTCAAATTTGATTTCAAGCACTGGCCTGCCTCCAGTTGCACTTGCCTCAGCTATTTGCATAGATTGCAATTCTTGGCGCCTGATAGGGACGGCATATACCTCCAATCGAACCTTGGTAAAAGCCATGATGCCTCCGGTCGTGCGGAGGAAGTTTACGGGGGTTCGGTGGCCCAGATCCTTTCGCATTGCCTGCAATTCATCCAATCCCTCTAGACGAACCAAGTCCAACTTAGGTGATCCTAGAGGTTTCCCTTTCAGTACTTGGCGAATCCCATCTAGCCAAGGCCATTTTGGACCGCAGATGGCGTGAACTTCATTCCATCGATTGGGGTCATTATAAGTAACATTCCAATGCATCATGGCACGTAATTGGGTTCAATAGGAAAAACTTCACCGAGTCGATTCCAGTGGGATTGGAAGACAGTTTCTGGATCATACCGTTCTGCCTGCCAGTCCACATCGAATTTCCGCTGTGGCCTTGGATCATTTCCCACGCCCGCGACATAGAGCCAGTTGCCAGTATTGCTGCAAGGATCAAAGTCAATAAGCCAATGCTCGAACCACGACGCACAGGCCCTCCAATCCAAACGGAGATCATGAATGGCGTAGGACGCTACGTTTTGACGGCCACGATTGGACATGAATCCCGTTAGCCTCAGCTCATGCATATTTGCATTTACAAATGGGCTGCGCGTATTGCCCGTACACCACGCTTTCCATTGGAGCGGATGATGCGACACCGGATTGCGCGGTGCTTCTTTTAATCCTGTTGCATGCCAAATTCGCGCACCATTTTGCATGGCAATGAATCTAAAATAGTCCCGCCAGAGCAACTCAAAAATCAGCCAATACGTACTGTCGTTGGCTTCTTTATCTGATTCATATTGCCGGATAGCGTGATAAATGGAACGGGGACTCAAGCATCCCCAAGCTAGCCAAGGACTGAATTTGCTCGAATAATCCCAACCCAAAAGGCCGTTGCGGGTTTGCTTGTATTCGCTCAATGATTGGGTTCCCCAGAAATAATGCTTCAATCGCTTCCATCCCTCGTCCTCGCCGCCTTCGAACAGAATCGTACTTTCAGGAAGTCCTGTCATGCGATACGGAATATCAGGTGCAAAATGTTCGGTAATTGGCATGCCCTGAGGACGGGCAGGAATAATCGGAACGGGCAGTTCGGCTCGGATATCCAATCCGTTCTTTTCGATTTTTTTCCGGAAACGGCTAAAAATTTCGGGTAAGTCGTCCACAGCGAAGGGCAAGTCTTGGGGATGAACCAATGTTGCTGCTTCTTCCGTGTGATGTGGAATACTCTTGGAGACCGATTCGGCGGACCGAACCTCTTCATCAGTATGGCACTTTTGGGAAAAAACAGCATTGCAGTTCCACTGCTTTGCGCACTCAACAACGGCCTCATCTGGATTTCCGTGAAGGACCAATAACTCATTGCCTTTTTTGCGAAGGGCACGATCTAAATTCATCAAGCTCTCCAGCATAAACCTACGTCGATGCGGACCCATTCGCTCGGCCCCTTGACTCCATTGATTTGACTGCGGAATTACAAACACAAATACCGCTTCATTCGCTTGCATGCACATCGACGTTAATGCGGGGTTATCCAATAACCGGAGGTCTTCTCTGAACCAATACAATGCGCGCATCACAATTCTTCTATTCGGTTTAAATTCATATCCGCCGTAGGAAGAGGCGCCTTCTGCTTTTCCATGTCCATGCGGTCCAGTGTAAGGTAAGCCCTCTCTATTCGAGGATTCCGTTCCAACTTTTGGCGCTGGCGGAAGTAAAAACACCAATAGAGCGCATTGAATGGGTACGCTTTTGGACCCACCTTTTCATTGGGGCCGTAGTGGCATCCTTTGCAGTAATGGCCCATTTCCTTCAAATACTGCGCACTGCTGACATAGGGCTTTGACCCTACAACACCTCCATCTGCAGACTGACTCATTCCTCTGGCATTAATGATTTCCGCCCAGTGCAAAGCATTTGATTGGTCACACAAGACCGACTGTAGCTCATCAGCGGACATTAATTCCTGCAATCCCGAAATAGTGTTTTGCCAATTTTCAAGCATGATTCAGTTTTGGAGAAGAATGACGTTGACCTCGGCAACGGTTTGAACAATAGCGAACTTCGTCCCAACATGATTCCCACTTCTTCCTCCACGAAAAAGGCCTTTGACAAACAGAACAGATGCGGTCAGGTGGAAATTGATTGCGGTGCACGTCTAACTAAACCACTACAACGCTGCTAGGTTCACGCTCCGCTCTGAAATTGAGCTTTCTGCAACGCTTTTAACTCGGACCACTTCATTGGAACCGGATTGGCTGTTACCGCACCTGGAACCTCCTGATCACGTAAAAACTTCAATACCAACTCATTGAATAATTCGGGAGCCTCAATGCTACAGACGTGCCCGCAATTCTCGATCACCGTCAATCTCATGTTCTTCTGAATCTTGGCAAATCGTTTAGCAGCCCGCAAAAAAATATGGTCTTGTCCTCCCATGACCAACAATCCCTTTTTCAGCACCGGCCTGTGAATGTATTCCTGTGCCAAATCGAAAAAAGGCTTGTACAGTTGAACCCATTTCATATACTCCCGCGTCGAAAGACGCTTGCTCTGGCGACGAAATATATAACGGCTCAAACGGTGATTTTTTCGAGGCAACACAATGAAGCTAAACAAACCGTAAAATGCGCTGTACGGCAATATATACGACAAGAGTTTGCCTGAATGAACGAACCAGTGCATCAAGCGGCTTCCATCAAATATGGCTCCAGCCATGACCATACGGTCGACCAAAGCCGGGCGTTCAATGTCTATTTTTTGCAAAATCACACTTCCGATGCTCAAACTCATGAAATGAGCCTTTTCGATTTTCAAATGATCTATGACCGCTAGGATGTCTTTAGCGACGATATCAAAATCATACGACGGGAATTCCGGCATGATTTCTTTGCTGTGGCCATGGTCTCTCAAATCAATAAGCAACAGACGAAAATGAGGTGCAAATGCTTCAATTTGGAATTTCCAGGTGCGGATACTTCCTCCCGCTCCGTGGATGAAGACCAACCAGGGTGCTTCAGGGCTTTCTGCAACGACCTCGTGGTGCAGCAAGGTCCTCACTGAGGGCTCAACTCCGCTTGACTGCGAAGTGCGGTTGGTCGTTTTCATTGCCCCGGTATCCATAGAGCAAAGTTCGACGAAAATCTTTCTTAATTGGCAGTTTTACTCATCTTCCCACCCTTGCATGAAATCAGGTTGGGAAGTGGGCGTTGGCTCCTCCGGTGTGGCGTATCCCAGACGGCTCAACTTTTGCGTTACGTGATAACCATCCAATGAACTCAAGGCGATAACACCCAAGCCTTCTAAATCCAAGTAACCATCTGATGCCAAAGCCTCTTCAGGAAACTCCACCCAGCGGATCTGGCCAACAACAAATCGGCATTCGTTTTGAGGAATCACCCATTCATCTACACGCTCCAAACCCAATCTTACCGGAGCTTCTTCTACTGCAGGAGCTTCGAATCCACATCGGTAAATCGGAGTTAGACCAACTTCGTCAAACTCACTCACACCCTCAGGATATCGGGCACTGGCCTGATGGCCCTGAGCATACCAGTCCTTTCCGACATGGTTCATGGTAAAGACACCCGTATCACGAATGTTCCAATAAGTATGGCTGCCGTGGTCCCGGGTGGATGGTGGACGAAATACGACTCCTATCAAGGCTGGATCCGAACCCAAGTGGACCGCGGAACTGACAATGCTTAGGTTATTCGTGCCCGCTCCGTCGGTCGTGCCGATGACATTTGCGCTCTTAAAACCACTGAGGCTATTGACAAGACGTCCCCGCTTTCTGCGAGGCATCAGTTCCAAGTCTAAGTCATTCAGTGTTTTCATGAATATTTTTATTTCCGAACACCACTCATGCCGCCATCGACTTGAAACACCTGACCTGTTGTAAACGCTGCTCCGTCACCTAAAAGCCAAGCGGCGAGGGATGCAATTTCATTTGGCGAGCCGACGCGATTTAACGGATGCCGGGCTCCAGAAGCTTCTTTTTTGGTTTCATTGCCCAACAAGCCACTGGCCAATGGGGTGTCCGTTAAGGAAGGAGCAATAGCATTGACACGAATTTTCGGTGCCCACTCTGCAGCCATCGAACGGGTCAATCCCTCCACGGCTCCCTTGGCCATGGCGATGCTCGCATGGAAAGGCATTCCAGTCTGAACAGCAACTGTGCTAAACAAAACAACCGAAGCCTGCGGCGACTTTTGCAATAATGGGAGGTTGGCTTGTAAAGTTTGAGCCGCACCCCAAGCATTGACCTTCCAGTCTTCAAGGGCATGTTCCATCTTCACTCCTTTCAACGGCTTTAGCCGCAGCGTTCCGGGACAATAGACCAGACCGTCCAAATGCTCCGCAAATCCGCTTAAGTCACAAGGATGCTCTACCACATCAAATACTAAGCTTTGGTAATCTCCCTCAGCTTGCTCATTACGCTGTACACCACTTCGAGAAACACCAATCACCCGGTGCCCTTCTGCAAGCAGCTGCTCCCTCAACGCAGCACCTATGCCCTTGGAATCACCAACAATGGCTATCGTTTTGCTGTTGCTCATTGACCTGCTTCTTGAAGGTTGATAATCTCTTGCTCAACCGCTGCCGCCTCGGCGACCATGGCGTCTGAACGAGATCGGTCAATGGTACTGAGGCGATGCGCCTCAGCGAGAAGTGCCGCATGTTTTTTTTGAAGTCGCTTGCGAGGGTCGGACTTGAATGGATTCCACATGTCGATCTAACAACTCCGCCGCGCTGGTGTTCGACGTCACCCCAATTCTATCAGCTTTATTTGAAAGACTTCAAGCTTGGCAAGAGCATCGGACTCCTTTCTACGCTCTAAAGTCACCACATTTTCAGGCGCATTTTGAACGAAACGCTCATTGGACAACTTGCCCCGAATAGCTTTTAAAAATCCATTCAAATGGTCTATTTCCTTTTGAATTTTTGCCTTCTCTACTTCCACATCAACGGCTGCTCCAAACGGGATGAAAAATGATGTGGTTCCTACGACAAATCCAAATGCATTGGGCACCTTTTCCTGCACGCGTTCCACGCTGCTTAAGTTGGTCAACTTCATCATCGCTGCTTCCAGTGATTGCGGATAATCTTTGCCCCGCTGGATCTTTAATTCCAAACTTTCACGCTGTGCAATTTGATTGTTTTTGCGGATGGTACGAATTTCAGACACGGCTTGCTGGAAGGGAATGAATTCTTGGAGCAATTGGTCATTCTTATCCTTCTTTGTTGGCCACATTGCCATACAGATGGCCTCTTGTGCCGTCGCTCGCTCTCGGATCCAATGCCAAATTTCTTCCGTCAAGAAGGGCATAAATGGATGCAGCAGTTTGAGTAAGTCTTCAAAAATGACTACCGTCGCCTCCATCGTCTTGTTGTCGATTGGCTCACCATAAGGAGGCTTAATCAATTCGAGGTACCAACTGCAAAAGTCATCCCAGACCAGGCGATAGGTCGACATCAATGCTTCGCTCAGACGGAATTCGGCAAATTGCCCTTCGAGCTCCTCCAGGACCTCTTGGATTCGACCTTCCATCCATTCAACAGCAACCGCGGAAGAATCCACTTGATCTCGATCAGCGTCCACTTCCCAGCCCTGCGTCAATCGGAAGGCGTTCCAAATTTTATTGGCAAAGTTTCGGCCTTGCTCACAGAGCTTTTCATCAAATGGCAAATCATTGCCCGCTGGGGAGGTGAGCAACATCCCGACGCGCACCCCATCAGCACCGTACTTTTCCATCAATTGAACAGGGTCCGGACTGTTGCCCAAGCTTTTGGACATTTTTCGGCCTTGTTGATCTCGGACAATTCCCGTGTAATAAACGTTTTTGAACGGTGCTTCACCGCGGTATTCGTACCCTGCAATAATCATTCGCGCAACCCAGAAAAACATAATCTCTGGTGCCGTCACTAAGTCAGCTGTGGGGTAGTAATAACTAACTTCCTCTTCGGTCTTTAACCCGTCAAAGACCTGAATGGGCCAGAGCCAGCTGCTAAACCAAGTGTCCATGACATCCTCATCTTGTCGCAAATCATCCGACGTCATCAACGCATTTCCAGATTTGGACCTCGCCGCCGCAAGTGCCTCTTCAGCCGTCTTTGCCACGACAAAATCATCTTCACCGTCCCCATAGAACCAAGCTGGAATGCGATGCCCCCACCAAAGCTGACGGCTCACACACCAATCCTTGACATTTTCCATCCAATGGCGGTAGCTGTTCTTGAATTTTGGCGGATGAAAGGCGACGGTGCCATCCATAACATGGTCCAAGGCTGGCTGCGCAATTCCTTTCATTGTTAAGAACCACTGCAAGGACAACCGAGGCTCGATGACCGCATTTGTTCGCTCGGAACGCCCCACACTGTTTGTGTAATCCTCCGTTTTGACCAGATCACCTGAAGCTTCCAAAATTTCGGCTACTTGTTTCCTCGCGTCGAAACGGTCCGCTCCAGCCAATTCACCAGCGGCTTCATTCAAGGTGCCGTTGGGATTGAAAATAGTGATGCTCTCTAACCCATGCTTTTGCCCCAAGTCATAGTCATTGACGTCGTGTGCAGGTGTCACCTTGAGGCAACCGGTACCAAATTCGCGATCCACATAATCGTCGAGGATGATTGGAACATCGCGGCCAGTCATGGGCACGCGAGCACGTTTTCCATGCAAGTGGATAAATCTTTCGTCTTCCGGATGGATACAAATGGCCGTATCTCCCATGATGGTTTCCGGGCGGGTGGTCGCTACAGTGAGATATTCTCCCTCCGCACCAATGACCTCGTAGCGCACATAATACAGCTTTCCATTCTCCTCCGTGTGAATGACCTCTTCATCGCTCAAAGCGGTCTGAGCAACTGGATCCCAATGCACCATGCGTTCTCCACGGTAAATCAGTCCCTTATTGAACAAATCGATAAACGTATCTACCACGCCATCGTAGTACTTCTCGTCCATGGTAAACCGCGTACGAGACCAGTCGCAACTTGCTCCCAATTTCTTCAATTGTTCCAAGATGATGCCGCCATGCTCATGGGTCCATTCCCACGCATGTTCCAAAAACTCATCCCGGCTGAGGTCAGACTTCTTTATTCCCTTTTCCCGCAGTCTATGGACCACCTTCGCCTCCGTGGCAATAGAGGCGTGATCTGTGCCTGGCACCCAGCACGCATTCTTACCCAGCATCCGAGCGCGACGCACCAAAACATCCTGAATCGTATTGTT
>DDEH01000015.1:14477-16850 GCA_002336085.1 Flavobacteriales bacterium UBA1959 | reverse complement strand
TTGGCTTCTATGCTATTAGGAGAAGAACAGGCCGTTACGTGGCTTGCTGGAACGTACCCAGGTTCACCATTTTTTCAGCCTTGGCAGATTATTACGCACATGTTCATGCACGGTGGCATTGGTCATTTGTTCTTCAACATGTTTGCGCTCTATATGTTTGGCAGCCAACTTGAGCGTTTGTGGGGTCCGAAGCGGTTCTTAAACTACTACATCATCAGCGGGCTTGGTGGTTTTTTTCTGCATGAGTTCTTCATTGGTTTGGACTTTTATCAGACGTATGGGACATTTTTCCCTACTCGGGAACAACTGGTTCCATTGGGGGCATCAGACATGCAGGCAGTTTATTGGTTAGAACGCACGTTTGGCCGAGTAGTCGGGGCTTCGGGTGCCGTGTTTGGCATACTACTCGCTTTTGGTTTGCTGTTTCCCAACACACGGCTAATGTTGCTGTTTCCTCCCATTCCCATCAAAGCGAAATACTTCGTCATGGGATATGGTTTGATTGAGCTCGGTCTTGCTCTTGAAAATGGTTCGGGAGATAATGTGGCTCATTTTGCTCACTTGGGCGGTATGTTGTTTGGCTACATCCTGCTCAAAAGATGGCAGAAAGAACGTGGGACATTTTACTGATAATTATGTGGGAAGAGATTAAGAAACAATGGTACGGCGGAGGAATATTGAACCGGCTGATTATTTTTAATGTTGGTGTTTTCGTGCTGCTTGCTACGTTGCAGCTTTCGAGCCGTATGGGCTTTTTGGAACTTGGGTTTTCTCGTCCTGAAGCATTTGGTTTAGCAACATCATGGAATTTTGAAGTGTTGATGGCGCGTCCTTGGACCGTGGTGACCCATATGTTTGTGCACACGGGTGTCTGGCATCTTGCGATGAACTTGTTGTGGCTGAATTGGATGGGTCGACTCTTTGTTTCTGAGTTTGGAGCGCGAAGGCTTCTTAGCCTGTATTTCGTGGCTGGATTCGCTGGATTTTTACTTTATTTCCTCGTTCTCAATGCCTTTCCCGGCATGCGTCAAGGAATGTATGCATACGGAGCAAGCGCAGCTGTGATGGGCATTATGGCTGCTGCGGCTACAGCACAACCCAACCGCACCATTAATTTAGTGTTCTTGGGTTCGGTCCCACTGAAATATTTGGCCATTGGCTGGGTGATATTGGACTATTTTGCATTGAGTGGATCGGACAATACGGGAGGTCACTTGGCCCATCTCGGCGGTGCGGCATTCGGTTATTTGTTTGTCCTTGAATTGAGGAGAGGCCGGGATTGGGTTCGTTGGTTTGAAGCTATTTTGGATGCGTTTGTTGGACTGTGGTCGAGTAGCCGGGATGCAATAACACCAAGAGGCGGTGCGAGTCGCATGCGTGCTTCATCGAACCGCTCTTCGCGTGCATCCCGCAGCAGGGAATTTAAATCAGACGAGGAATTCAATGCGCAAAAGAAGCAGAATTCCGCTCGGATGGATGTCATCCTCGATAAGATTTCCAAGCAGGGCTATGACAATCTTACGGCTGAAGAAAAGGAATTCCTGTTTCGGCAATCCAATCCATGAGTAGGTTGGAGGAATCTTCAAAAAGACGACGCTGGTGGTCATTGGTGTTTTTCTTTCCCGGTGCTCTGGGAGTTCTGCTAGCAGAATGTGCAGTTCGAATATCTCCTGAAGTGATCTCTGTCATTGGAGTTGCGGGCATAGTTTTTCCCTTGAGCTGGTCGCTGATGATTCTGGGGACCGTTGGAGCGTTTCGTTCGCGCAGATGGAAATGGTTTCTACTAGGATCTGGGCTCGTTTTAATTTCAGCACCGCATGCACAATCCACCTGGGGCGTCAATGCCCCATTCGAAGAACCTTCTGATTACTCATCTCTTGAAAGCTTCAAGGTAATGTCTTGGAATGTCCGCCAATTCGATCGTTTTTCCTGGATTGGTGTCCCCGGGATTCAGGATTCGATTTTGGCAAATATGAAGCGCTCCAATGCCGATGTCATTTGCATTCAAGAAACGTATTTGGATGCTACGGCAGGACGAGAGGTGCGAACCAAACCATGGATGTCTCGTGACTTGCTCAAAGCGGCCACGGGAATGCCCTATTTGGCAGAAGAGTTTGACGCGGGACGAGGTACGGACAAATTGTTTGGACTTGTTGTGTTGTCACGATACCCCATCGTACGCCAGGAGTCCATGCGTTTTCAAAATAGCAATAACAATAGTGCGATGTCCGTCGATATAGGCATTAAGGGTGACACGATTAGGATCTTCAATGTGCATTTGAGCAGCATTGGCTTTGAAGAAACAGATTATGAGGATGCGCGAAACGTGACCGATGAAGCCGCTCGCATGCGCATTGTTCAGCGATTGCAGAA
>DDEH01000015.1:1065-14095 GCA_002336085.1 Flavobacteriales bacterium UBA1959 | reverse complement strand
AGCCCGCACCCAGTTGTGCTTGCAGGTGACTTTAATGATACTCCGGTCTCTTATGCGGCGGAACAAATGCGCCATTGCCTAGTCGACGGATATGAACGTTCGGGTTTCTGGAATTCGCCAATGCTGGGCGGAACCTACCAGGGTGATTTGCCCTTTTTGCGCATTGATCAAATGTGGCACAGTTCAAAACTGGAGTGCCAAGATTATTCAACGTTGGATTTGCCCCTGTCCGATCATCGGCCCATTTTGGGCTCATTTGCACTGCAGCGCACTGAATAGCGCCGTTAGTTCAGTGCTTTTTTTCTCGCTTCCCTCTCTTTTAGGGCTTCTATTCCCGCCACATGCATTCCAATCAGTAGAAATCCGTAAACGAAATCATCGGCAGGTATCGAGAATACTCGCCAACCTGTATTGTGCTCGGGATTGTACCAGACGATTTGATCCATGATTAGTGAAGCCTCGTTGTGAAGTAGAGGATATTCTGTGAAGTCAATTCCCGTTAAGACCCCATTTGATATTATAAATGGAAATAAAAAGAGGACAAAATAGGCCAGCCAGAAATCTGCAGTCCAAGATTTGTGTTTCCTAATGACCCAAATCAGTCCGAACAAAGTCGACAAAGCCGTGATTCCGATATACAAACGATCGGAATAGTTTAGCACAAGCAGAAAGCAAACGATTGCGCCCGCAGCATTTAATGTGGTGTCCGCATTCTTTAGCGGATTTCTCTTTACATAAGCGCGCAAAGCGAAGTATGTGAACACACTTGCATACGGTATGCAAAAGAAAAATAGACATTCTTCAATGGGAAGCCCCAAAAGTGAAGGACCCAGCAAATAATCTTCATTGAAGGACCAGACTCCCGCCTGTGTAAACAGCGCATCCCAAACAATAAATAAGAAGCCTACAACCAGATTGACAGGAAAGAAGTACTTCCATTCCTTGTAAAACGAAACTTTTTTGTCAAAACTGAGCAAAAAAGTAGACGCCAGTACCACCACATCGATGAGCAAGTATAGCCCATGTGAGTTGACGTTTTCCATCATTGTTTCGGGTGATTTGTGTGTCGTTTCAATTCCATAGAGCGCTTGGCATCTGTCCAATATTTGAGGGGAACAAATAGCATCCCAAAGCACTCACCCTCTTCTTTGGTGAGGTGTTTATGGTGAACCTTGTGTGCTTTTCGAATGGCCATAAGGTAGATGTTCTCGGTTCTGCGAAACCATTTGAATCGGCGGTGGATGAACACATCATGAACCAAGAAATATGCCAGTCCATATGCGGCTATGCCCGTACCAATCCAAACCCTAAAGTCTGAACCAGCCATCGATCCCGTAACGAAACACCAAGCGCTGGGAATCGCAAAAATTAGAAAGAACGCATCGTTTTTTTCAAAAAAACCTGGCTCATGGACGTGATGATCTGCATGGAAGAACCACATGGTTCCATGCATGAGATATTTGTGAGCAAACCAAGCCACTCCTTCCATCCCAATGAAAGTACCTACCACTATGCTTGCCGAAGAAAGGAAATTTAACGGGTCCATGAAAACCAATTGAGAAATAGAAAGAAGAGTAAAAAAATAGCAACAAGCAATCCCGCTCCGATGTTTTTACTTTTTTTCTGAGGGATCATATAGAATGCAAACGACACCACCCACCAACTAGCATAATTACTCCAAGGCACTTCAATTCCATCCCAAGCCCACCAGTCGGCTCGAATGGCCACGGGCTCAATCAATCCGTCCAATGAAGTCATTAATGTTGCGGCTAAAAGTCCGCGGACAAGCCGATGCAGAACTACATTTTTAAGGTTCAACCAACGATTCAATATGCGGTCCGACCAATGACCAAAACCAAGAAGTGACATCCACCACAAGGCTCCCAATATGAGCGGCACTCCGGCAATTTTTGGCCCCAAAATATCTCCATAGGAATAAGCACCAAACAATGCTCCGGTTTGCACACCAATGATTTCCACCGCCAATCCCCCTGAGATCGCCAACAGCCATGTCCAGTGTCGATCGCTCCAGTCCATCCAGACTGCTAAAAGTCCGTTGATTAGGAGATTGGATGCCGTAAAGTCTAGGAACCACTTGCCATGACCCGCTAGGATTCCACAAACACCTACGGCGTGTAAAAAGAGCATAATCCGGGGGATCCAATGCCGCTCAAAACTGGTGTTTTGGATCATGAATGAGATTCGATAAGTTCAGTAGCAATTCGTGCGCTCAGCAAACATAAAGGGATTCCGCCGCCAGGATGCACGCTTCCACCACAAAAGTAAAGCCCACGTAACGCGGTTGAGCGGTTTCTGTGCCTCAAAAATGCGGCCATGGTGCTGTTCGAGCTTGCACCGTACAAGGCTCCTCGCCAAGAACTTGTTTGATCTTGGAGCCCTTGCGGCGTCAATGTGAACTCTGTGGCAATGAGCGGCTCTATATCCGTCCCGAGGGTGCGCTTGATTTTTTCGAGCACAGTTTTTCGAATTTCAGGTACGAGGGATTCGACCTCATCGGGATTGGCTCCCACATTGACCATGACAAACCAGTTCTCACAACCAGTGGGTGCATCGGACGACTGCACCTTCGAAGAGATGTTGATATAAACAGTTGGGTCGGCTCCAGGAGTGCTCGTAGCGCTAATGGATTCAAATTCTGCGCGATAATCCTTGCTGAAAAGAATGTTGTGCAAATGCAATTCGGGGTGTTCTGTCTTTATGCCCCAATAAAATATTACACCGCTAGTAGATCGTTCTTGACGGAGGATTTTTTCTGGAGCGGGAATATCGGCAAGCATTTTCCGATAGGTAGGATACACATCGGAATTGGAGATCACAATTTCTGCGGGAACGATGTCATCTCTATTGCTTTCGAGAACCACACCTTTAACCTTTCCGTCTTCATGAGCAATGCGTTCAACCGGAACTCCGCATTTGATGTCAACGCCTAATCCTTCCGCAAGACTTACTAGGTGCTGCGTGATTCCGTGCATGCCCCCCAGAGGGAAGTGAGTGCCCATTCCATGTTCAAGGTGAGGAATCACATGCATCATGGCAGGTGCCCGGTGTGGATCAGACCCGTTGTACGTAGCGTAACGATCAAAGAGTTGAACCAAATGTGGTTCGCGCAAACGTTTTTGGTTCCAGCGGTGCAGGCTGCCGAACAAAGGAAGCCTGTGCACGAATGAAAGGACAGCTCGCCACGCTGATTTATCTGTTTCACGCCACTCATGTAAGCTCTGTTCCAAGAATATTTGGCGAGTGGCTTCAAAACTCTTGCGGCTGTGTTCTATGTGCGCTTCAAGCGCTTCTGCATTCGATCCGAATGCTTTTTGAGCAGCCGCTACAAATGCGTTTTGATCAGACCATGCAACCAAGGATTTCCCATCTTCCCAGAAATAATGAGTTGACCGATCTAGAGTTTTGTATTGAAAAGGGGATGGGAGCGATGCTTCCGGACAATTTTCTCTGGCAAAAACATCCAAATCTTGAATGAGTTTCGGCCAAGTGAAGAGAGAAGGCCCGAGGTCGAATCGGTAGCCATTTTCTTTGCGTTCGCGAAGTTTTCCGCCGGGTGCATTAGCGGCTTCATAGAGCGTCACAGGATGTCCCTTTGCAGACAAACGGATTGCAGCGGCCAGTCCAGCAACTCCGCCTCCAATTACAATTGCCTTTTGAGAGGAGGCCTCCATCAGGCTGTTTGCTTTAATGCGGCCAACTTATCCTTTACTTGTTCGTAGCAAATACGAAACCATACGGTGAAGCTTTCAGGTGATCTCTTCATCTCAAGCTCAAGGGCCTTTGTACTGACATAGCGAAAGCTCGCCACTTCCAATGGGTTGGGCTGTGGTATTTGGTCAGAATAACCGACGCAGACATGATCCAATTCATTCTCGATCAATGCGTTGGGAAATTCACTTCGGTAGATGAAATGAAACAATGGTTTGGCTTGACAATAAAGCCCCATTTCTTCTTTCAATCGTCGTGTGGCTGCGGCTCCGGCAGTCTCACTGATACGCGGATGACTGCAGCATGCATTTGTCCAAAGTCCGCCGCTGTGGTATTTATCGTTTGCTCGTTGTTGGAGCAACCACTCGCCTTTGCTGTTGAATATGAAGAATGAAAATGCACGATGCAATGCACCTATCCGGTGCGCTTCCATTTTTTCCATAGTTCCAACCTCTTGGTCATGAGGATTGACCAAGACGACCATTTCATCTTTGACGTGCAATCCGCTAGATCCCATCGGTTTTTTTTCGTTTGGAACGTTCATGCTACAGTTCATCTAAGAAGGAAGAGACGAAGGCGTGATGTTTAGGACTCGAGGACCAATGACCGGCAGCAAGGGCTTCCCTCGTTGCTTGGGCATCAACCTCCATATCGTCATTGTATTCGAGAATTGAGGGTACACTGAATTGGATCGAGAGGCGAAAAAACCGCAAGTCTGGATCATCGGGTTGTTTATTTAACGCCCCCTCAAGTTTTGGCTTCCACTTTTGGAATTGCACAAGCTTGTCAAGCGGATTCCACATGGACTCGGCCATCATTAGCTGTGCTGTAGCTCTCATTCCTTGGCCAATGGCTAAATTCGGATGATGATTCATAAATTCCGTGGAAACAGAATCAAAGGCCAAGACAAGTCTGGCATTCCCAGGCTCTAGACAGGCGTTTCGGTAGGCAGACAAGACGGTTAAACGTTCTTCTAAACGCTGAGCAGCGATGTCTGCTTGTGCCCAAATAGGATGCACACTTGCAGACGCTAAGATGAATGCGAAGATGCAAAACCTCATCTTAAAGCATGTTTAAACTGTGGCGCAAATAGGAGCCCATGAAAAGTGTTGCTTTTTGAGCGTTGGGTATTCGGATGCGCTCCTCCATAATGCGCGCGCTGGGCAAACTTCGGATTTTTTGAAACAATCGCAAGTAGTAGATGTAAGCGATATAGACGCCCAATCGGCTGCTTCTGGGCAATTCGATGATGCCCTTGTAGGCTTCCTTAAAGTCAGCTTCAATTTCATCTTCGATGACACGTTTCGTTTCGTCGTCAAAGCTTGAAAGGTCCAAGTTTGGAAAATACGACCGTCCCATTTCTTGATAGTCGGCTTTTAAATCCCGCAAAAAGTTGATTTTCTGGAAAGCCGCACCGAGTCGTTCTGCAAAGGGACGAAGGCGCTCATATTCGGCTTCGTCGCCGTTCACGAACACTTTTAAACACATTAGTCCAACTACTTCTGCTGAGCCTACGATGTACTGATCGAATCCCAAACGGTCATAATCTGCACGATTGAGGTCCCATTCCATGCTCTGAAGAAACAGGTCAACGTGCTTCTTATCAAGCGAATATCTATGGTAAACCTGCTGGAAGGTATGAAGGATTGGATTCAAGCTTATCCTTTCTTCTATGGCAAGGTCTGTATCTGCTTTGAACCGCTCAAATAATGCTTTCTTGTCCGTGTGATGAAAGGTATCTACGATTTCATCTGCAAAACGCACGTAGCCATAAATGGAATAAATTGGTTGCCTTAGTTGTTTTCCCAGAAATCGAATTCCGAGGGAGAACGAAGTGCTGTATGCCTTTGTGGTGAGTATGCTGCATTCCGCACACACGTCATCGTATAGTTTCAAAGCATCCATGAGAATTTAACCAATATAAGGTGATTTTGGTTCAATGAGAAGCCTAGATGTTGGCATTCATCCACTCGTGTGCTTCCATTCCAGCGACTTCTCCGCTGATTAGGCTTGGCGGGACGCCAGGCCCTGGTGTGGTTAGCTGTCCCGTGAAATACAGCCCGGGAAGTTTACTCTTCATTTTGGGTTTCCAAAATGCCGTTTGTTTGATGGTGTTTGCGAGGCCATAAGCGTTGCCTTTGAAGGCACGGTAATCTTCCTGAAACTCTCGGTGGGCATATCCTCTTTTGTAGACAATGTGTGGCCGGATATCCATTCCGATTTGCCGCTCCAAGCGATCACACATCTCTTCAAAGTATGCGTCTCGCTGCCCCGGATTTTCGTCCAGTCCTGGAGCAAGAGGAATGAGAAAAAACAGATTTTCAAATCCTTCTGGTGCGACGCCTGAATCTGTAGTAGAGGGAGCGCTCACGTAAAAGAGCGGATCTTCCGGCCATGTTTTGGAGTCATAAATCGTTTCCGCATGCGGGCCAAATGGCGTGTCGAAGAATAGGTTGTGGTGCTGCAGGTTGGGCACACGTTTATTCACGCCTACATAAAACAGCAAAGAACTCGGCGACATTACCCGCTTCTCCCAGTAATCTTCATCATAACGTCGCCATTTGGAAGACAAGAGGGTTTGTTCCACATGGTGATAGTCTGCCCCCGCGATTACAGATTTCGCAGAAATTGTCGCGCCGGATTGCAAGCGAACACCGCTCACGGTTTTGCCATTATCTGTGATTTTAGCAACGTCTGAGTTGTACTGAAATTCAACGCCATTTTTTTCTGCGACTCGCACCATGGCCCTGACAATTTCATGCATGCCTCCCATTGGATACCATGTGCCAAGCACGGTGTCGGCATAATTCATCAAGCTATACAGTGCTGGTGTCTTTTCGGGTTTGGCTCCTAAAAAGAGCACAGGAAACTCAATGATTTGGAGCAATCGTTCATCCGTGAAGAAACTCCGAGCATGTGCGCTAAAGCTTTTCAGAAGGGTGAGTTTGGTGGAGTGTTGAAAGGTTTCCCAAGTGGCAAACTCCATGATGCTATGTGCCGGTTTTCGAACGAAATTGTTCATACCAATTTTGTACTTCACCTCTGCTTCGTCCAGGAATTCTTGCAGTTTAGCACCTGCGCCCGGCTCCATTGAGTCAAATGTAGCTTTAAGAGTTTCTAAATTGGCAGCGATGTTGACAGGACCGTCCTTGAACCATACGGTGTAGGAGGGATCTAGGCGCACCAAGTCCAGTTCACGGTTTACATCGCTTCCAAATTTGGCGAAGTACGCTTCAAACACATCGGGCATCCAGTACCAGCTGGGCCCCATATCAAAAGTGAAACCTTGCTCGTGAAACACACGAGCGCGTCCTCCGGGATGATCATGGCGTTCCAAGACTTTAACTTTGCGGCCCAAAGCTGCAAGCTGAGTCGCTGCTGCGATACCAGCAAAACCTGCTCCGATGACCAATGCATCGTAATCGTGGGTTGGGGAGACGTGATTCATGGATGCAAAACAACATTCATTTGAGTGTTGTTCAACACAAACAGCGAATTTGTTATGTATAGAATTAGCTGGACTGAAACGCTACCTTTGTCACATGGAACAAGCTGGTTGGTTTTATGATCTCTGTGCTTTTGGTGCGCATCCTGATGATGTGGAGTTGTTCGCAGGAGGAACGATTGCCAAAAGCGTCTCCCAAGGCAAGCGCGTTGCGATTGTTGATTTGACCCGTGGTGAATTGGGCTCGCGCGGCAATGCTGATACCCGCGCCTCTGAAGCGGCCGTTGCTCAGAAAATTTTGGGCGTTGATTTCCGTGAGAACTTGGACTTAGGCGATGGCTTCTTTGAAGTCGATCAAGGTGCTTTGCTCCGGGTCATCGAAGTATTAAGGAGGTTGCGCCCGCAAATTGTTTTGGCCAATGCGTTGGATGACCGTCATCCTGATCACGGCCGCGGCGCGGCGCTCGTCCACCGCGCTGTTTTTTTGAGTGGCTTACTCAAAATTGAATCGGTCGATGCAACGACAGGAGCGAGTCAGCTTCCTTGGCGTCCGAAGTCTGTGTACCACGGCATCCAAGATCACTGGCGCAACCCGACTATCGTGGTCGATATCACCGGATTTGAGGACATAAAAGCCCAAGCCATTGCCGCTTACGCGACTCAGTTTTATCAGGAAGACGGAACCTCTGATCAACCTGAAACACCTATTAGCTCTCCAGAATTTTTAATCCACTTGCAAGCACGTGATGTGGCCATGGGCAGATTAGGTGGAGTCAAAAGCGCTGAAGGCTTCGAAACCAAACGTCCTCCCGTCGTCGATGACCTCGGGATTTTAGGCTGATACCAAGGCGAGTGCCTAAAAGAGCAGTTTTCGCACCGGTGTTAATTCGCACTTTGACCAAGCGACCAAAAGTCCAATTGCTTGAACAACGGCGGCAGCTGAAGCAGCGTGAGCGGCGCCAACGGCGCCACCATCTGGAATCCATGCCGCGGCCGTGACCAACAAAGTAACCAAACCTGCTCCGGAAGTCCAGGCATTCCAACGGTGTTGTCCGATGCCCGAAAGATGATGGGCGACGATGGAAGAGATGGCACCTGCAATGGCTGCAGTAGCTAGGCCGACCACGACTGGTCGAATGCCTTCGAACCCAAACACCCAGCTGTAGATGTTTTCGGGAATGAGCAGTGCACCCACCAAGGATACAGCTGTTCCAAGCACAGCCTTCCCCAATTGCCTCTTGGTATGAGTCAACCGCACGTCCTTTGAGTTTTCTGAGGCGGTTCGTGTGTAGACCAGAGGTGCTAATGCTCTTGGGATCAACCACATGGCTTCTAATCCATAAAAAGCAATGGAATAAATTCCCGAGGCGGCAACACCCGCCGGCGCCTGTGCCAAAAGGCTAAGGTTGGCACGGTTGGTTAGCATTTGCAGCAAGGCTCCGGTTTGTGCAGACCGCCCATACGTCCAGAGTCGGCGTGCGACCTGCTTGGTGGCTATACGTTCTTCCTTTGATGGCAAGGCCACTTGCCGCAAAACAAGGATTATCGATGCAACAAAGGCAATGGCTAAGCTGGCAGCTAATGCTCGCAAGAAATCAGTGACTTTTGGCTCTGAGGTGTTTGCGAATACGGTGCACAAAATGACCAAGAGCGCTCCAGCTTGCAACACTTGAAGAGCATTGTGAGATTTGATTTTCCGTTCGGCCAAAAGAACCTGCCCATGAAAAATAATGGCGCCTTGCAGCCAACCCGTTGCGGCGATGAAGACAAAATGGCTTGCCGGTAAAAACTGCAATACTGTTCCGATGCCTGTGCTGACGATTGCTGAAATTACCAACCAAATATGGCCGGGGAGGAGCACGTTCCCGACGTGCATTTCCTTTTGCAGAAAAACCACAGTCCCACCTGCAAGAAATCCGCTGAGTCCTGTTACCATTAAGATACCGAGTTGAATCCAGGCGATTTCTCCTTGGCCACTAGCTCCGAGGGTTCGGGAATTCAAAACGATAATGGCCGTGGTGAACAACAAAAGCAATAGCCGGCTTAAAAGTGCGTGTCGATCTTCTGATCGCTCTTGCGTTTTTGGTGTCATTTTGCTATTGGATTCGCGCGTTCCAATGCTTCACGGTAAACCTCACTGTAATTGTTTGCGATGGCTTCAACACTGAAGTGGTTTAGTGCATGGGATCGCAGTTCAGCGCTGTTAAATCTTTTCTCGGCTTTTATCCATTGAAGCATGCTTTTGGTTAAGGCCACTTCGTCTTCCGACTTGACCAAAGCACCTCGGTTGGGCGTAAGGTGCTCTCTTATGCCTCCCACATCACTCGATAGAACAGGTATGCCACTTGCCCAGGCCTCTGCAATCACGCACGGAAAGTTCTCATAGCGGCTAAAAAGCAATAGGGCATCGGCAAGTCGCATCTTATTTGCTACTTCAGCGAGCGTGATTTCACCGAGCACCGTGATGCAATCATTCAATCCCAGGGCATTGACCAATGTCCGATGAGGCTCGGGATCTCCGTCACCAATAATCTGAACATGAAAACTTGTCGTTTTTTTTCTGAGCTGATGAATAGCCCGGATGATTCCGCTGATGTTTTTTTGGTCATCTGACAACGAACTGATGTGCAGCCATTGGAAAGTTCCCGGTGATTTATCCGCCATTTCATCTTGCGGATGAAAAAGTTCCGTATCCACCACATTAGGTACCACACGGAAATGATTGTCACCCCCAAACAACCGCATGCTTTCGGCCAAGTCTTCAGAAACAGGGCAAAGCAAATTGGCGTGCTTCAGGGTATTGCGCATGGACCACTTTCGCCAAAAAGGAAGTCTCTGTTGCTGTAATTTGTGGTAGGCTGTCCAATGCTCGGTTACCACCAAAGGAATATTCCAGCGCTTGGAAAGCGTGCGAGCCGCTTTGCCTGCAGGGTATGCAACGTGCAAGTGAATCACGTCGAAACGGCCCATGTCGGTTTGTTCCGCCAATTCGAGTAGTTCCCGAGTAGTTCCGAGTACCATTGGCTTTCTTGTCTTGAAATAGGCAATGCGTTCCAAGAAGCCGCCGCAGTTAAGGGCGGTGTTTTTAGGAAGTGGTTGATTTTCAGACGAAGGTGCTGCATACCATACTTCGCCGGAATGCGCCGTGGAGATGGCTTCAATATGGCGACGAACAAAGTTGCCCAAGGTTCCGTGGACCGCACTGGGGTACCAGCTCGCCAAGTGCAAAATGTGGGGTCCCTGAATGGGTGAATTTTCGGTTGTCGATTGAAACATTCGGCTCAAAGGTCGCAAGGAATTCGATTAAACCTTGGGTGTTCATCATTGTCGGTATTAAAATCGTTCTTATTTTGCAATTTAAAGAAATTCAGAGATGGTCAAGATTCTCAGTTTTAGTGCTTTTGTAGCCTTCGTTGTGGCACATGCTTTTCAGGTGAAGGCGCAAGCACCAACTTTTTACGCTGACATTGCGCCCATCGTATACCAGAACTGCACTGAGTGCCATCGCGTAGGTGAGATCGGACCAATGCCGTTTACCAATTACGATGAAGTGGCGAACCAGGCTGCTTTCATTTCTTATGTGACTTCCACGGGCTATATGCCACCTTGGACACCCGATGTGGAATATGCTTCATTGCGCGGAGAACGCTTTCTAACTGAGGACCAAATTCAGTTGCTTTCGGATTGGTACGAAGCGGGTATGCCGGAGGGCGATCCTGCGATGAATCCCGGATTGCCCGATTTTCCCGAGGGGAGCCAAATTGGAGAGCCGGACTTGGTAGTCTCTATGCCGGAGCCATATGTGCACGGCGGTGACATGACGGAACAATACCAGGTGTTCGTTCTTGAGACTGGGGTGGAAGAGGAAACGGAAATTGGAGCGGTAGAGATTCGTACGGGCAATTCGGCCATTGCGCACCATGCCCTCATCGCTTACACCGAAAGCGCGGTCTCTATTGCTGGCGCTGAAGCATTGGATGCTGAGGATGACGCTCTTGGGTATGAAAGCTTTGGCGATTATGGGGTGAATGTGGAGGATTTCTTGTTTGGAGGTTGGGTTCCAGGTACACCACCCACAGATTTCCCCCCAACCATTGGCAAGACCATCGGACCCGATGGCCGGTTGTTGCTTCAAATGCATTATGGTCCGACACCCATAGAAGAGTCAGACGTTACGGAGATTAATTTGTTCTTCTCCGATGAGCCGATTCAACGTGAGGTGGATTTGGCGTTGATGACGGTGAACAATCTGACGGAACCGTTTTTCATCGCACCGAATGAAGTGGAAACCTTCCACGGTATTTTCAATGTGACGAGTGATATGAGTTTGCTTTCCATTACTCCGCATTGTCATTTGCTCGGCAAAGCCTGGGAAGTTTACGCTGTGTCGGGCAACGGCAGCGACACCATTCCGTTAATTTCGATTCCTGAATGGGATTTTAACTGGCAGGGAATTTTCAGTTATCCTTCTTTGAAGCACATTCCTGCGGGCTACAAAATTCACGGCTACTGCACCTACGACAATACTTCTGACAATCCCAATAACCCGAACGATCCGCCTCAATGGACTTCGTGGGGGGATTTGACAGGCGATGAGATGTTTGTGATGTTCCTGCAGTTTGTGGATTACATGCCTGGTGATGAGGATATTAGCTTGTCGGTTCCGGATGAGGATACGCGGATTGTCTATGCGGCAAACAACTTGTTCCCTGCTTGGCCCAATCCGGCTCGGCGAGGCCAGGTGGTGACTTTTGGTTACCACTTGAATGAAGCAGATCGCGTGGTATTGGATTTAATGGATGTTCGAGGGCGTCAAGTCCAAAACATCATGCCTCAACGCCACTTGCCTGCAGGCCATCATGAGCAGCGATTCACATTGCCGGATTTGGATCCCGGTACATACTTCTACCGGATGACCACCTCGGCTGGCTTGGTTCGGAGCCATATGATTCAAGTGCTGGATTAATTATGTGGAAGATCTGGGTCTTTTTGGCTCCGCTGTGTCCTGTATGCCAGGATTACACGTACTACCTCAATGCTCTAAACGAGCAGTGGGAGGAAGAATATCCAGGGCAATTGGATGTGGTAGGTTGGTTTCCTAATCCAACGGTGACAGATGAGCAGATTGCAACGTTTGCTGAGCGCTATGAAGTTGACTGGTCGCTCGCCAAAGATACCCTGGGTTGGTCCGATGCGGTCGATGCCAAATGGACACCTGAAGCCTTCTTGATTGATCCGGAAGGTCGAGTGCGCTATCGCGGACGGATTAATGATCTGTATTATGCTCTTGGAAAGCATAGGGCAAAGCCGAAAAATCAAGATTTGGCTTTGGCGGTTGAGCAGGCCATGGACGGTCAAGCGATTGATCCGAAGAGGACAGATGCCATTGGTTGTCCTATTGAGCGAAGGATTCTTGCAAGGGATTGATCGCGGTCGAGGATGCTTCACCGAAACTACGTGTGTTTTTAAAACTCGAATCTATTGTACCAATTCCTTTGGTGATAAGGCAGCAGTGGACTAGCGGCTCAGAGTGTCAGTTTGTGGCAACGAGGATCATAGATTTGGAAAACCACCGGTATACAAAGTAGAATAAATCTCAAGTCGAGTAAGCTCACACCAACTATATTGGCTGCATGCTTGAACTTCTTACTTGTCCTGTCTGCAATGACTCTTCTTTTGATTCTTTTATTGAGACAGCAGCGCAAATGCATTCCAATAAGGAGTTATTCAACTTTGATCAATGTTCCAGCTGTAAACTTGTTTTTTTAAATCCGAGGGTCCCATTGGATGACCTTAAAAGCTATTATTCATCGCATTACTTGCCCTATCGAGGATCAAAAGCGTGGGGGAAATACG
>DDEH01000015.1:0-675 GCA_002336085.1 Flavobacteriales bacterium UBA1959 | reverse complement strand
GTCAATGATGCTCATAAGCTATCGGAAAGATCTTTGATTTTGGATGTGGGATGCGGAAACCCCTCTTTTCTCAAGGTTTGTCAGCAAAAATTAAATTGCCAAACAATGGGCATTGACTTTAGCGATGAAGGGTGGAAAGAGCAACCTGAAAATTTTAAGGAGATAAATTTACAAGTAGCAGAGATAAAAGACCTTCCAAGCAATCTTCAACCTGATGTAGTGACCATGTGGCACTACCTCGAGCACGACTACTCACCCTTAGAGAACCTAACCTGGTTAAAATCATTGTCCAAGCCATCTACCACGCTGGTCATTGAGATACCTAATTTTGACTCTTCCAGTAGAAAGAGGTTTGGGCAAAACTGGGCGGGTTGGCACACTCCAAGGCACCTTTCGTTGTTTTCTCCAAAAAACATAGCGCTATTGCTAGAAAAAAGTGGGTGGAAAGTTTCTGAAATCCTGACTTACGGAACCATGGACCCCTATTTGCTCTATTGGATGAGTAAAATGGAGCAAAAGGGAATCCGATGGGACAAGAATATGGAAGAGGAATTTGTGCAATTCGTCATTGGAATGGTCAAGTTTTTGCCCAAAAGATGGATGGAAAAAACGGCTTCGCTTGGAGTCATGACTGTCATAGCACAGCCGAAGTAAGCGGTTTTAGCAATCTAAGAG
>DDEH01000118.1 GCA_002336085.1 Flavobacteriales bacterium UBA1959 | reverse complement strand
AATTGACAAAAAATATCCATGGATCTCTTGAGCATTTCCATAGCCCGATCTCTTCCCTGATTGGGGCTAAATGCCGATACTTTTGATGGAGATGCTGTTGCCATTGCGGCGGCAAAGATACCCTGAATGTTTCAAGCTGGAAACGAAAATATCGTTAAAACGTTTCCGTGATGTCTCTGGGTCAATTATTTTAACATCTACCACCACAAACCACAAATGCAGACAATTCTTATTTAGGAAGCGTGGCGTCTTGTGAAAAATCCTCATTGGGAATGATGCGCCAGTTTATTGCATAAATGAAGTTTGCTGGCTTCCGATTGGTTTGATCAAAAAGGGCACCCATCAGATCCATTCCAGCTTGGTTACTCTTTGTTTGAATCAAAGCCGGATTCAAAAGCCTCTATTATTTGAGGGCATCGGAAATCACATCGTCTTTGGCGTGCGCAGGCAAGGTGACTTTCAAAAGTGGCTCTTGTTCCATCGCTCGTTGGATTGCCCACTCTGCACCTTCGTTTCGGGCCCAGCTTCGGCGTGCGATTCCATTGTTTACATCCCAATGAAGCATGGAAGTCAGCCGACGCTCAGCATCAGCACTGCCATCTATAAGCATCCCAAAACCCCCGTTGACGACCTCTCCCCAACCGACGCCACCGCCGTTATGGAGTGAAATCCATGTAGCGCCGCGGAACGCGTCGCCCGCAAAATTCTGGACAGCCATGTCTGCGGTGAACGCAGATCCATCATAAATGTTGGATGTTTCACGAAACGGCGAGTCAGTGCCCGAAACGTCATGGTGATCACGGCCCAAAACCACGGGCCCAGCCAGTTTACCCGAGGCAATGGCTTCATTGAATGCCTTGGCAATTTTCATCCGGCCCAAAGCGTCCGCATACAGTATTCGCGCTTGTGAACCGACTACAAGACGATTGGCCTGCGCTCCTTTTATCCATCGAATGTTGTCGTCCATTTGTTGTTGGATCTCCGCCGGGGCTTCCTTCTTCAAGGCCTCCAAAACCTCACATGCGATGTCATCTGTCAATGCCAAATCTGATGGTTGTCCACTCGCGCATACCCATCGAAAAGGACCAAATCCATAATCGAAACACATGGGACCCATAATGTCCTGAACATAACTCGGATATCGAAATCCAGTACCGTCTGCATTCATAATATCCGCCCCCGATCGAGAAGCTTCCAATAAGAATGCATTGCCATAATCAAAGAAATATGTTCCGCGTGCCGTGTGCCGATTGACAGCATCTGCATGCCGGCGCAAAGACTCCCGCACATGCTCTGCAAATGCATCCGGGTCATGGGCCATCAAATCATTGGACTCCTCGAAAGAGAGGCCGGCAGGATAGTAGCCTCCGGCCCATGGATTATGAAGCGACGTTTGATCCGAACCCAAATCAACGAATAAATTCGCCTCATCAAATGCCTCCCACACGTCCACAACATTGCCCAAATACGCATACGAAACTGCTTCCTTAGCGCCCACAGAACCCCTCACTTTCTCCACCAGGTCTTTCACATTGGTAACTACATGATCAACCCAGCCTTGCTCATGACGCTTATATGCCGCGTCGGCATTTACCTCCGCTGTGACGCTCACCACACCTGCAATATTTCCAGCTTTAGGCTGCGCTCCACTCATGCCTCCCAATCCCGCCGTGACAAATAGCTTGCCCGCAGGACCCGATCCTGTTTTGTCCTTCATTCGCACAGCATTCAATAGCGTAATCGTGGTTCCGTGCACAATGCCTTGCGGACCGATGTACATGTATGAACCGGCCGTCATTTGGCCATATTGTGAGACGCCCATTGCGTTCATTCGCTCCCAGTCGTCCGGTTTCGAATAGTTCGGAATAACCATACCATTGGTCACTACGACGCGGGGAGCGTCCTTGTGTGAAGGAAATAATCCCATAGGATGGCCGCTATACATCGCCAATGTCTGTTCCTCTGTCATTTGACTGAGGTATTGCATGGTCAAGCGATACTGCGCCCAGTTTTGAAAAACCCCGCCGTTTCCACCATACGTAATGAGTTCCTCGGGGTGCTGAGCGACGGCAGGATCCAAATTGTTTTGGATCATCAACATAATGGAAGCGGCCTGCAAGCACTGCGAAGGGTAGGCATCAATGGGCTGAGCTTTGATCGGATGCTTTGGCCGCAAACGGTACATGTAAATCCGGCCGAAAGTCTTGAGCTCTTGAGCAAACTCTTGAGCCAACTCAGGGTGGGTGGGGGAAGGAAAGTAACGCAGCGCGTTTCGCAACGCAAGTTCCTTTTCGGCTGGCGTTAAAACATCTTTTCTCACGGGGGCATGACTCACGTTCTCAGAACGTGGAGAAGGTGCTGGCAACTCCGCCGGAATGCCTCCGGAAATTTCCAGTTGAAAAGACTTTAATTCTTCAGGGTGCATGGCAGTAATCATGGTTTTTTAATTTTTCCGGTGCGGGAATCATACCCGTATGGGCAATGTTTACAACCGCTCTGACAACAATGACCACGCTTGAGGTGATATTGTTCCGAGAAGACAATGAAGCCTTCTGGACTGTAATAAAAATCTTCGGGGTCCAAATCGCTCCGCATGTTGCAAATTTACCACCTATGAAACCGTTGTCCCATACCCCTGAGCCATCTTCCGGTTTTTCGCTGCACGTGCCACGGACGGAGCGGGTCAATTGGTCCGTAACCAATGCCGCTGGCATCGATTTTCATATCCGACGTCTGGACGCGATTCCAGGTACTGCGCCTGGAAACAAAGCCTGGAAATTGCAGTACCACATTGAACGTGCAATGCGCATGCATAACCCGGCTATGCTCACGTTTGGCGGAGCATGGTCCAATCATTTGCACGCCACCGCCGCCACAGGACACGCTTTAGGGATTCGCACAATTGGCCTAGTAAGGGCGGATCCTCATGAATTGAAAAAGCTCACCCCTACACTTCAAGATTGTACGGAGTGGGGGATGGAATTGGTTCCGGTATCACGGGCAGAATACCGAGAAAAACACCTTAATTTCTTCAAAGCCTGGCTCCGTGATCGATTCAACAACCCCTGGATTGTCCCCGAAGGAGCCGGAGACGCCCTCGGAACTATGGGGTGCCAAACCTTGATTTCATCGGAAGATCTTTTGCGGCCCTGGGATGCCATAGTCGTCAGCGCAGGAAGCGGCTCCACGGCCGCCGGCATGGCCATTGGTTTGGGTGGAAAATCACACCTGTTTGTCGGAAATGCGCTCAAAGGATTGGACATGGCGACGCTTGTCCAACAACGTGTAAACGAGGTGCTAATTGATGAGCAATGGTCCGCTGACATCATGGAAAATGTTACACCATGGAATGACGCACATGAGGGAGGATTCGGAAAAATAACCCCCGCCGTTTCAGACCTAATGGGCAACTTTCAAAGCGAAACTGGAATTGAACTCGATGGAGTTTACACCGCAAAAACATTGCTCAAGTTCCAAGGTGCTTTAGAATTATCTCCCGAAAATCGACCCCATCAATTAAAGCCCGGAAACAAAGTTTTATTCGTGCACACGGGAGGGATTCAGGGAAATCGATCAGAGCAATTCCAACGAGATAGAAATTCTTGATTGCCGTCACTATCGTGATGCGGAGGGCACTACATTTGCAGCGCACCAACGAGCCAAACCTGCACCTTGCATGAGCGATTTTCTTCAACATGAATGCGGCATTGCGATGCTTCGGCTCAAAAAGCCGCTGCAGCATTACATCGATAAGTACGGTACGGCCTTTTACGGCCTCAACAAAATGTACTTGCTCATGGAGAAGCAGCACAACCGTGGCCAAGACGGTGCGGGATTGGCCAATATAAAAATCGATGTCCCTCCGGGAAAGCGCTACATCTCACGCATTCGATCGGTCGACTCGCGCCCAATACAAGATGTATTCAGCCGCATCATGCCACGTTTCGAAGGCTTGAATAAAGAACAGTTGGCCGATGGTGATTTTTTGCAGCGTGAAAAGGCGTTTACCGGTGAACTTTTCCTAGCGCATCTGAGGTACGGGACGTACGGAAAGAATGAGGTGGAAAATTGCCACCCGTTTTTACGTCAAAACAATTGGCGAACGCGAAACCTCGTTGTGGCTGGAAATTTCAATATGACCAATACCGACGAGCTTTTCGATAAGTTAGTTCGGCTAGGCCAACACCCAAAAGAACAAGCGGATACTGTTACCATTTTAGAGCGTATTGGCCATTTTTTAGACGTTGAAAATCAACGGTTATTCGATTCTTTGAACAACAAAGGGCTCGAAAACACGGAAATTTCAGAACACATTGCCCAGCAACTTGACATTCCAACCATCTTGCGGCATACCGCTAACTCTTTGGACGGAGGCTATGTAATGTGCGGATTAGTGGGGCATGGCGATGCATTTGTGATGCGAGACCCGAATGGAATACGTCCCGCCTTTTGGTTTGAAGACGATGAGGTAGTCGTTGTCGCTAGTGAGCGGCCAGTGATCCAAACAGCATTTAATATTTCAGCAGAGAAGGTCAGTGAAATTGACCCCGGTCATGCGCTTATTATCAAGCGCGATGGTAGCGTAAGCATGCCCAAAGTGAAAGAGCCTGGCAAACGAGCGGCCTGCAGCTTTGAGCGCATTTACTTCAGCCGAGGCAATGACAAGGACATTTACAACGAGAGAAAGGAGTTGGGCCGAAACATGGTTCCTCAAATCATTGAAGCGGTAGAGCACGACCTGGACAATACAGTAACAAGCTTCATCCCAAACACAGCAGAGGTTTGTTTCTATGGGTTGATCAAAGGATTAGAAGATTATCTGAATCAGGCGAAAATTGCTCGAATCATTGGTTTAGGTGCAAATCCTGATCCTGAAGAAGTGAAGGCAATCCTCGATGAGCGGGCTCGCATGGAAAAAATCGCCATCAAGGACGCAAAACTCCGCACCTTCATCACTGAGGACACGGGACGAGATGATTTGGTGGCTCACGTATACGATATCGCATACGGCACAGTCAGAAAAGGCACTGATAACCTCGTCGTCATCGACGATAGCATCGTACGGGGAACGACCCTGAAAAAGTCCATCCTTCGCATTTTGGATCGACTCGAGCCCAAGCGCATCGTAGTCGCTTCAAGTGCGCCACAAATTCGCTACCCTGACTGCTACGGAATTGACATGGCAAAAATGGGCGATTTTATCGCGTTTCAAGCTGCAATCAGTTTGCTTAAAAAGCGAGGCTTGACTCACATCATCGACGAAACATACACGGCATGCAAGAAAGAATTAGAGCTGCCAAAAGAAGAGGTTATTAATCGCGTCAAGGCAATTTACAGCCCCTTTACAGCCGAAGAAATCAGTGACGAGATTTCGCTATTACTCACGCCAAAGGACATGAAGGCAGAGGT
>DDEH01000136.1 GCA_002336085.1 Flavobacteriales bacterium UBA1959 | reverse complement strand
GGTTAGAGCAGAAGACCTCAGGCTTGGACAATCTTTTATTGTAAAGGGAGTGGCTTACAGTGCTTCAGATTTTTTACGTCATTTGGATGCCTTGGGCATCCAACTTGGAAATCGTTTTGAAGTGATGAGGCACTTTCCTTTTGATGGTAGCTGGGAATGGAAAGATGAGCAGGATTCGAGCATAAGAGTTTCGAGAGAAGTGGCGGCGCAGGTGCTGGTGGAAGTTGAGGGTGAGTAAAATGTAATTTGTACGAAGTGATGGATCAGATTGTTGAGTATATGTCGGGACTGGGTGCGCTTGAAGCGGCACTTTTGGCTACGTTTTTCACTTGGTTCATGACGGCAGCAGGTGCTTCTTTGGTGCTTTTTTTTAAGGATATGCACAGGAAGTGGTTTGACAGCATGCTCGGATTCACTGGAGGGGTAATGGTCGCTGCAAGTTTCTGGTCTTTGTTGTCTCCAGCAATTGAGATGTCAGGAGGAGAGGGTTTTGCAAAAGTCATCCCAGCAGCCATTGGGTTTGGGCTGGGTGCGCTGTTCATTTTTGCTTTGGATAAGTTGACACCGCATCTGCACATCAACTTTAAAAAGGATGAAGCGGAAGGTCCTCCGACGGATTGGCATCGTTCCACTCTACTCGTTTTGGCCATTACATTGCACAATATTCCTGAAGGCTTGGCCGTCGGTGTGTTATTTGGTGCAGCTGCACTGGGCCTTGATGGCGCTTCGGTTGGAGCTGCTGTAGCCCTAGCGATAGGTATTGGTATACAAAACTTTCCAGAGGGCCTTGCGGTAAGCATGCCGCTAAGAAGACAAGGTGTAGGAGCGGTGCGTTCGGTTTGGTTCGGTCAATTGTCCGCCGTGGTAGAGCCAGTTGCGGCGGCTGTGGGAGCAATTGCGGTTATGCAAATGCAGGCGATCTTACCCTATGCGCTGGCTTTTGCAGCAGGGGCTATGATTTACGTTGTTGTCGAGGAGGTCATTCCGGAAACGCAGCGCGATAAGTACACCGATTTTGCCACCTTGGGATTCATTGGAGGTTTTCTCGTAATGATGTCGCTGGATGTTGGCCTTGGATAGGGCTTCCTGCGCCCATCATTGATTTATCGCTGATCAATCAAGCCACTTTGGGCGAACCTTTCCAAACCACCCTGAACTCATCAAAAGCAACACGCTGTTGCTCTTGTTTTGTGAATCTAAATAGGCTTGCAACTCTGATTTCGAATTGATAATCCTGAGCCGATCGGACGGTCCAAAGCATTCGGCCACGAATTCGGGGCTGAGTGCGTCCAATTGCTTATGGGCTAGCACTTCGGGATCGTAATAGACTACTTGCTCGTCCGCTCTAGCCAATGCTTCTCGGTAAGTGGGTAAAAAGTCCTTGTTAAGACTAGAGAATGTATGCAACTCGAATACGGCAGTCAGGTGGCGATTGGGAAATGCATCTTTCACTCCTCCGGTTGTTGCGCGCAACTTGGAAGGAGCGTGGGCGAAATCTCGAAATGCGGTGAAGCTTTCTGTCTCTTGAAGCAACTCCAAGCGTCGAGCGGCGCCGGTGAAGCTACCCATTGCTTGATCGAAGTCCGCCTCTTCAATTCCCGTGCATGCAGCGAGCGCTCGCGCGCCAGCCACGTTTTGCATGTTGTGCGTTCCAATAAGTGGAGTGATTGATTCTGTCCCATCATCCCATTTTAGTATCGTTTGTCCATCGCGTGCTGGCGTTGTGACGGGCGTGTGGTAGGGAATAAATGTCAAGTCTTTCCGTTTCGATCGACGGACAACCGTCGCTAAATGCTCGTCTTCTTTGCACCAAATAACGAAAGCATTTGGAGCCAATGTTTCGAGGTAATAATCGAATTGCTCGATATAATTTTCTTCGGTTGGGAATACATTGATGTGGTCCCACGCGATGCCAGTGAGCAGGGTGAAATGAGCTTGATACCAGAAGAATTTGGGGCGGTGGTCTAAAGGAGAACTGAGGTATTCATCGCCCTCAAAGACAGCGGTGTGCACATTGGGGTCAAGTTGCACCATTCGGTCAAATCCATTGAGTTGTGCGCCCACCATGAAATTCACGGGGTCATTGATGACTTTGTGGGCATGCAGAAGCATGGAAGTGATTGTTGTCTTTCCATGTGATCCTCCTATAACAATTCGCCGGTCGTTGGCAGTTGCAGTGTACAAGAATTCGGGGTAGGATTGGATTTTCACCCCGAGTTCTTGTGCTTGAATCAATTCTGGATTGCTGGGTCGTGCGTGCATTCCAAGGATAACGCAATCGAGCTTTTTGGTGATTCGTTCACTATGCCAACCCTCATCCTTAGGAAGCAGTCCAGCTTGTTTCAATCGGCTTCTTGAAGGTTCTAAAATTTGATCATCGGAACCACTTATCTGATGACCAGCATCGGCTAAGGCCAATGCCAAATTGTGCATTGCACTCCCACCAATTGCTATGAAATGAATTCGCATGCTGCAATTTCTTGAAACGAAACGTAGGTCAGATGGTTTATTGGATTTGATGCCAACAACGTAGATTTGACATCATGCGCACTCGGAAATCATTTCTTGAAGGTTGGCGAGCATTTTGGTCGAGTTTCCAATTCATTCGCCAACGAGGCTTGAAAGGCTGGTATATTGCTTTTGCACTCA